>JANYJD010000004.1 GCA_025358555.1 Rhodoferax sp.
CCCAGCGCAGGCGTGGACACACCCTTGCCATAAATGACTTGCACGTTGGCAGATGCCGTGAGCCGCCGGTTGCAGGCCAGCGTGACAAAGCTTAAGGGGTCCGCAGCCGCGGCTTTCTCAAGCCCTTGGGACTTGAGCAACTGCGCACGGTCTGTGCCCTCAATCAGCTTCACCGGCACCCGCTCGCCCAGCCCGTCCACCACGCACCAAACATTCGCCTGCACGCTGGCCAGCGTAGCCGCGCCATTTAGCTGCAACACAAAGAACTGCTCTTCGTCGATGCGCCCGCCGGGATAGGGGCGGATGCTTCGGACAAATGGGCCACCAGTATTGAACCTGTAGCCGCTGGTGGCTTTGGGCGCAATGGTCAGCTCCGCGCCCTTGGGCGATTTGAACCCCCCGCGCACTTGCAGCGTGCAACTCACGCCGGGTGGCAGGTCACGCTCAAACTCATAAGCCCATTCCCGGTCGCTGATCCAGCGTCCCGAGCCTTGGGTGGCTTGCGCATCGCTGCACGTCAGGGTCAGCGGTGCAGGCGCTTTGGGGTCGCCAAAGTTGACGGCGCTTTCGTCAAACTTGGCGACGATCTGCCGCACAGATGCCACTTCGCCCTGCGGCGACACGCTGGTGATTTGGAGCGCTTGGGCACTTGTGCCAAGCAGCGCCAGCAGCACGGCCGCTGCCAACGAGAGCTGTTTTTGGATGGTCACGCTGTCCTCCGGTAGGAGGGTAGCGTAGCCGAGAAATGGCCTCAACTTGCAATGGCCGTGCTCACCAGCCCTTCGTCCAGCATTTCTTGAACAACCTGCGCCTGGAGCAAATCACGTCGACGTTTGATTGGTTCGCGATTTTGCGCGTGCCCCGCCACCCAGCGCTTGAACGTCACAAACGTTTGCGGGTCGACCGTGCGCAGGGTGGCCATCTTGCCGGTTGCAGAAATAACCGGGTGTACAAATAAGTGCGATTGCGTCAAAACGGACGCACGTGTTGCGCGCGCAGGGCAGAGGTCTAATTCGTCGGCGTAAAACCTGAAGGGATGCAGATCGCCGTCTTCGGCTTCGCGCCGAATGAAGTCCACCTCAAGACCCTTGTCGTTGATGGCGCTCTCATTTTGTCCCTCGTCGCTCATTCGCCGAAAGCTGGGGTCTGTCCGGTGGACGCATCGATGGTCTGGCGCGCCGCGTTGTCTGAGATGGGGAAGTAGTTCATTCACCGTTCAAAAATGAAAATTGAATTTTGACAGGTGAATACATGTAAATCAACAGCTTGCAACTGTCCGATGAAAGAAAAGCTTTTGACTGATGACTGCCGAAAAAGGAGACTCGCGCTTTTGCGGAACAACGTCCCACTCGAGGCAACTTAGAGGAAAACCAGCATCCCTCAAAGCACCTTCTGAATCAACGCCCCCTTGAACAGCACCGGCCCGGTCGGCCCGCCTGCGCTGGGCACGCCGCCTTTGGGCTCCAGGCTGATGGCCAGGGTAGGCACTTCGCGCACATCGCCTTCGGCGGCGACAAAGTTCAGCACCTTGTCTGCGCCCAGCACGCCCAGTGACCGAGGCCCACCCGCTGGGGGCAGCGCCCACAGTTGCAGCGACTTCTCGCCAGCCTCGGTGTAGCCGCCGACACGTTGGAGGACCAGCTTGCGGTTTTTGGTGTCGAACGTCACCAGAATGCTGGCTGCTGATTTGTCGTCTGACAAGACAGCCACATACTCAATTTGCGGTGTGGCCTGCAACTGGGTGCGCAGCGCGGCAATCTGGCTGCCGAGTTGCTGCCCCAATTGCTCACGCATGTTCACGCTGACCAACAGCGCTGCCACGGTGGCCGCCACGCCCAACGCGGTTGCGCCGCGCCACAGCAGCAGGCTGCTGAGCCAGCCGCCTGAAGATGACGCGGAAGGCGCTGAGGCTTTGGGCGCGGCTGATGCTGCGCGCGCAGCCTGCATGGTTTTGCTCTCTTTTTCAGCGCGCACCAGGTTGTCAATGCGTGTCCACACGGCCGGGGCCGGCTGGGCGGTTTGCTGCAACTCGGCCATGCTGCTCAGTCGCGCTTGCCAGATCAGGGCGGCGGCGCGCACCGGGGCTTGCTCACGCGCCATGGCTTCAAACCGGTTGCGCGGCCGACCGCGCAGCGTGCCCAACGCGTAGCTGGCGGCAAGCCGGTCCAGCAGTTCGGGGTGTTGTGTCAGGTTCATGGCGCGGCAATCAGGCGAACCGGGACATGCAGGTGCGCAACTGGTCCAGGCCCCGGCGGATCCAGGTTTTGATGGTGCCCAGCGGCAGGCGCAATTGGTCGGCCAGCTCGCTGTGGCTCATGTCCCGCAAGTAGGCCAGGCTGACCACCTCGCGCTGGCGATTTTCCAGACGGCTCAAGCATTGGTGCAGCGCCCAGGCCTGCTGGCTGGCCTGCGTGGTGTCCATGGGGTTGGCGGCATCGCCCTCCAGCGTTTCTGCCAGGGTGTCGTCAAGCTCCTGGGTGACGGTGCTGCGGTCTGCGGTGCGCCTGCGCAGGCAGTCCAGGGCGCGGCTGCGCACAATCAGGCCCATCCAGGCCATGGGCGGGCTCAGCGCCGCGCGGTAGTCGGCGGCCACGCGCCAGATGGTCAGAAAGGACTCTTGCAGCACGTCTTCGGCCCAGTCGCGGTGAGCCACCACGCGCATGGCCAAACCATACAGCTTGCCCGAGGTCAAGTCGTACAGGGCTTTGAGCGCCGCCTCGTCTCGGGCGGCCACGCGGTCTAGCAGGGCCATCAGTTCGTTGTCCTGCCCGGTGGGGTGGTCCGGGTATGTTGAGCCCGGCGCAATGCCAGGCGGGTTGGAGGTGCTCATGCGTGAATTGTCCGATAAATCAGGCACCGGACAAACCCGCAATCGCTGTGGTGCAAGTACGGTTGGCTGGCAACTTTGGATTCACGCGGCAATGTCCTACAAATCTTCGGGCTTTTCTGAATCCAGCGCCCGTGTTTGCCGCGTACTCTTTTGTGTGTCAGCAAAATTTCCCATCACCCGAAAGGACTCATTTATGAAAAACAGTAGCGCACTTTCCTTTGGCACCGCAGTGGCTGCCGCCCTCACACTGGCCGCCTGTTCCAACATGGGCGCCGCGCCGATGATGGCCCCGTTTTCCCAGGCAGGTTTGCCCGACGCCGTAAAGGTGCCGGCTGGCAATATGGTCGCCATGGAAACCGTGGGCGCTGGCGACATCACGTATGAGTGCCGTGCCAAGGCCAACATGGCAGGCCAGTTTGAATGGGTTTTTGTGGGCCCCGACGCAAAATTGATGGACCGCAAGGGCGCGCAGATTGGCCGCTACTTTGGCCCGCCCGCCACGTGGGAAAACAGCGATGGCTCAAAAGTCACTGGCGCGCAGTTGGCCGTAGCACCTGCCGCCGCAGGCAGCATTCCGTTGCAGTTGGTCAAGGCCAACCCCGCCATGGGCGCGGGTGCGATGCAGGGCGTGACTTACATCCAGCGCGTCGCAACGCAGGGGGGTGTGGCACCGGCATCCGCCTGTGCGGCCTCCAACCTCGGGCAAAAGCAGGTTGTCAAATACCAGGCTGACTACATCTTTTGGCGTGCGGCCTGATTTCCGGGGGCTGGTGGCGCGGGCCGGCCAGGCGCTCTGGTGGCGCGCCGAGTGGCGTGTTGATTGGTGCGTTGACTGAGGCGTTAACTAGGGCGTTAACTGGGGCACAGTTGCTGTTCTTAGCTGGGTTGATAAATTGGGCCAAAAGCGCACAATCATGATGCCTCAGGAGGTGATTTATGCCAAACAGCGCTTTGTCCACTTTCCGTCTGTCCGCAGGGACGTCCATCGCCCAGGCGCAGCCGCCGCAACAGGAGCGCGTGACGCTCGAGTCCCCAGGCATGGCCGTCATGACCGACCTGACCCAAGTGCGGGCGGCCACGGTGCAACCCGCTGCGGCCCTGGCGCAAGCCGAACTCATGATGATTCACCAGGGTGTCCGGCTGCTGTTTGTGGTGACCCGGATGCCCGGCGTGGATGGCATCGTCACGGCAGCCGACCTGCAGGGTGAAAAGCCCCTGCGCCTGGTGAGCCAGCGACAGGTGAAATTTGAAGACATTTGCGTGGCCGATGTCATGACCCCGTTGCCCGACATGGATGCGATTGATTTCGCCACCCTCAGCCGCGCCAATGTCGAGCAAGTCATTGCCGCTCTGGTCAAGACCGGTCGCGCCCACATGCTGGTGATTGAAGCTGCCACCGCCGCCGCCCCGATTCGCATCCGGGGCGTCATCTCGAAAACGCAGATTGAGCGGCAAATTGGCGTGCAATTGCCCGTAACTGGCATGGCGACCAGCTTTGCGGAGATGAGCGCGGTGTTGACCTGACATCTG
>JANYJD010000010.1 GCA_025358555.1 Rhodoferax sp.
ACTTGGGCCAGCAGTTGCGGCGTCAGCACGTCTTCTACCCCCATGCGAAACAGCTGGTTGTAAGTCATCATGCGGTCTGGCATGGGCACCTTGGCCTGCGTGACGTAGCTTGCCGCTTTTTTCACCAGGGGAATCTGGTTCATGACCGACAGGCGGGACATCGGCTCCATCAGCCCCGTGCGCAACCCCGCCGGAACACCGTCGTACCAGCCAAACACCTTTTGTTTGGCATAACGGGTATTGCCGCCAAATAGCTCGTCGCCCCCGTCGCCGGCCAGCAGCTTGCTGACACCATCCTCGCGGGCCATCTTGGCGCAATAGTAGGAGGGCAGGGCAGACGAGTTGCCAAATGGCTGGTCGTAGTGCGACGCCACCGCAGCAATGCTGCGCACCAGGTCATCGGGCGTGACGTAATACTCGTGGTGCTCGGTCTTGAAGTGCCTGGCCGCAATGCGGGCAAACTCCATCTCGTCATAGCCCTGGGCGTCAAAGCCAATCGAGTAGGTAGCCGCTGTCTTGCCGCTGGCCAGGGCCGCCATGCCCGCCACAGTAGAGCTGTCGGTGCCGCCGCTCAGAAAACAGGCCGGTTTGCTGCCGTCAAGCTGTGTGGCAACGGCGTCGCGTAGCAGTTGCCTGAACTCGTCTTTCAGCGCGTCGAAAGACGCCCTTGGCTGCTCATCAAACGTCGGCACCCAATAAGGCGCCACGGTGAGCTGGCCGTTTTCAAACAGCGCGTAGTGGCCCGCAGGCAGCCGAAAGATGCCCTTGTAGATGGTGCGCGGCGACGGAATGACGTGAAAGTAAAGGTAGTCAAAAATCGCCTGCGGGTCGATCTCGGTGCCTGCGTCCGCCAGGTCATCGGCGCGCGCGGCAAACCGCAATTGGCCGTTATCCACGCGGTAGCAAAGGGTGCGTATGGCAAAGCGGTCCACGGCCAGAAAACGCCGACCAGCGGGCCCTGCCAGACCCACGGCAAAGTCGCCCGAAATACCGTGCAGTGCTTTTTCAATTGAGCTTGCCGAAGCACCTTCGCGGGTGCCCTTGCTGGTGCCCTCGCCAGCAGTGCGCCAGGCCGCCAGCACGTCGCCTGAGCGCGCCAGCGCGGCCATGGCGGGCTCTGAAAACCGGGGGGAGCCCTGGGTCAAATCGGCTTGTAGATCGGCTTGATTAAGCGGATGGGTAACTGGCATCGTTGAGGCAATGTGTTGAAGTTGTCAGGGCGCGGCATTGGGTGGCATGCTTTGAAGAGCCCCCGGATTATGCAATGCGCCTGCGAGCGCCTGGGTGCTGGCCCGGTGCACGTACTCTGCCGCAGGCCGCAGGTTGACGCCATTGGCGCTGCCTGGGTCGATCGCCTTGCGTGCCACACCAGAGCCACGCTTGAGGCGGTAGTCCTCGCCCGCTGCCTGCGCAAACTCGTCCAGGCTCACATTGAAATTGTTGCGGTAGTCGCCCGGCCCGGCAGATGCCAGATTGCCCGGCCCCACCAGCAAATTGTTCACTGCTTTCACAGCCTCGATGCCGGGCCTGACGCGCAAGAAAATGCCGCCCTGGGGCCGATTATCAATCAACGTGTTGTTGACCAGATAGAACTCGTTTTTGGCCCATTTGTAGCCTTCAGCGCCGTACGACACCAGGTGCGGGTTTTCGGTCTGCGCGCCCTGCTGGATGATATTGCCCACCACGTAGGCTAGGCCCCCGCTGGGAAACTCCAGCTCGTAGCTGGCGCGGCCCCCGTTGCCGTCGGTCAACCGGTTGTAGAAAATCTCGTTCACGGCGGCCCGGCTCTTAAGCAGGTGCCCCACCTTGGCATGGTGAAAATAGCTGCCCCTGACAGCCAGCCGGCCAATGGCCCCCACGTAAAGATTGTGGCTTTGCCCATCGCCATGGCCGTTGTGGCCAAACTCGCTGTTCTCTATTTCCAGCACCGCGTCAAACTGGTCCCGCGTGAGAATGCCATTCTCGTTGTCGGTGAACGTGCAGTTGCGCACCTGCAAAAAGCCGCGCTCAAAGCGGATGCCAGCACCGTTGCGGTCCGGCACGCGCGCGCCTGTAAAGTCAAACCCATCCACCCACATTTGTCCAGCCCGCACCACCCAAATGGCCTTGCTTTCTGCGGCTGCGCCCGCCGCCACCAGCTTCACGCGCCCGCCCACCGCGCGCACCGTGATGCGATCCTGGGTCCACACCGCCACGTCGGCC
>JANYJD010000073.1 GCA_025358555.1 Rhodoferax sp.
ATGGCGACGCGCACGCCGATCGCACCCACCGTGCCCCATATGATTGCTTTTTTCTGCAGTTGTGCGGGAAGCGAGCGCGCGGCGAGCGCGATCACGATGGCGTTGTCGCCGGCCAGCACCAAGTCAATGAGGATGATGGCCAGCAGCGCAGACCACCAGGGGGCAGATAGAAATTCCATGACAAAGCTTTCGAGTCGTTTCGATCAACAACCCGCAGCCAACCGGACAATGGAATTAAGGGCGAAAATTATGCCGCCGAAAACGCCTCGACCGGACCCGCTACGGGTCACAATCGAAGGTCTGGCTCGACATGAAATCATGCGATATGTGCCCAACAGACCGGAAGCTGTGCTATTTGGCAATGCTTCGTATTGACGACCTGTTGATACTCGCCACAGCGGCTACTGTCTTACGGCTACCGTTACCGGTTACCGGTTTTGCAGGCGCCTCCCTGAGCTGCAGCGAGAGGGAGCTACTCCCCTTCGTCATTTCATTGGATCATTATTCCGGATAACCTGTCAACAGTTAAGGCTATTTGCCGAGAATCCGCGCGGGCTATGATGCGCCTCCTCCAACACTGGCAACCATGGCTGGCATCCACATCACCGACATCGAGTCCGCCATCAACTTCTGGCGTGAACGCAAACCTTCACCCGATGGTTTTTCGCTGGAGCCTGAAATCCGCGCGTTGGCCGAGGTTTATGCGCTGATGATTTTCTACCATGAAGTGGAGGCGGACGAGTTCTCTTTCCCCAAAGACGCCTACACCGCCTGGCTGGCCTGGTATCAGACCACGCCAGACACGCCGTGCATCGCCATTTGCTCCACCAGCCAGGGCGACGAGGAGTGCAAAGGCTGTGGCCGCAGCTTTGCTGAAGTGCAGCACTGGGTGGACATGCGCCCGGTCGAAAAACGCCAGACCTGGCGGCGCATCAGCATGCAAGACACGGCGTGGCGCTTCAACAAGTATGCCGAGCGCGCGGCTGAGGGAAAAATTGATAAGCTATAAACTATATAGCCAACTATGCACTGTGGACGAGGGCTATAGGCTAATTTTACAGTTATTTTTGGCTATTTCCAGCGTACAGGCTCAATGTCCACCGTGCTGGCACCATCCCCCAGCATCAGCACCCCTTCCTGAACCGTGGCCTGCAGTTGCATGCTGCGCTGGGCCAAGGGAATCAGCGCTTGCGAGGCAATAGTGGGCACCCGGAACACGCTCAAATTGCGCGGTCGGCTGAGCTTGTTCTCCATGCCGCGCCACCACACTTCGGCCGCGTGATTAAAGCAGTACAGCACCACCTCATCGGCTTTGCCGCAGGCTTTCAGCAGCGGCTTGTCTTCGGGCTGGCCAACCTCGATCCAAAGCCGCGTCAGCCCGGTGTAGTCGCGCAGCCAGGCATCGGGCTCGTCGGGGTCTGACATGCCTTCGCCAAAGGCCAATGTGCCGTCGCCGCCGCAAACCGTTTGCAGTTTGTGCGCCTGCAAGGCCAGCGCCACCAGGCGCACCATCATGCGTTCATCGGTTTCGCTCGGGTGGCGCGCCAGCGTGAGCGTGTGGTCAGCGTAGTAGCCGTGGTCAATGTCTGCAATTTGCAGGCTGGCCTTGAAGATGGTGGATTTGAGGGCCATTTTTTGGGAAGTATGGACAGATGGTGGTACGAAGGTCGTTGGCCGACGGCTCAAAAAACGGCAGCGGGCTGGCCAAACCGGCGCCAGCTAATGCACCGAACGCCTTCACGCATATAGCTTTCTTCGCCGCCGTGAATGAGCCACGGCGGGGGTGCCGGCTCGGTCAAAAATCGCGTGGCAGCGCGGCCTGCCCGAACCAGGTCAGGGGTGAGGGTCTGGCCCGACTTGATCTCGACGCACTGCAGGCCATCGGGTGTCTCAAACACCAGATCAGCCTCAACGCCGTTGTTGTCGCGCCAGAAATAAAGATCGGCTGGCAGGCCCTGGTTGAAGCGGTACTTGCGGAATTCACCGATCACCCAGGTCTCGAACAAGGCGCCTCTGAGCGCGTGCAGCGCCAGCAGTTGGGGGTCGCGGATGCCAATCAACCAGGCCGCCAGTCCAGTGTCGGTGAAATACAGTTTGGGTGTCTTGACCAGCCGCTTGCCAAAGTTGCGGAAATACGGCGGCAGCAGGAAGACCAGCTCACTGGACTCCAGCACCGACAGCCATTGCCGCGCCGTGGTGTGGCTGATGCCCGTGTCATTGGCCAGCGTGACCAGGTTTAGCAAAGTGCCGGTGCGGGCAGCGCACAGCCGCAGGAAGCGCTGGAAGGTGGACAGGTTCTGAACCTGCAAAAGCTGGCGTACATCCCGCTCGGCATAGGTCGCCACGTAGCTTGAAAACCAGTCGTTGCATTCCGCAAGCGTAGGCTGGCGCTGCCACAAGCCGGGATAAGCGCCACGCCAAAGGTGGGTGTACAAATCTTTTTGGGGGGCCTGGCTGAGTTCGCTCAAGGCCAATGGCAACAGCCTTGTCATGCCGACGCGCCCCGCCAGCGACTGGGTAACGCCCGCCATCAGCCCAAACTGCTGCGACCCGGTCAGCACAAAACGGCCGGGTTGCCTGTCGGCATCCACCATGCCCTGCAGGTGTGAGAACAGGTCGGGCCAGCGCTGTGCTTCGTCAAAAACGGCGCCGTGCGCATACCTTTGCAGAAAACTGCGCGGATCGCCCTGTGCAAAAGCCAGCTCAACCGGGTTCTCAAGCGAGACATAGGGCCTGCCTGAAAATGCCTGGCGCACCAGTGTGGTCTTGCCTGACTGCCGGGGGCCAGTCACGGCGATCACGGGAAACTGGCGGGCCAGCCGCAGCAGCGTTTCTGTTAAATCCCGAGAAAATGAATCCATACAATCTGAAGAAATAATATTCAGATTGTATAGAAATTCAGTTCAGTGCGAGGAATGAAAACCCAAACAGGAAACTCAAACCCTCTTCGCCAATGCCGCCGCCATGCCGGTGTAGCTGGCAGGCGTCATCGCCAGCAGGCGCTCTTTGTCAGCTTCGGGAATTTCCAGCTTGGCGATGAAGCCCTGCATCAGCTCGCGCGTCATGGCCTCACCCCGCGTGAATTTTTTGAGCTGCTCATACGGCTGGGGCAGGCCAAAGCGGCGCATCACCGTCTGGATCGGCTCAGCCATCACTTCCCATGTGGCATCCAGGTCTGCGGCTATAGCCTGCTCGTTGATTTCAAGCTTGCCCAGCCCGGTGTTGAGCGACTGGTAGGCCAGCACGGCGTAACCCAGCGCCACGCCCATGTTGCGCAACACGGTGCTGTCGGTCAAATCGCGTTGAAAGCGCGAGATGGGCAACTTCTCGCTCAAATGTTTGAGCAGGGCATTGGCCAGGCCGAGGTTGCCTTCGGCGTTCTCAAAATCAATCGGATTGACCTTGTGTGGCATGGTGCTGGAGCCGACCTCGCCCTCTTTGAGCCGCTGCTTGAAGTACCCCAGGCTCACGTAGCCCCACACGTCACGCGACCAGTCAATCAGGATGGTGTTGGTGCGGGCCACGGCGTCAAAAAATTCGGCCATGTAGTCGTGCGGCTCGATCTGGATGCTGTAGGGCTGAAACGTCAGACCCAGGCCCCAGGGGCGAATGCCGGCGTCAGGCCCTGGCTCGGGCGTCTCCACCACGCGGCGGGCGAACGCCTCCCAGTCAAAGTCTGGCCAGGCCGACAGGTGGGCGTTGTAGTTACCCACCGCGCCATTCATTTTGGCCATGATTGGGATGGCTGCAATCTTTGCGCGCGCGGCCACCAGGCGCACCACCACGTTGGCGATCTCTTTGCCCACAGTCGTGGGGCTGGCGGTCTGGCCATGCGTGCGGCTGAGCATGGGTACGTCGGCAAAGGCGTGCGCCATGCTGCGCAGCTTGGCAATCACCGCGTCCAGCCCCGGCAGCAGCACCACATCGCGCGCGCTTTTGAGCTGCAGCGCGTGGCTGGTGTTGTTGATGTCTTCGCTGGTGCAGGCAAAGTGCACAAATTCTCCGGCCTTCTGCAGCTCCGGGTGCGACTCGAATTTGGACTTGATCCAGTACTCCATCGCCTTCACGTCGTGGTTGGTGGTCTTCTCAATCTCCTTGATGGCCTGGCCGTCAGACTCGTTGAAATTCTTCACCAAATTCAGCAGGTAAGTGCGCGCACCTGGCGTGAGCGGCTTGAACTCTGCAAACCCGGCGTCACTCAACGCAATGAACCAGGCCAATTCGACCTGCACGCGGCGGTGCATGTAGCCCTGCTCGCTCATCAGCGGTCGCAGTGCGCCAAGTTTGCCGGCGTAGCGGCCATCCAGCGGTGACAGGGCGGAAATGGTGGAAAAAGTCATGCGTCGGATTGTAGGTTGCGCACTACGCACGAGGTGCATTCCGTGCTCCGGTGCGCAGGCGGGCGCGGGCGCGGATAGGGGCGCGGGGATGCCGCCACCGGGACAAAGCCCTGTCGCTAGAATGGGCGTCACTGCAAAATTACAGCCCCACATGAAATTAATCGGATCCATCGCCAGCCCCTTCGTTCGCAAAGTGCGCGTCGTCATGGCTGAGAAAAAGCTTGACTACCAGTTTGTGGACGAAAACGTCTGGGCGGCGGACACGGCGATTGGCGAGTCCAATCCGCTGGGCAAGGTGCCCTGCCTGGTGATGGAAGGTGCCGAGGCCATGTTTGACTCGCGCGTGATTGTCGAGTACCTGGAAACCCTTTCCCCCGTTGGCAAGCTGATTCCCACGCTGGGGCGCGAGCGCGCCGAAGTCAAAACTTGGGAAGCGCTGGCCGATGGCCTGATGGATGCGGCCGTGCTGGCCCGCCTGGAAGCCACCTGGGACGGCCGCAGCGCCGAGCAGCGCAGCCAGGTTTGGATTGACCGCCAATTGGCCAAGGTGGTTGCGAGCGTCAAGGCCATGGGCAAGGGCCTGGGTGACAAGCCCTTCTGCGCTGGCATCCATTTGAGCCTGGCAGACATCGCCGTGGGCTGCTCACTGGGTTACCTGGATTTTCGCTTTGCGCAGATTGACTGGCGCGCCGACCACGCTAATCTGGCCAAGCTGCAAGACAAGCTGATGCTGCGCCCGAGCTTCATGGACACGCTGCCGGGCTAGGCCGTTTTCAAACCGTCACAAAGCGCCGGATGGCGCTGAAGAACAGCCCATACGGCAGGGCCTGCATGGCCTTCATCCAGCGCGTGAAGCGCTTGGGGAAGTGAATCTCGAATTCACCGTTGGCCCAACCTTCCAGAATGGCCGTGGCGGCTTCCTCGGGTGAAATCAGGGCCGGCATCTTGAAATCATTCTGCGCCGTGAGCGGCGTTTTCACAAAGCCGGGGTTGATGATGGACACGCCGATGCCTTTGTCATGCAGATCCAGGTACAAGGTCTCGGCCAGGTTGATCAGCGCTGCCTTGGTGGGGCCGTAAGCCAGGCTCTTGGGCAGGCCACGGTAGCCCGCCACGCTGCCAACCAGGCTGATGTGGCACGCGATGGCTGCGCTATTGGAAGGCGGCGCAAATGCTTTCGCAGACGTTCCCGGCACAGCCGACTTGGCGGTCTTGGCACCCTGCCCGGCTATGCCCAAAAAATGCGGCAACACTGCATCCAGCATGTACAGCGCGCCTACATAGTTGATCTGGTTGTGCTTCACCATGTCATCCAGGTCAAACGCCAGGGCGCTCATGTCGTGGTAGTGGCCCGCGCAGTACACGGCGTGGTCCAAGCCGCCGCTGCCCACGATGGCCGCGCAGGCCGCGCGCACGGCGGACGCATCTGCCGCATCCAGCGGCATGGCGATGGCACCCAGGTGCTGCGCCACAAACTCGTTGAGCGCGCTGGCGTTGCGGGCCGATACGATGACTCTGGCACCCTTGGCGTGCAGCGCAGACGCGGTGGCCCGGCCAATGCCGCTGGAGGCGCCCAGCAGCCACACGGTTTTGCCGTGCCAGTCTTTGATGGGGGAATTGAGTGACATGATGGGAGTCGCAGTTTTTGAATTTACTATACTAACAGTAGCAAACTATTTATATAGGACGAGGGCTACAGGTGCTTTTTATGCATAGAATGCGGTGAAATCGTCCAATCTGGCCGAGTTCAGCGTTTGGTGAACGACAGCGTGACCTCGCCCAGGCCAAAGCCGAATTTGCTCATGGCCGCCTTGTTCAACATGACTTTGTCGTTAACCAAGTACATCCAGTCGTCAAACTGCACTTCATAGACCTTGCCGTCCACCGGCAAGCTCAGGGTGTAAGCCCAATGGAACGCATTTCCGCGTGACTCGCCCAGCGCGACGCCCACCACGTCGTCGGCCTGGCCGGTGTAGCTGCCGTCGGCCAACCGCGTCAACCGCCACACGCGTTTTTGTTTTGTGCCGTCGGAGTAACTGAAGTCTTCGTCCAGCACGCCGTTGTCGCCTTGCCAGGTGCAGTTCATCACCACAGTAAAGCGCTTGACGACCTTGCCTGAGCGGTCGGTGAACACACCGTAGGCGTCCAGGGTGCCGTTGAAATAGCTGCGCAGGTCCAATGCGGGTTTTTCATTGGCATAGTCGGCAATGCGCTGGGTGCCGCAGCCGGCCAGGGTGGCCAGCAGCGCTGCCGCGCCAGCAGTCAGTGCAAGACGGCGTTGGACGGGTGTGTGGTCGATTGTTGTGTTCATGGAAATGGGTCTCAGAAGGTGGCAATGCGGGGCATGTCGACGCTATGTCAAAGGCTGCGTCAAAGCCAGGCTGCGAGCCGGGCGGATGATCAGGAAATACAGCGCTGTTGCCGCGCAAAACTTAAGTGCGCAGGGCAGCAGGCAATACGCCACCGTCAAGGCCTGCAAAGCGCCCTCGGTCCGCACGCCGGGCTCGTAGCCAAAGCCGGCCAGCAGCGGCAGCGCAACGCCGGCGGCCAGCGCCAGGTTGAGCTTGGTGGCAAAGTTCCACCAACCAAAGTAGGCCCCCTCGGCGCGGCCCCGGTCGCCTGCGTCAAGAATGACCCCCGCCAGAAGGGCTGCGGGCAGCGCCAGGTCGGTGCCCAGCGCAATGCCCGAGAGGGCGCACACGATGATGAAGCCTGTCGTGTCGCCCACGCCCAGTTGCGTTGCAAAAATGAATACCGCCATTGAGAGCGTCATGCCCGCAAGCCAGGTGCGCGCCAGCCCGATGTGCTTCACCACGCGCAGCCACAGCGGGATGGCCAGTGCGGCGCACAGAAAGTAGCTACCCAAAAATGCAGGCTCCAGCGCCTTGGGTGCCTGCAGCCGGTCTTGCACAAAAAACAGGATCAAGGTGGCTGGTATCGCGCTGGCAATGCCGTTGAGCATGAACACCGCCAGCAGGCGTCGAAATGCGGGCTGCTGCAACGGCTGCCAGACGCTGCCAGTCTTGAAGGTGGGGCTCGGGCTCGGGCGCACCGCGCCTGCCCAGGCCAGCCAGCCAACGCCCAAAGCTACAAAAAATAGAGCTACTGTTACAGGCAGGCCAAGGGCTACCGGCGTGATGGATGCCACCAGCACGCCAACCAGGCCAAACCCCTCGCGCCACGCCACAATGCGGCTGCGCTGCGCCTCGTCGCCGCCCAGCATGGCCCCCCAGGACTGGTGTGCCACGCTCAAGGCGCTGTAGGCAGCGTAGGTCAGCATTAACAGCACGGTGACCCAGGCCAGCAGATAGGACGGCCGACCCTGCACCTGCGCAGGCGGGAAAAACAGCAGTGCAAACCCGATGCCCAGCAGCACCGCCGCCACCGCGCCAAACACCAGCACAGCGTTGATGGACCGTGCAAACAGACGGTCGCTCCAGCGGCCCAGGAGCGGGTCAATGAACGCGTCAAACAGCCGCGCGATGAGCAAAACGATGCCCAACGTGGCCAGTGACACGCCAAATTCCCGCGCGTAGTGGTTGGGCAGGATCACATACAGCGGCAGCGCCACAAATGCCAGCGGCAGGCCCATCAGCCCGTAGCGCAGGCCGTCCCGCCAGCCGTTGAAATGGAGCGTTGGGTTCAATTCAGCTGCCGCATGGTTGAGGGCAGCAGGCATCAGCGCGCGGTCTGCGCCAGCAGCGCCTGGCGCAACGCCGGCTCAGATGTGGCGTCTGACAGCCAGATGCCGAAGAACAGGCGGTCAAACTCCGCATCGGCAATCTCGCCTTTGGGCTTGCCGTTCACCAGAAAGCGGGTGCCCACACCAGGCTGGTGGATGCCGGTGATGCGGTCCCCGGGTTTTACGTCAGGGAAAATCGCCATCAGCGCCTCCCGCCAGGCGCGCGTTTTCTCGGGAGGAACCTTGGCCTGGCGCTGCATCTCAACCAGCGTCCGCTCGGTGATGGCGCTTCCTTCAAACTTGCGCAGGTAGGCCAGCTCCAGCGCAAAGGCATGTTGCGAATACGTGGCGGGCCGAAAGCCCGGCGCCACCCACAGGCTGGCCCGGTAGACGTCAAAGCCCCACACCGTGAGCTTGGCCGAGCCCGCCAGCTGGGCGCCTGGCAGGCCGGCGCGCAACGCGGCGCTGTCGTCTGCAGAAGGCGATGCGGCAGCGGTGACAGTTGAAGCCGCGGTGGCGGTGGCGTTGCCCGTGATGCTTGGGGCAGGTGTGGTGGCCAGCGTTTGAGGCTGTTGCAGCGATGGCGCCTGCAATGGCGCTGTTGTTGCCTGCGCACCCACTTGCGGGCCCAGCAGTGCTGGCAGCACCAAAAACGCTGTCAACCTGGCATTTCGCCCAAAATAACGACTATTTCTGGCTGTAGCCCTTGTCCAGTATGTATACATAGCTATTTTTTTTGTAGTGTGTACTGCACCACGTCAGTGTTGTTTTCGGCAAACGCCGCTTCGCAGTACGCCAGGTAAAACTCCCAGATGCGGATGAACCGCTCATCAAACCCATTGGCCAGCACCTGCTTCTTCTCGTGCATGAACTTCTCGCGCCAGCGCTTGAGCGTCTCGGCGTAGTCGTGGCCGAATGAAAACTCGTCCACCACGTCAAACCCGGCCGCCCGGGCCTGCGCGCGGAACTCGCGCGGGCAAGGCAGGCAACCGCCGGGGAAGATGTACTGCTGGATGAAGTCGGTCGAGGTGAGGTAGCGCTCAAACAGCGCGTCGTCAATCACAATGCTTTGCACGCAGGCGCGCCCGCCGGGCTTGAGCAGCTTGTGCAGCGCCTGGAAATACGTGGGCCAGTATTCGCGGCCCACGGCTTCGACCATCTCGATGGAGCAGATGGCGTCAAACGGCGCGTCGGTGATGTCGCGGTAGTCCTGAAGTCTCAATTGCGCCCCCACGCTTGTCGCTTCGCGCACTACGCTGGACAGGCCGATGCCAGAGGCAACGGCTCTTCGCGCTGTCCCATCCTGCGCAGGCAGGATTGGAGCCGCAGCACTCAGCCCCGAGGGGGCTAATTTTGGCTCCGCCGCTGTTCCAGAGCCTGGGGGCGGCCCCTCGGAAAATTGTCCGCGTGTATCGCCCACCCCCAGCCGCGCCATGCGCGCTTGCGCAAACGCCAGCTGCTCGGTGCTCAGCGTCACGCCGGTCACTGAGGCGTCAAATTCGGTGGTCGCCATCTCGGCCAGCGCGCCCCAGCCGCAGCCAATTTCCAGCACGCGGCTGCCGGGCGTGACGCCGGCCATGCTGAGCGCGCGGCGCACTTTGGCGTTTTGCGCCTGCTGCATGGTTTGGGTCAAGTCGCCTGCAAAAAGCGCCGACGAATAGTTCATCGTGTCATCCAGCCACAGCCCGTAAAACGCGTTGCCCAAGTCGTAATGGGCATGGATGTTTTTCTGGCTATTGGCCTTGGTATTGCGGTTAAGCAGGTGCTTGATGCGGTACAGCAGGCGCCCGGCCCATGAGCCGTAAACCACGTCTTCGACCTGCTTGCGGTTGGCCACCAGCACACGCAGCAGCTCGGTCAGATTGGGCGTGGTCCAGTCACCGGCGATGTAGCTTTCGGCAAAGCCGATGTCGCCCGACTTGAGCGCGGCGCTGCAACTCTTCCAGTTGCTCAGCCGCAAGGCCGCGTGCGGCTGTGCGCCGTGCGTGCCGAAGAATTGCATTGAGCCATCCGGCAACTGCACGGCCAGGCTGCCGTGCGTCAAACGCTGCAGCAGCTTCAATACCGTGCGCGCCGCCGCTGGCGTGCCTTGCGGGATCGGGAACGAAGGCGCTGTGGGGGTGTTGACCGAGCCGTTGATTGAACTGTTGATCGAGCTGTTCATGGTGCAGGTTCTGGAGGGGTTGGTGGAAGGCTGAAGAAATGGGGCGCGGTGGAAATTGGGGTTGAAGCGGCGGTATCAAAATTGGCGCGTCAAAGTTGGCGCGTCACGAAGGCATCTGGCGGCACCGGCTTGCGAAAGAACCGGGTGCGCTTGAGCCACAGCCGCACCGCTTGCCAGTGGATCCGCGCGATCACGCCGAACATCATTGCCGGGTAGCGCCATACCGCCGTGCGGATGGCCTGGCGCGTAGCCGGCACCAACGCGCCGCTGACGCTGGTCTGGATCAGCGGGCCATTGGCGTCGTCAAAATCAATCCGCGCCACCGTGTGCGCGCCATGGGGCGCATGCGCTGGGTCCAGGCTCAGCATGAAACGGAAGCGGTAGCCACCTTCCACCGGGCAAAACGGCGACACGTGAAAGACCTTGTCGGCGCGCAGTTCATGGCCGTAGCGCGGGCGGTCCAGCAGGTAGCAATGGCGCTCGCCAAACGTGTTGTTTACCTCCACCACGATGGCACGCAGCAGGCCATCCGCCGTGTGGCAGTACCAAAAGCTGACGGGCTTGAAGGTGTAGCCCAGCACCCGCGGGTAGCAGTGCAGCCAGACTTCGCCCGTGGCGTCCTGAATGCCTTCGCGTTGCAGCAACTCGTCGATCCAGCCCAATGCACCCCCTGGGCCATCCGCAGCGTCGGTGCCGGGTGCGCGGCCATCGCCATGATCGCAGTCATAAAAGCTCAAAGCCGCCGGTCGATTGACCGCGAGTGCTGCCGACCCCACGGCGTTTGCCGCAGAACTCTCACTGGGGCGTTCAACTGAGCGCAGGGCCGCCATGGACCGCAGTGGCAGCATTAAAAAATAGGTGCGGTAGGCAAACGCGTTTCGCTTGGGGCGCAAGCGCGCATGGCGAACCTGGCCAAACCCGATCATGGGTTGGGGCAAGGGCTGGCCATCGCAGACATCCGCAGGCATATCCGCCCTCAACGAGGACGGCACCGGGGAGATGAATGACGAGGTCATGAAAGCCGAAGTCATGCTGCCGGTCACACCAGCTCGGGTGCGGGCTCTGGCATCCGCGTGGGCGGCAGTATTTGTTGCGCTGGCTGCGGATGCGCACGCCGGTCGAAGCCCGCCAGCAGGCTGCGGGCAACGCCCAATCCCGCTTTGAGGCCATCTTCATGAAAGCCATAGCCCATCCAGGCCCCGCAAAAATAAGTGTGCTGCTGGCCCTGCAATTGCGGCATGCGGGCTTGCGCTGCCATGGCGGCCAGATCAAACACCGGGTGCGCGTAGTCGTACTCGCCCAGCACGTGCGCGCGGGGGATTTCGCGCATCGGATTGAGTGTCACCAGCACCGGCTGCGCGAAAGGGACGGGCTGCAGCTTATTGATCAAATAGTGCAGGCAGACTTGCGAGGTGTTGCCGCGCTCATAGTTCCACGCCGCCCAAGCCAGTTTGTTGGCCGGCAGCACCGACGGATCGGTGTGCAGCACGGCCCGGTTTGGGTGGTAGCGGATGGCACCAAGGGTCGCTGTCTCAAGCGCTGAGGCATCACCCAGCAGCGCCAGCGCCTGGTCGGAGTGGGTGGCCAGCACCACTTCGTCAAAGTGCTCAGAGCGTCCATCGGTGATGACGCGCACGCCGGTGGCATCGCGCTCAATGCGCCGCACGGGCGAGTTCAACCGCTTGTCGGCAATGCCTGCCGTGATTTTTTCCACGTACTGCCGCGCGCCGCCCTTGACCGTCCACCACTGCGGCCGGTCGCTCACCTGCAGCAGGCCATGGTTGTGGCAAAAGCGGATCATGGTGGCCACGGGAAACTTCAGCATCTGGGTGACCGGGCAGCTCCAGATGCAGCCAATCATGGGCAGGAAATACCAGTCCCGGAACTCGGTTGAGAAGGCGTGCTGGTGCAGAAAATCGCCCAGCGGCTGCATCAGTTTCGCCTCTTGGCCAGATTGCGCCAGCGCTGTCGCCATTTTGTTGAAGCGCATCACATCCCGCAGCATGCGCAGAAAACGCGGGTTCAGGATGTTGCGGCGCTGGGCAAACACGGTGTTGAGGTTGGAGCCGCTCCACTCCAGCGTCTGGCGTGCCGTGCTGCCCGCAGCTTTGACCGAAAAAGACATGTCCGATCTGGCGGTTTCCACCTTCAAATCGGACAGCAGCTTGATCAGGTTCGGGTAGGTGCGCTCGTTGAACACCAGAAACCCGGTGTCCACACCGTGCGTCACCAAGCCAGTGGGGGTGGGCAAGGTGACGTCTACGGTGTGCGTGTGGCCGCCAAAATAGGGGCCCGCTTCAAACAGCGTGACTTGGGCGCGCCCGCGCAGGGCGTGGGCAACTGCCAATCCAGAAATGCCGGATCCAATGATTGCAATTTTGGGTGATGCGTGCATGGCAGCGCTGGGGGTGATGGCAGACAATTGACAAGGAAATAAACTATTGAGTAGTATTATGACTGAATAGTATTTGTTTGCAATAGGGGGTAATCTGAACTTTACATGCCAAGGTCCACGCAGACATAGGCCGCGGCTCAAAAACCAGTTGTCACAATCGGGTTCTAAAATGGACCAAGTTTTATAGGGTCATCATGCTGTATCCAGAACTTTTCAAACAGCTCGAATCTGTCCGCTGGGACATGGCAAAGGACATCCCTTGGGCGTCTTTTGACGGTGCAAAACTGTCTGATGAGCAGGCCAAAACCATCAAGATGAATGCCATCACCGAGTGGGCGGCGCTGCCCGCCACCGAGATGTTTTTGCGTGACAACCGCGACGACAGCGACTTCTGCGCCTTCATGTCGGTCTGGTTTTTTGAAGAGCAGAAGCATTCCCTGGTGCTGATGGAATACCTGCGGCGCTTCCGGCCAGACCTGGCGCCCACCGAGACCGAACTACATGACGTGCGTTTTGAGTTTGACCCGGCACCTGCGCTTGAGACCCTGATGCTGCATTTTTGCGGCGAAATCCGCCTGAACCATTGGTACCGTCGCGCCAGCCAGTGGCACACCGAACCCGTCATCAAAAACATCTACACCCGCTTGAGCCAAGATGAGGCGCGCCACGGCGGGGCCTACCTGAAGTACATGAAGCGCGCCATTGGCACCTTTGGCGTGGAAGCCAAATCGGCATTCGCCAAAGTGGGCGTGCTGATGGCCAGCGCCCGGCGCACGGCGCAGGCTCTGCACCCCACCAATCTGCACGTGAACAAGGCTCTTTTCCCGCGCGACACCATCCAAAGCCGCATGCCCAACCCCGAGTGGCTGGAGCACTGGCTGGACAAGCAGATCAACTTTGATGCGGTCTGGGAGACCAAGGTGGTTGACCGCATCTTGCACAACATGAGCCTGCTGCTCAACCGCAGCTTCAGCACGGTGCAAGACCTCAATAAATACCGCAAGGAACTCAGCCGCGAACTGGCGGCTTCGCTACTGCCCGCTGGGGTGCCTGCGACACACCGGTGATCGCGACGCCTTTAAAGGCGCTATGACGTTGCCGACGTAAAGCCAAGCAAGCGGTCCAGCGTCATCTTGACCTTGACATCGCGGTGCGCCACGCTGGCCACAATCCTGAATTCACGCGCAATCGTGTCGCGCACGACATGGTCGCTGGTCGGGGTGCCCTTGCCATTGATCAAAACGGCCACCAGCGGCGTGGTGTTGGTACCACCCCGGCGGATCACCACGGCAATTTCCTGCGACGCCAGCCGCACAAACGAACCAGGCTGGTAAATGCCAACGGCTTTGACCAGGGCCGCACCGGCTTCGTCAATCTGCCGATGTTCATCAAAATAGACGGCCTGCATGGCCGCCGCAGGCGAGGTGGGCACCCGGCCGGCGCGGGGCGACAGGCGGGCTGCAAACATGTCGGCCCGCTGGATCAGGCGGGCCATGCGCTGGGCCTGGTTCAGCTTGCCCCAGTGGCCAGGCTCACGGGCATGGTGGTCGCGCACCGCAGCCAGCCAGTCAGCATCGGTCACACCGAGTTGCTCCAGCTGTGCTACTGAGCTTGCCACGTGCCCGCCAATCTGGTCGCGCTGCGCCTGCGTTGGCAAGTCGACCTGGGAAGCCAGCGCATCCTGCAGTGCCGTCATGCTGACGTTCATGGTCAGCGCCGCCTTGCACACGGTAGCCTCCAGACTTGGCGTCCAGTTCAACACCTCGCGCGCAGCCAGGCCGCACATCACGCTGACCAGCATGGCGTGTGTAGCGCTGTACATGCGCAGCTCCGACGCGGAGAGATGGATCAGCGCAAACAGGGTGCCATCGGGGTTGAGGTTTGAATGCCGGTGGAGCTGCGCCTGCACCCGGTCCAGCCTTAGCGCAAACTGGGTTGCATTGGTTTCCAGCAGCAACGCATTGGCTTGCACCTGAAGGTTCACCCAGTCGGGCGCTCCGGTGCCACCGCCGCCGCCAAAAACCACAGGGGCAGCCTGTGGCGGGCTTTTGCCGATGCCGGATTCCAAAGGGAAGGCGCCAGGCGCCTGGGCCGTCCGCGTTTGGGGGGCGCTGCGGGGTGCGGATTCAGACTCGTCAACGTCAATGTACAGGCCCACCCCAGGGCCCGCCAGCGCCCTGAGGTACTCCCGGGAAAAAACGACAAACCCTTTTTCGGCAAGCAGCGTTCCGTCCCGCGCCCTCAGGGTAAAGGCAAGCGGGTGACCCACGGGGATGGTGTCAAAGTCAAGCGGTACAAGTTTCATGGTGTGTTGAAATTATGCCTCGTCACGCCGCAGGCCCCGGTCCTTGGAAAAAGCCAGGGCATGGCCTGCTAGCATCGATGCCATGACCGTCCCAACCTCCGCCCCAACCCTGGCATCTGGCCTTTTGGGCAAGCTGCGCAGCCGCGCAGATGTATTGCGCCAGCTTGGTCAGCTGCCGCGCCCGCTGGTGTTCACCAACGGCGTATTTGACGTGCTGCACCGGGGGCATGTGGTCTACCTTGAAAAAGCCCGCGCCATGGGTGCCAGCCTGCTGGTGGCGCTGAACACCGATGCATCCGCCAGACGCCTGGGCAAGGGGCCAGAGCGGCCGCTCAACAACGAAATGGACCGGGCCACCGTCATCGCGGCCCTGGCATCGGTGAGCCTGGTCACCTGGTTTGACGAAGACACCCCGTTGGACCTGATCTCCGCCATCAAGCCGGACGTGCTGGTGAAGGGCGGCGACTACGACATGAGCAAACTTGCCGAGACAAGCGTGGTGGAGGCCTACGGCGGGCGGGCGCTGGCCATTCCGTTTGTGGACGGGTATTCGACGACGGCGTTGGTGGATCGCATCCGGCTGGCACCGTAGCCAGTTCATCGCCCGCACACTCAAGCCTGTCTATTTGAAATTTGAAGCCAACCTGCCATGAGCGAACCGACCATCACCTGCCCCAATTGCAAGACAGAAATCAAGCTGACCGAGTCGCTGGCAGCCCCGCTGCTGGCATCCACCCGCCTGGCGTTTGAGAAGCAGATCGCCCAAAAAGACAGCGACATGGCCGCGCGGGATGCGGCCCTGCGCGAGAAGGAAAAGGCGCTCATCAGTGCAAAACGCGATCTGGACGCGCTGGTGGCCGATACAGTGGCTGACACGCTCAAGTCCGAGCGCACCCGCGTGGTGGCCGAAGAATCCAAAAAGGCCAAACTCGCAGCCGCTAATGAGCTGGATGGCAAAGCGCGTGAACTGGCCGAGCTGCAAGGCGTGCTCAAACTACAGGACGCAAAGCTGGCCGATGCCCAAAAAGCCCAAGTAGACCTGATCAAAAAGCAGCGCGCGCTGGACGATGCCCAACGCGAGCTGGAGCTGACGGTTGAAACCCGCGTGCAAAGCGGGCTGACCGAAGTGCGCACCCTGGCCCGGCGCGAAGCCGAAGACGGCATGAAGCTCAAGGTGGCCGAGAAAGACCAGACCATTTTTTCCATGCAGCAAAAAATCGAGGAGCTCAAGCAAAAAGCCGAGCAGGGCTCGCAGCAATTGCAGGGCGAAGTGCAGGAGCTGGAGCTGGAGAACTTGCTGCGCAGCAAGTTCCCGTTTGACGTGATCGAGCCCGTGCCCAAAGGCGAGTTTGGCGGCGATGCGCTGCAGCGGGTCAACAGCGCGGGCGCAACGCCTTGCGGCAGCATTCTGTGGGAATTCAAGCGCACCAAAAACTGGAGCGACGGCTGGCTTGCCAAGCTGCGCGAAGACCAGCGCAGCGCCCGTGCCGACGTATGTGTTCTGGTCAGCCAGGTGCTGCCCAAGGGCGTCGAAGCGTTCGATTTGATGGACGGCGTGTGGGTGGCCTCACCGCGCGTGATCATCCCCGTGGCCATGATGCTGCGACAAGGCCTGCTGCAACTCAGCCAGACCCGCGCCCTGTCGGAAGGCCAACACACCAAGACCGAGATGGTCTACCAATACCTCACCGGCCCGCGCTTCAAGCAGCGCGTGGAAGCCATCGTAGAAGCGTTCTCCAGCATGCAGGACGACCTGGACAAAGAGCGCAAAGTCATCATGAAGCAATGGGCCAAACGCCAGGAGCAGATCGAACGTGTGATGGGTGCCACGGTTGGGATGTATGGCGACTTGCAGGGGATTGCGGGCAAGTCGTTGCAGGAGATCGCGGGGCTGGAGCTGGCGGCGCTGGAAATGAAGCCATGATAGTCAAGGCAATCTGCCACATCTGGAGGTACTCATGAAAGCCGAACCTGTTGCTGGCGTACAACCTGCGGTAATCCGTTGGGCGCGTGAATCGATGGGGTTGTCTGTGGAAGACGTTGCCCATAAGCTGAAAAGGCCGCTTGACGAAGTTCTGGCTTGGGAGTCGGAAGACGGTGCGTCGCCAACCTACGTGCAGCTTGAGAGCCTGGCCTACAAGGTGTTCAAGCGACCGTTAGCTGTCTTTTTTCTTCCCGCTCCGCCGGACGAAATTCCACCAGCGCGCGAATTCAGAACACTCCCCGATGCGGATTTGCAAACTTTGAACGCAGACACCTATGTCCAGGTCCGCAAGGCGCATGCCTATCAAATCACTTTGAAAGAGGTCTTCGAAGGAAAAAACCCAAGCGCGAATCAGGTTGCACGAGATGTGCCGCTGGATATGCTGCAACCCATTGAGACACAGGCAAGTACCGTTAGAGAAGCTCTTGGGATAGCGTTGGAAGATCAACTCGCATGGAAGTCTGATGATATTGCCCTGAAAAGATGGCGGGATGCCGTGGAAGCAAACGGCATTTTTGTATTCAAGGCACCGTTCAAGCAAAAAGACATCTCTGGGTTTTGCTTGCTTGATGCGGACTTCCCGCTGATTTACCTGAACAACAGCACATCCAAAACCCGACAGATTTTCAGTTTGCTGCATGAACTGGCTCATCTTCTGCTTAATGTCAGTGGCATCAGCAAGTTTGAAGGTTCTTATATCAACAGGCTTCCTGTCGCAGAACGTCGTATTGAGCAATTCTGCAACAAGGTTGCAGCGGAAATGTTGATTCCCTCCTATGATTTTGGCCAACAGATTTCTGGCTTCCCCCGAAATGCGGAGGCACTACAGGACCATGTGTTTGCTAATTTGGCCAATCGGTATGGTGTCAGCCGTGAGGCGATAGTGCGCCGCCTGTTAGACCTCGAACGCGTAAGCCAAGCGTTTTATGTGCAAAAAGCCAAGATTTGGGCGAGTCAAAAAAAGATGCCATCGGGAGGCGATTGGTATGCTTCACAAAACGCCTATCTGAGCGACCGTTTCGCCCAGGAAGTCATTAGCCGCCACTACCGCAATCAGATCAGCGTAGAGCAGGCGTCTGAATTTTTAGGAATCAAGGCGAAGAACTTTGCGGGTCTGGAACAGCGAATCCTCCGGGAGTCGCTGCATGATCTATGTCTTTGACACCAGTTCCCTCAGCAAATTGAAGCATTTTTTCCCCGGTGTGTTCAAGTCCGTCTGGACTGGGCTGGATGACTTGGTCCAGTCGGGCGACCTGATCTCGACACGCGAGGTCTGGAATGAAATTGAACGCGGCGATGTGGACCAGCACACCAACAAGTGGCTCAAAGACCGCAAGCATATCTTCACCATACCTACGGGAGACGAACTGCGTTTTGTTGCTCAAATATTTCAGATAAAGCACTTCCAGGCTTTGATCGGCGAAAAGCAGCGCCTGATGGGCACGCCTGTAGCCGACCCTTTCGTCATTGCTTGCGCCAAGATTCATAAGGGGACGGTGGTGACAGAAGAGCGGCTCAAGCCCAATGCCGCAAAAATTCCCAACGTGTGTCAGCATTCCAGCGTCAGCGTGCCTTGTGTTGACTTGGAAACCTTCATGCAAAGGCAAGGCTGGAGTTTTTAAACCCACGCTACCGCAGCCACAACTTCGACCACGATTTCGACCGCTATTTCAGCCAAGGCTTAAACGCCATGGCCAGCCTTTGCAGCACAGCCGGGTCGGGCAGCGGCAGACGGATGCTGGCTTTGCCGGTGACAGGGTCGCGCTCAATCGCGATGGGCGATGCGGCGGCGCTTCCAGCGCCACGCGATGCGGCCAGGCCCTGCAACAGTGCGGCGCCTGCCTCCAGAATTGCGGCCCAAGGATCAGCGGCGGCAAGGGCTGCGGTTGCCATCCCCGCAACATCGACACTTTCCAAACCATCCATCCCGGTTTGGCTTGCGGCGTCAGCGGTGTCGTCAGTCCCATCTGCCGCAGCGCCTGGTGTTGGAGCCGCAATCTCTGCCGGATCTGTTTCGCCGACGACGTCCTGTGCTTGCGCCATGATTGCGGCGGGTGGCGTGTCATGGGAGGGCTGTGCCGGCGCGGGTTCGTCAATGCCAGTGGATCCCGCAGCGGGGGGTGCACCAAGTTCCGCGTTAGCGTCAGCGTCAGCGTCCCCCATCGCCCCCGCCACCTGCTCCACGCTCTTCATGAACTGGGACAGGCGCGTGCCCTGCATGAACACCTCATTCGCACCGCCGTCCAGCACGCCTGCGAACAGCGATTTCTTGAATGCCAGGATCGACAAAATGCCTTCTTCAATGCTGCCCTGGCCGACAAAGTTGACCACCTGCACGCCGCGCGACTGGCCCATGCGGTGCACGCGGCCAATGCGCTGTTCCAGCACCGCAGGGTTCCACGGCATGTCCATGTTCACCACCACCGCTGCGGCGTGCTGCAAATTCAGGCCGACACCCCCCGCATCGGTGGACAGAAACAGGCGGCAATGCGGATCGTTGTTGAATTGATCGACCAGCGCGCCCCGCTTGTCGCCCGGCACGCTGCCATTGAATAGCACGTGGCCCCAGGGCCGCTTGCCGCCCGTTTGGCCCAAGCGCCGCACGATCAGCTCGTGCGTGCCCAGCCACTGGCTGAAGACCACGGCTTTGGCCGACGGGTCTTCCAGCAGCTCGTCCAGCACCGCCATCAGCTCATCCACCTTGTTGCCGTGGTCGGTCTCAGGGTCCAGCAGAAAGGTGCTGTTGCAGGCCATGCGCATGTTCTGCAAGGCGCATTGCAGGCGGCGCTGGTCCACGTCTGACAGGTAGCCGGTCTTGCGCCAGCGTTGAACGATGCGCATGACGATGCCTCCGTTCTCGTCGTGGTGCACGCGCTGCTGGGGCGTGAGCGGCACAAAGATGCGGCTGTCCACCCGCGCGGGCAACTGCGTCAGCACCTCGGCCTTGCGCCTGCGCAACATGACCGGCGCCAGCGTCTGGCCAATGCGGTCCAGTGCACGGTAGCCAATCACCCGGCCCACCTCATCGCGCGTCTGGTGCTCGTCCAGCAGCCGCCAGGTGGGCCCCAGGCGATGCTGGTCCACAAACTGCACGATGGAGATCAGCTCTTCCAGCCGGTTCTCCAGCGGCGTGCCCGTCAGCACGATCGCGTAGGGGCTGGCGATGCGCTTGAGCGCGCGCGCGGCAATGGTGTTCCAGTTTTTGATGCGCTGCGCTTCATCGGCAATCACCAGGTCGGGCGCCCAGGCGTCGATCAAATCGGCATCACGCGCCAGGGTCTCGTAGTGGATGATCTTGCAAAACACGTCTTCACGGTATTGCGCCTGGCGTTGCGCACGCAGGCCATGCACCACCTGCACGTTGCGGTCAGTGAAGCGAGCAAACTCGTTCTTCCACTGATGCTTGAGCGAGGTCGGACACACCACCAGCACGCGGCGCACGCCAAAATGGCGCGCAAACAGCTCTGCGGCGGCGATGGCCTGGATGGTCTTGCCCAAGCCCATCTCGTCGCCGATCAGGCAGCGGCCTGCGCGGGCTGCAAACAGCGCGCCCTCGGCTTGGTAGGGATAGAGTTTGACTTTCACCAGCCCCGTGAGCGCCTTATCCTTAATGCCCTTGGGGTAGGCCTCCATCAGCGTGGCGTGGCGGCGTTCGCCGTCGCGCATTTGCGCCACAAACTGCCAGACATCGTCGTAGCAACGCAGCTCGTGGCCGCTTTTTTGAGCAATCTTGATCAGCTGCTCAAGGGTGCCTTGTGGATTGGGGCGCATGGCCCAGCGGGCGTCTTCATCAAACAGCTGCCTAGCTTCCTCCAGCACAGCACTGGGGCAGCTTGCACCCGCAGAAAAACGCATGCGCCGCTGGCCGGCGTAGTCAAGCCAGATGTCGCTGTACCCGGCCTGAAAACCCTGCGCCAGCGCCGCCTTGCCAGCGCGCTTGGCCGCCAGCCTGGCGAGGGTGAATTCGATGTGCTTGCAGGTGCCCAAGTCGTTGGAGGCGTAGTCCGGGCAGGTGCAGAAATTTTGCCCCAGCGCCTGGCCGCGAATGGCCACGCGGTAGCGCGTGCCGCTGGCCGGATTGCTCACGGCGAAGTCAGAAAACACTGGCTCCTGCCCCAGGTTTTTCAGGCCGAAACGCTGCTCCCGGCCAAACTGTTGGCGCAACGCGGTCTGCCAGTGGGCAACGGCCAGCTCTGGCGGCCGGCGTGTGCGCGACAGGCGCGGCGCGGCGGGTTTGGCGGCTTTGGCACTTTTTTGTGCGGGTTTGCGGCGGGCGGATTGGGTGGCGGCAGGCATCATTTTTTACACGATCACGCAAGATGGGCTGGAATCTCATTTTGCCTTGGAAAGAACGCAGCATGAGCCCGCAAACTTGGCCGAGAAAAAGCGAATTTCAGCGCCTGTGCGGTGCCTGCCCCACGTTTTTTCTGTAAAAACGGCCTATAGCCCTTGTTCCATATGCACAAGTAGCTACGTAATATGTAGCATATTTTTTCTAGGGAAGCGCTGAACAAGTCCTGGCGGATTTGCGGCAGCCGGATCGGGATGGGATGCAAGGCGGATTTCGCAGGCAATAGCCCCGCCTATCCTCTGAAGCACAGGCAAGAAATTCACCGCAGCAGACCGCCCGAGCCCGGCTGATCGCACGCCGCTGGGGACTTGTTCAGCGTTTCCCCAGCATGGATTTCACGTTTAGGCTGACCCTATTGGCCGGGCCGGGCCGGGCCGGGATCGACCTCGTCCGAAGCCTGCTTCCCCTGACCGTAACGCTTCATACAGCGCAGGCACTTTGGCGCTGGATCTTGTTTATGCGGACCTGCATTTTGCCAACCGCCAGCCAATGCGCGACACTTCATGCTTTCTGCCTAACTTTTCAGGACGCATGCCATGACCACCCCCACCATTGACCACTACATCAACGGCCAAGTTGCTTCAGGCAGCTCCAGCCGTTTTCAAGACGTTTTCAACCCCGCTACCGGCGCTGTCACCGGCCGCGTGGCGCTGGCCAGCACGGCTGAGGTGGACGCCGCTGTCGCTGCTGCCAAAGTCGCGTTTCCCGCCTGGGCCGACACACCGCCCATCCGCCGCGCGCGCGTGATGTTCAAGTTTCTGGAGCTGGTCAACGCCCACAAGGACGAGCTGGCGCACTGCATCACCGCCGAGCACGGCAAGGTGTTTACCGACGCGCAGGGCGAGGTCTCACGCGGCATCGACATCATCGAGTTTGCCTGCGGCATGCCCCAGTTGCTCAAGGGCGACTTCACCGACCAGGTCAGCACCGGCATGGACAATTGGACCTTGCGCCAGCCGCTGGGCGTGGTGGCCGGCATCACGCCGTTCAACTTTCCCGTGATGGTGCCCATGTGGATGTTCCCCGTGGCCATTGCAGCGGGCAATACCTTTGTGCTAAAGCCCAGCCCGATTGACCCGAGTGCTGCTCTTTTGATGGCGCGCCTGTTCAAGGACGCGGGCCTGCCCAATGGCGTGTTCAACGTGGTGCAGGGCGACAAGGAAGCGGTGGACGCGCTCTTGGCCAACCCCGACGTGAAGGCCGTGAGCTTTGTCGGCTCCACGCCCATTGCCAACTACATCTATGAGACCGGCGCGCGCAACGGCAAGCGCGTGCAGGCCCTGGGCGGCGCCAAAAACCACATGGTGGTGATGCCCGATGCCGACATTGATCAGACCGTGGACGCGCTGATCGGCTCGGGCTACGGCTCGGCTGGCGAGCGCTGCATGGCCATCAGCGTGGCGGTGTTGGTAGGCGACGTGGCCGACAAAATTGTGCCGCTGCTGACCGCACGTGCCAAGTCGCTCAAGATTTTGAACGGCACCAACCTGGCCGCCGAGATGGGCCCCATCGTGACGGCCATCGCGCACCAGCGCATCACTGGCTACATCGACATTGGCGTGAAAGAAGGCGCCAAACTGCTGGTGGATGGCCGCGGCTTCAAGGGCGCAGACGCCGGGGCAGGCTGCGCCGAGGGCTTCTGGATGGGCGGCACGCTGTTTGACCACGTCACTTCTGACATGCGCATCTACAAGGAGGAAATTTTCGGCCCCGTGCTGGGCTGCGTGCGCGTAAAGAATTTTGCGCAAGCGGTGGACTTGGTCAACGCCCACGAGTTTGGCAACGGCGTGAGCTGCTTCACCCGCGACGGCAACGTCGCCCGCGAGTTCAGCCGCCGCATCCAGGTGGGCATGGTTGGCATCAACGTGCCGATTCCTGTGCCTATGGCCTGGCACGGTTTTGGCGGCTGGAAGCGCAGCCTTTTTGGCGACATGCATGCCTATGGCGAAGAGGGAGTGCGGTTTTACACCAAGCAGAAATCTATCATGCAGCGCTGGCCCGAGAGCATCGGCAAAGGGGCGGAATTTGTGATGCCGACAGCGAAATGAGGCCCCAGCCGTCGCAGGGTGGCTGCCAGATTGCCTTGCAGTACGAGTGATATCGCGATATCATTTCGTCATCTGCCCTGCATTTCCTCTCGCTTAACTGGAGGCCGACCATGAGCACCCTCATCATCCGCGACTTGGACGAGCGACTGGCGTCACAACTCAAGCGCGAAGCTAAAAAGCGTGACCTGAGCGTGAACCGGTTTTTGCACCAGCTCATTGAGTCAGCGCTGCGGCCCACAACGGCAACTCTGCCAACAGGCAAGTATGCGCACGAGTGCCTGCGGCCCCGCAATGACTCTGCCAAGCTGGCGGGCGGCTGGACTCAGTCTGACGAGGACGAGTTTTTGGAGGCTACCAAGAGCACGCGCGAACTCGACCCAGAAATGTGGAAATGATTTCACTTTGCCTGGACACCAACGCCTACAGCGCCCATTACAAAGCCGACCCAGTGGCAGTTGCTCTGGTCGCAGCAGTTGCACAAATCTGGCTGCCAGCGATTGTTCTGGGCGAATTGCGGGCCGGTTTTCTGAATGGCAGCAAATCTGCCGCGAACGAATTGCATCTGCAGGCGTTTTTGGCGTTGCCTTACTTGGCGGTTGCCAACGTCACCGAAGTGACGAGCCGACATTTCGCCAAAATAAGCCAGCAATTGCGCCGTGACGGTCGGCCCATTCCTGCCAATGACATTTGGATTGCTGCAACGGCGATGGAACATGGCATCCCGCTGCTCACGTACGACAAGCACTTTCGCAATGTGATCGGCCTGCAGGTCGTGCGCAACCAGGAAGACTGGCTGCAACTGCATGCATGACTTACACCTGACCACCCCATGACCATCCCATGACCACCGACTCCTCTCTCACCTTCGACTACATCATCATCGGCGCGGGTACCGCAGGCTGCCTGCTGGCCAACCGCCTGAGCGCAGACGCGTCCAAGCGCGTGCTGCTGATTGAGGCTGGCCGCAAAGACGATTACCACTGGATTCACATTCCGGTGGGCTACCTGTATTGCATTGGCAACCCGCGCACCGACTGGCTCTACAGCACCGAGCCCGACGCGGGCCTGAACGGCCGCACGCTGCGCTACCCGCGCGGCAAGACACTGGGCGGGTGCAGCAGCATCAACGGCATGATCTACATGCGCGGCCAGGCGCGTGATTACGACAATTGGGCGCGAGCCACGGACGATGACTGCTGGACGTGGAAGAACGCCTTGCCGTATTTCAAGCTGCATGAGGACTACTACAGGGGCGCCGATGCCGCGCATGGCGCCCGCGCAAGCGCTCCTGAATTGATGGCAGCGGGCGACACGCCCTACCAGAA
>JANYJD010000087.1 GCA_025358555.1 Rhodoferax sp.
GGAGCCTTACAAAGAGCCCGAATTCTTCAAGGCGATGATGTCGATTTGGCTGGGCCCTGTGCCGGCAGATTTCAAGCTGAAGGACGCGCTGCTCGGGCTCAAATAGAGAAGCCGAAACGCAGCAGATTTGTCGAGGAAACAGCGCTTGCGCACTGATTGCTCCTTAAAATATAGCAAACTTTGCATACTAGACAAGGGCCAAAACCTCTTTTGATACGAATTTCCGCAGACACTCGCCAATGCAATCGATAAATTTGCATACAAAAATAAACCACTTTTATTAGGATTATCCTATGCAGTCCGCTTAAAATCTGATTTTGTATGCAAAACTTGCAATCATCTGGAAATCTGCGATGCTGAACCTCGACTTTCACCCCATTGGTCGCCACTTTCTGCAAATACCCGGCCCGTCACCCGTGCCCGACCGTATTTTGCGGGCCATGAGCCTGCCCACCATTGACCACCGGGGGCCAGAGTTTGGCGCGCTGGGGCTGAAGGTGCTGGCCGACATCCAGAAGATTTTCCAGACACGCCACCCGGTCATCATCTACCCGGCCTCGGGCACCGGCGCTTGGGAAGCAGCACTCTGCAACACCATGAGCCCCGGTGACACCGTGCTGATGTTCGAGACAGGCCACTTTGCATCGCTTTGGCAAAAGATGGCGGCGCGGCTGGGGCTCAAGACAGAGGTCCTAAGCTACCAGGGCAGCGATTCCGTCCTGACCGGCGCGCCTGGCTGGCGGCAAGGCGTGCAGGCTGACCAGATCGAGACCAGGCTCAAGGCTGACACCCAGCATGGCATCAAGGCGGTGTGCGTGGTGCACAACGAAACCTCCACCGGCGTAACGAGTGACATCGCCGCCGTGCGCCGCGCCATTGACAACGCCAAGCACCCGGCTTTGCTGATGGTGGACACCATCTCGGGCCTGGCGTCAGCCGACTACCAGCACGACGCCTGGGGCGTTGACGTGGCCATAAGCGGCTCGCAAAAAGGGCTGATGCTGCCGCCGGGCATCAGCTTCAACGCGCTGTCACCCAAGGCGATCGAGGTCAGTAAATCCGCCAAGCTGCCCAAAGCCTTCTGGGCCTGGGACGAGATCATCGAGCTGAACAAGACCGGCTACTTCCCGTACACGCCCAGCACCAATTTGCTGTATGGCCTGAACGAGGCCTGCGACATGCTGCTGGCCCAAGGGCTGGACGCAGTTTTCGCGCGGCACCAGCGCTGGGGCGCGGGTGTGCGCGCCGCCGTGCGCGCCTGGGGGCTGGAGATTCAATGCGCCGACCCCGCTGTGTATTCGCCGGTGCTGACCGGCGTGCTGATGCCCGAGGGCGTGGACGCCGATGCGGTGCGCAAGATCATTTACGAGCGGTTTGACTGCTCGCTGGGCACTGGCCTGGGCAAGGTCAAAGGGCGGATGTTCCGCATTGGGCATTTGGGCGACTGCAATGATCTGACGCTGGTGGCCGCACTGTCCGGGTGCGAAATGGGCATGAAGCTGGCTGGCATCAAACTTGCCGAATCTGGTGTGTTGGCTGCTATGGACTATTTTGCAAATCATCCCGCGTTTGTCCCAGTACCCAGAGCCCGCTGATTGGTGCACCCCACCCAATGCGCCCCACCGGTCATAGACTTTGCCCTTCGCCCTTCAATGCATCCGCTGAATCCAAAAACTGACGACAAGGAAACCCCCATGACATTTGCAAAACTACATTGCGGCCAAGCTGGGCGTGGCGATTGAGCTGGCACCTGTTACAAGCGCCAACCGCATTGCCTACCTGCAAACCCGAAAGGCTGACCTGGTTATCTCCACGCTGGGCAAAAACCCGGAGCGGCTGGCGGTGATTGACTTCACGGCGGCCTACTCGCCGTTTTTCAGGCGGTTTTTGCTGCCAAGAACCTGAGCATCAAGAGTTTTGCCGATCTGGCGGGCAAAAGCGTGGGGGTCACGCGCGGCGCCATTGAAGACCAGGAGCTGACCAAGCTTGTGCCGCCCACGGCGGACGTGAAACGCTTTGAAGACAACAACACCACGGTGTCATCCTTTGTGTCCGGCCAGGAGCAGCTGATTGCAACCGGCGCTTCGGTGGCGGGCAACATGATGGCCAAAAACCCGCAACTGGGTGCCGAATACAAACTGCTGCTCAAAGACTCGCCCAACTTCATTGGCGTAGGCAAAGGCGAAGACAAGCTGCGCCTGAAGGTCAACGACATCATCGCCGAGGGCAAGAAAAGCGGCGATATTGACAAAATGGCCGTGAAATGGCTTGGGCGTCCCGCAGGAGATTTACCGCAATAAGCCAGCGAGATGCGGGTCGAGTTTGACTTTCTGGCGGTACTCGCGCAGTGGCCGCTGTTGGCCAAAGGCGTGGCGTGGACGGTTGGGCTGACGCTGATTGCCAGCGTCATTGGCGTGGCCTTGGGCGTGGCCTTTGCGTGGGTGCGCTCGCAAGGCAGCACGTGGCTGAAGTGGGCGGTGGGCACCTATGTGGAGCTCATCCGCAACACGCCCTTCATCGTGCAACTGTTCTTCGTGTTCTTTGGCCTGCCTGCAGCGGGCATCAAACTGTCGCCCGAGGTCGCTTCCATCATGGCCATGGTCATCAATCTGAGTGCCTACGCCACCGAGATCATCCGCGCGGGCATCGACGCCACACCCAAAGGTCAGATTGAGGCTGCCATGAGCCTGGCAATGAGCCGAGCGCAGGTGTTTATCCGCGTGGTGCTGCCCCCGGCGCTCAAGAAGGTGTGGCCCGCGCTGGTCAGCCAGATCATCATCGTCATGCTGGGCTCGGCCGTGTGCGGGCAAATTTCCACACAGGAGCTGAGCTACGCCGCTAATCTGATCCAGAGCCGCAACTTCCGCGCCTTTGAGGCCAGCTCTCAGGTGGCCAGCAGCAGCGTGTGGCCATTGCCCGTGCGCTGGCCATGGAGCCCGCCGTGCTGCTGTGCGATGAAATCACCTCGGCGCTGGACCCCGAGCTGGTGGGCGAAGTGCTGCGCGTAGTTGAGAGCCTGGCGGTGCAAGGCATGACGCTGCTGATGGTGACGCACGAGATGATCTTTGCCCGCAAGGTGAGCAACCGCGTGATCTTCATGCACCAGGGCCGCGTGCATGAGATGGGCTCGCCGCAGGAGCTGTTTGGCAACCCGCAGACGCCCGAGCTGAAGCAGTTTTTGTCATCCCTTCACGACTGACGGGCAGGCCTGCGGGCCAATATGAAGTTGCGGTGTCGTGAGGTTTTCGGGTAACCTCAATCCCGTCACACCACTCTACGCGGGCCCTAAATGACGGCGCTCAACGAAAGACCCACGCTTTCCAAGCATGCCGGGTGCCGTATTCTGGTTTGTGACGACTCGGTTGCCGACGTGCGCTACCTGGCCAGCCTGCTGGAGTCTTTTGGCTACCGGGGCATCGCCACCCTGACCGACCCGCGCCAGGTCATGCCACGGTTGGACTCAGGCAGTTTCGACCTGATCCTGCTGGACATAAAGATGCCCCATATCGACGGGTTGGAAGTGATCGGCCTGATCCGGCAAAAACTCTCCCCCGCCGAGTTGCCCATCCTGGTCATCACTGGCGCTGATTCCACAGACATCCGCAACGCAGCGCTGCTGGCTGGCGCCAACGACTACCTGAGCAAGCCCATTGATCCGGTCGAGATGTCATTGCGCGCCAGAAACCTGCTGTCGATACGGACCATCCACAAGGCCAATCTGGCCATTCAGGACAATCTGGAGCGCGAAGTGGCGATGCGCACCGCCAAGCTGGACATGCTGATTGAAAACGGCCTGCTGATGTCGATGACACGCGAGCGCTCGACGCTGGTGCGGCATACCCTGTTCGAAGGCCAGCGGCTGCTGCACTGCGACGCGGCGTCGATGTATGTCGTCACTGACCAGAAGAGCCTGAGATTTGTCATGCGCACCCGCGAGGACGAGATCGTTGCTTCGGAAATTCCGCTCTATGACGTTGAGACAGGCCTGCCCAACGAGCGCCACGTGTCCACCTGCTGCGCCTTGCGCAAGAAGTCCGTGCTGATCGATGACGTGTACCAGGAAACCCGTTTCGACTTGAGCGGCACGCGGGGTTTTGATGCCCACAGCGGCTACCGCACTGTCTCCATGCTGACCGTGCCCATGGCGCCGCGTGGTGGCGACGTGGTGGGCGTGTTGCAGTTCATCAACAAGTTGGACCTGGAGACTGGTGCGGTCATCCCCTTTCCCCCGGATCTGGTGCCGCTGGTCGAAGCGCTTGCCGCGCAGGCGGCCGTGACGCTGGACAACCTGGAACTGATTGACGCGCGCAAGGCGTTCATGGAAAGCCTGATCCATACCATCGCCACCGCCATTGACGCCAAGAGCCCTTACACCGGCCGCCACTCGGCTCGCGTGCCGGAACTGGCCTTGATGCTGGCGCACGCCGCCCATGCTGCAACCGAAGGGCCGCTGGCCGACTTTGGTTTCAAGACCGAAGACGAATGGCACGAGTTCCGGGTGGGTGCGTGGCTGCATGATTGCGGAAAAATCACCACGCCCGAGTATGTAATCGACAAAGCCACCAAGCTGGAGACCATCTACAACCGCATTCACGAGGTGCGCATGCGGTTTGAGGTGCTGCTGCGCGATGCCCACATCGCGCGGCTCAAAGATGTGGCAGATGGCGGCGACGCAAATCACGCCCGCGCCATCTTTGACGGCCGAAAAAAACAGCTTGCCGAAGACTTCGCTTTCATCGCCGAATGCAATATTGGCGCCGAGAACATGAGCCCGGCGCAAAAAGACCGCATCGCGCAGATTGGCAAGGCCACCTGGCTGCGCCATTTCGACGACCGCCTGGGCCTGGCCCATGAAGAGCTGCTGCGCCGCCAGTCCATGCCGTACCAGCCCCTGCCGGCCAGCCAGGCGCTGCTGGCAGACCAGCCGTTCCACCTGATCGGGCGTGGCGCGGGCGATGTGCCTGACCCCAGCTTTGGCTTCAAGGTGGACGTGCCTGAGCACCTGTACAACCATGGCGAAATCTACAACCTCAATGTGAGGCAGGGCACCCTGACGGCAGAGGACCGCTACAAGATCAACGAGCACATGATCCACGGCATCATGATGCTGGAGCGCATGCCATTTCCCAAAGCGCTGCAGCGCGTGCCGGAATATGCCGGCACGCACCACGAAACCCTCACCGGCACCGGCTACCCGCGCCGCCTGAGCGCCAAAGACCTGTCAATTCCGGCGCGCATCATGGTCATTGCGGATATCTTTGAGGCGCTCACCTCGTCCGACCGGCCTTACAAGACTCCAAAGAAATTTTCGAATCCCTGCACATACTCCATTCGATGAAGCAAAAGGGAAATATCGATGCTGACCTGTTTGACCTGTTCCTGACCTCCGGCGTGCACTTGGAGTACGCAAAAAAATTCCTGGTTCCTGAGCAGATCGACCCGGTTGACATCAGCGCTTACCTGGGTCCGGTGCAGGCCTGACTCTGCCCTGGCATTCCCATGCGTCGCGTGTTGTCCAAGGGCTGGGAGCTGCTGGCCCCGTTGACTGCGATCGGGCTGGGGCTGCTGGTTTTTCTGTGGAATCCGGTGCCGGTGCAGACCCTGCGCAACGCCGTGTTTGACCAATACCAGCGCTGGCAGCCGCGCCACTACAAACCAGCGCCCGTGCGCATTGTCGATATTGACGACGAAAGCCTGCGAAGGTTGGGCCAATGGCCCTGGCCGCGCACCCGCATCGCCGAATTGACGGCACGCCTTCAAAATGCGCGGGCTGCGGTCATTGCCTTTGACATTGTTTTTGCCGAGCCTGACCGCAGTTCGCCCAAGGCCATGCTTGACATGTGGCGGCTGCCTGAACCCGCACGCACCCAGATCAGCCACCTGCCAGATCCTGATGAGGTGCTGGCCGACGTGTTTGGACGCGGCAAAGTGCTGCTTGGCTTTGCGCTGGACCAGCGGACCCCCAGCCAGGCGCAGCTTCTGCCGGGCAGTCTTTCAATGTCCCGCTACGTTGCTGTGGGGGAAGCGGCCCGGACTTTTGTGCATGGTTTCACGGGTGTGGTCGCTGCCATGCCAACCCTGCGGGCGCGCGTGCAAGGCCAGGGTGCCTTGAATTTTGTGCCTGACGCAGACGGTGTCGTCAGGCGCGTGCCGCTGCTTCTGGGCGCTGGCAGCGCGCTGTTGCCATCGCTGTCGGCTGAAGCCTTGCGCGTGGCCCAAGGCGAAAAAAATTACGTGATCCGCAGCAGTGCCATGCCATCGCTGGGCCTGGAAGACATCCGCATCGGCCGGCATGTGGTGCCAATGACGCCGCAGGGCGAGGTCTGGGTGCACTTCTCGCGGCCTGTGCCTGAACGCTATCTGCCGGCCTGGAAGATTCTGGCCCCCGACTTGCCGCTGCCGGATTTGAGCGGGCACATCGTGCTGGTAGGCGTCTCTGCGCAGGGCCTCACAGACATGCGTCTGAGCCCCATGGGAAGTGCGATGCCGGGCGTCGAAATCCACGCCCAGATGCTGGAACAGGTGCTCACGGGCGGCGGTCTGGCGCGCCCGGCGTGGGTGATGGCGATCGAGGCGCTGGTCATTGTGGCGGGTGGGGCGCTGGTGGGCTGGGTGGCGCTTGGCTGCGGGGCAATGCTGTCATTTGGCGTGTTTGCAGCCGTGCTGGCGGTTCTGTGGGCCAGCGCCTGGTGGGGATTTTCCGGGGTTGGCCTGCTGCTGGACCCGGCCCTGCCCACGCTGGTGCTGCTGCTGGCATTTGTTTTGGCCAGCGTGCTGCGCCATATCTCGGCGGAACGCCGCCAGGCCTGGGTGAAACAGGCTTTTTCACGCTATGTTTCGCCCAACCTGGTTACCCACCTGATCACGCACCCGCAGTCGCTGGAGCTGTCCGGCAAGCGCCAGGAATGCAGTTTTGTCTTCACCGATCTGGCGGGCTTCACCAGCCTGATGGAGCAGATGGACCCGGCCAAGGCCGTGACGGTGCTCAATGTGTACCTGGACCGCATGATTGCCATTGCCTTTGCCCATGATGGCACGCTGGACCGCATTGTGGGGGACGCCGTCGCCATCATGTTTTCCGCGCCGGTGCACCAGGCCGACCACGCGCAGCGTGCACTGGATTGCGCGCTTGCCATGCAACGCTTTGCTGCGCAGTACCTGCGCAACCTTGAGCAGCGCGATATCGCCTTCTGCAAAACGCGCATTGGCATTCACACCGGCGAGGTGATCGTCGGCAACTTTGGCGGCCCGGCGCATTTTGACTACCGCGCCCTGGGCGACCCGGTCAACACTGCGGCAAGGCTGGAATCTGCCAACAAGCAGTTGGGAACCCTGATGTGCGTGTCAGAGGCCACCTTGTCGGGCTGTCCGCAGGCGCTGGCGCGCCCCATCGGCCAGCTGATATTGCCCGGCAAGCTGCTGCCACTGTTGGTGTTCGAGCCGCTGGACGCCTCAACGGGTGAGCAGCCAGACCTGCCGTACCAACGCGCCTATGAGTTGATGCGCGATGGCGACAGCAGCGCGCGCGACGCGTTTGAGCAACTCGCCAGCCTGCGCCCGGACGATGCGCTGGTGCGCCTGCATGTGCAGCGCCTGCGGGCGGGCGCCGGAGGCGATTTGATCGTGCTGGCGCAAAAATAGCACCCAGGCCGCCAGCGCATGCCCGGCCATCACCTCACATCACCTCACCGTCACCTCCACCCGCCGGTTGCGGGCTTGCGGCGTATTGTCCGGCGTTGCCACCAGCAGGTTCTTTTTCCCATGGGATTCGACCACGACCTTTGCGGCTGCGAGCCGGTGGCTGCGGCCAATCAACTCTGCCACCGCCTGTGCGCGGTCCAGGCTCAACTTTTCATTGTCCTCGTTGCTGCCCGTGGTGTCGGTATGGCCAATCACTGAAATATCCGGAGCAGGCCGAGCAGCGATTTCGGCGAGAATTTTCGCCACCTCGCCCTCAGACTCGGCATTAAGCCGGGTGCCGCCGACCGCAAAATAAAGCAAAAAACTCACCGGCCTGGCCGGGCTGGCTGCCAGGACCGCGCCAAAGTCCCGGTTGATGCGTTCCTGTGACACCTCAAAAACCTCACCCGCTGGCCCGGCAAACCGCGCAGCCTGACGCGGCCTATCCAAAACCGTGTTGCCGCGAGCCGTGCTGATGGTGACTTTGCCGACCTTGCCATCGTCATCCGCCAGGAGCACGACGTAAGACGCCGATGCAGGCGGCAGGGGCGGGCCCGCGCAGCCGGCCACACCCATAGCAACGGTCAATGCCCATGCCACCGCAGCGCCCACCGACAAGAGGGCGCGGACCCATGCCAAACCGCGCGGCAGCGTCGCCATGCTGGCCGGTTGCATCACGGATTTTTCCCGTCAACCTGGGCCAGAAACCGGGTGCCACGAACACCGATGATGCCCACGGGCGTTTTGACAGTCACCGCATCTGGCTTGAGTTTGGCAATGATGCCGGAAATGTATTGCAGCGTGCCGCGTGTCAGGGTGGCCCCCAGCTTGAGATCGCCCTTGGCCGGTGCATACAGGTACTCGTCGACCACCAGATGGGTGTCGGGCCCCAACGACATGACCGTGTTGTCACGAAATGTCACGCCCATGCTGCCGCGCGGGCCAGTCATGAGCAAATAGCCTGCCTGGAGCGCCATGCCTGGCTGGGCAGCAGTGCTTTTGCCGGCAATCACGATGGCGGCATCTGGCTGCACCGTCTTGACATAGCCAATCACCGCATCTTGCGCGCGCGCGGGCAGGGTGCCCAAAACCAATGCCAGCCACACGCCAAGACCCAACCCAAGCCGCGCCCCCGACCTGCGCCAAAACGGCAACGCCTCCTGTTGAAACCACGGCGGGCCCCAGTGATGCGTCAAGTATTTTGAAGTCTGCACAGCGCACTCCTCTAAATTCCATGAATGCCGGTCTGGGCGATCCCCGTGGCCGCTTCAGGCCTTGCGGCCCAACTCTGCCCGCATCGCCGCGACCACACTTTGGTAATCTGGCCTGCCAAAGATGGCGCTGCCGGCCACAAACGTGTCAGCCCCGGCATCAGCCACCCGGCGGATGTTGTCAACCTTGATGCCGCCATCCACCTCCAGCCGGATGTCTTTGCCGCAGGCGTCAATGCGCTTGCGCACGGCGTCGATCTTTCGCAACGCAGAGTCGATGAAACTCTGACCGCCAAAGCCGGGGTTGACACTCATGATGAGGATCAGGTCCAGGTCGTCAATCACCCAGTCCAGCACCTCCAGCGGCTCGGCCGGGTTGAACACCAGGCCCGCCTTGCAGCCCTTGGTCTTGATGGCCTGAATGCTGCGGTGCACGTGGCCAGATGCGTCGGGGTGAAAGCTGATGAGGTCGGCCCCGGCATCGGCAAACGCAGCCGCCAGCGCATCCACCGGTTGCACCATCAGGTGCACGTCGATCGGCACGGCCACGCCCGCCGCCGTTTTGGCATGGGGTTTCAGAGCGCTGCAGATCATGGGGCCAAACGTGAGGTTGGGCACGTAGTGGTTGTCCATCACGTCAAAATGTATCCAGTCGCATCCGGCAGCAATCACCGCTTGGAGCTCCTCACCCAGGCGGGCAAAATCGGCAGACAGGATCGAAGGCGCAATGCGGTAGGTCATGAAGGCATCAACTCTCAGGTTATCTTGGGGTTGTTGGCGATGCCTTGGCATTATGGGCGTTTTCGCAGTTAGCATTCAACCATGGTCAAGTATCAATTCCGGGTCGATGTGCAGCCGCGCTATCTGCAGGAACAGTCCGCCCCTGAGCAGGGGCTGTTTGTTTTTGCCTACAAAATCAAGATCACCAACACCGGCAGCGTCACCGCCCAGCTGATTTCGCGCGTCTGGAACGTCAACGACGCCAATGGCCACACCGAAAAGGTCAAAGGCCTGGGCGTCGTCGGGCAGCAGCCGCTGCTCAAGCCTGGCGATGCGTTTGAGTACACAAGCGGCACGCGCCTGCGCACGCCCACGGGAACCATGCACGGCAGTTTTTTCTGTGTGGCCGAAGACGGTGAGAAGTTTGATGTCGATGTGCCGATGTTTGTGCTGGACGCCCTGAGTGCGGGCGGCGCGCGCACGCTGCACTGACGGCACGGCAAACGTGATCGCAGGTCCAACCTGATGGCGCGCCCGCCAGCCACCCCGACTGGCTTGTCCAACCTGCTGGACGCGCTGGATCCGCAGGCCGCCTTGGTCAAGCGCCACCTCTGGCTGATCGCGTTTTTTGAATGGGTGCGCGGCGACCGCATGTCAGCCGCCGCATCGGTGGCGCGCATTGCGCTGTTTCTGGACGCGGTGGACGCCCGCCCGGGCATGGCAGAGCGGGTGCAGGCCTGGTGGCAAACGCTGGTCGAGACCATTGATGGCACGACGCTGCTGGCCGACTATGGGTTTGCCTCGCGCAGCGCTTTTGTGAGTGAACTGGCCGAACGCCTGCGCCTGAAAATCCTGCCGGCCACGCCTGAGACGGTGGATGCCTCGGAGCTGTTTTCGCTGGTGCTGTCCAGCCGCTTTGACGCCCACTGGATGGCCGCACTGGACGAGCCCCTGCTGGCGCGTCTGGCCGCCATTCTGCAAACCGGCCCCTGCGATCCGCACGGCGGCTCGGCCCAAGGCGTCACGTTGTGGCAAAGCACGGTGCTGGAAGCCATCACGTTTTGCACCTCCCAAGTCCGTGCCACCGGCTTCGCGCCCGAACTGCGGTTGCGCATGAGCGACACTGCGCGCGAAGCCGGGCCTTTTCATGCGTTGACGGCAGATTTTGAAGATGTGCGCTCGGCCTTTTTGGCGCGGGTGCCTGACGACGCGGCGTCAGAGGACCATTTGCAAGCCACCTTGCAGCAACTGCGTGAGCGGCTTGAGCGCTGCCGCCAGGGGGCGGCCACGGTGTACGCCCATCTGGACGAGCACGGCATCTCGGTCAACCTGGTGTTTCGCCTGCGGCAATTGCGCGAGCGCGTGCTGCGAATCCGCGCGCTGCTGGACTGCATCACATCGGCCAACCCGGCGGCCAGCACCACGCGGCTGCTGTCGCAACTGGTGGTGGTGGGGCAGGAGCGGCGCAGCCTGCGGGCGCTGGTGGCATCCAACTCGTCACTGCTCGCCTCCAAGGTGGCCGAGCGCAGCTCCGAGACCGGTGAACATTACATTACCCGCACGGCGGCGCAGTACCGCGACATGTTTGCCAAGGCGGCGGGAGGCGGCGCTTTGACCGCCGTGACGACCTGGCTCAAATTCGGCGTGATGGCGCTGGGCCTGTCAGCATTTTGGGGCGGGTTTTGGTCCGGCCTGATGTACGCAGCCAGCTTCGTCGCCATCCAGCTGATGCACTGGACGCTGGCGACCAAGCAGCCGGCCATGACGGCCCCGGCCATGGCCGCCAAGCTCAAGGACTTGAGCGAGGCTATAGCCTTGGACGGTTTTGTGGACGAGGTCACGCATCTGGTGCGCTCGCAGGTGGCGGCGGTGCTGGGCAATGTTCTGATGGTGTTCCCGACGGTGCTGCTGCTGTCCTTTGTAATCCAGGCGGCCACCGGCAGCCCGATGATCGACGCCAAAGACGCCGCTTACGTGTTCCACTCCATCACGCTCTTGGGGCCGACTGTCCTTTTTGCTGCCTTCACCGGCACGCTGCTGTTTGCCTCCAGCATCATTGCGGGCTGGGTCGAAAACTGGTTTGTGCTGCACCGGCTGGACTCTGCGCTGCGCTACAACCCGCGCATCACCGCCGTGCTGGGCGTCGAGCGGGCCGACCGCTGGGCGCACTTCATGCGCGACAAGATTTCGGGCTTTGCCTCCAACATTTCACTGGGCTTCATGCTGGGCCTGATTCCCGCCTTTGCCGCCTTCTTTGGGCTGGGGCTGGAGGTGCGCCACGTCACGCTGTCGGCAGGCCAATTGGCGGCCGCCTGCGCCTCCATTGGCTGGAATGTAGTGCGCGACCCGGCGCTGTGGTGGTGCGTGGCCGCCATTCCGGTGATTGGGGCCTTGAATTTGGGCGTGAGCTTTTACCTGGCGTTTCGCCTGGCCCTGCGGGCGCACAACGTCACGGGGGTGGACCGGGCCCGCATCCGCGCAGCGATTTTGCACCGCTGGCGCAACCAGCCGCTGCATTTTTTTGCGCCGGTGAAGGAAGCGACGCTTCCCGAAGCGCCAAAATCCTGAGCTGGCAAAGACTGTCAACCGGCGAGGCGAAAGGGGGCGTGAGTGGGGAAGCAAATTGGGGAATCAGATGGGGCAGAAGATGGGCGAATTTGACCTGATTGAGCGGTACTTTAAACGGCCTGAGCGTGTGGCCGCACGGCCTGAATTGCGCGCGGCGGGACTCGCATCTGCACCCGGTGGTTCTGGGGTTTCATGGATGCCCTCGGGGTCCGGGGTGGCGCTCGGCTTGGCGACGATTGCGCGCTGCTGCAGCCCGCACCCGGCACGCAGTTGGCCATTTCCAGCGACATGCTGGTGCAGGGGCGGCATTTTCTATCCACCGTGGATCCAGCCGCCCTGGGCCACAAGGCGCTGGCCGTGAACCTGAGCGACTTGGCTGCGTGCGGTGCCAAACCCCTGGCATTCACCCTGGCGTTGGCCTTGCCAAATGCAGATGACGCCTGGCTTGCGCCCTTCTCGCGCGGCTTGCTGGCGCTGGCCGATGAACACGGCTGCCAGCTGATTGGCGGCGACACCACGCGCGGGCCGCTGAACATCTGCATCACTGTGTTTGGCGAAGTGCCGGTCCTCAACGGCAAAAGCCAGGCCTTGTTGCGCAGTGGCGCGCAAGTGGGGGATGACATTTACGTGAGCGGTAATTTGGGCGATGCCCGGCTGGCGCTGGAAGTTTTTCGCGGCGCCGTGTCTGTCCCCGCCGAATTATTTGCACAGGCCCGTCTGCGCATGGAGCAACCAACGCCGCGCGTGGCTTTGGGTATGGCGCTGCGCGGCATTGCCACAGCCGCGATTGACGTGAGCGATGGGCTGCTGGGCGATTTGGGGCACGTCCTTAAGGCGTCGCGCGTTGGCGCCACCATCCGAACCGAGATAACTATTAATTTAATAGCTACTTATGCAGACTACACAAGGGCTGCAGGCCAATTTGATGCATTTTTATCGGAAAAACAGCGTCTGAACTGCGTTTTGGCCGGTGGAGACGACTACGAGCTGGTCTTCACTGCGCCCGCCAGCGCGCAGGCAGCCGTGCTGGCCGCCAGCGCGCAGGCCAATGTGCGCGTCACCCGCATTGGCCAAATCGACGCCGCGCCCGGCATCCGGCTGCTGGACGCACAGGGCCAACTACAGCCTGATGATTACGATTCGTTTGACCACTTTGGGTGAAATTGGGCAGGGCAATCCCCGCCCGCGTGGCATGCGCAAACCCTGCGCTGCGATCCCTGCGCAGCCACCCGGCACGCCCGCTGGCCTGGTTGGCTGCTGGGCAGGGTAGAAGGATGAAAAGTGAAGAAAGGGGCTGTTTTTTTTCTCATTGAAAAGCAGCTTCACGCCCAGCATAAGCCTGCGCTCAGAAATAATCCACGCCAAAATCTGGCTCGCAGCCCATGCATATTATCGAAGTTATAGCTATTAGTGCACACTGGATAAGGGCTACAGGCCTTTTTTACGGTCATTTTTTATAAAACAGGGCCTGCAGCAAGTGCTGGCCGCAGGCGAAGCTTGCAAGCACGGATTGACTGTGCCCGTTTTGCGCGGCATGTCGTGCAGGCGGTGGCGCCCTGGCTGTGCACCTGGCTGCACAGCTCGGTAGTGTGGATGTGATAACCTCAAACGGGACTTGGACAAATAGTTACAGTGACGGGACTCATTATGTTTTGCGCCAGTTTGATGCCAGAGTTTCGCAACTTGCCACTGCGCCAGCCTGCGGGCGGAGCATGGCGCGGCTTGGCCCGGATGGCGTGCGTCCTGGCGGTCTTGGCGCTGGCTGGCTGTGCCACGCCACCGCCGCCTCCGGTCATTTCAGACATCCAGCTATTGGTTGTGGCCGGGCCGGATGTGAACCCTGATGCGCGCAAACGCGCCTCGCCCGTGCTGGTGCGCATCTATGCCCTCAAGTCGGCAGCGCCATTTGAGGCGGCGGACTTCTTTTCGCTGTTTGAAAAGGACACTGCCACTCTGGGGGCTGAACTGGTGCAACGGGAAGAGTTTCTGCTGCGCCCTGGCGAAGAGAGGGCCCTGCCGCTGAAGTTTGGCCCTGAAGTCAAATCGATTGGCGTGATGGTGGGCTTTCGGGATCTCGAGCGTGCGCGCTGGCGCGACGTGCATGCTATCGCCATTGGCAAAGCTGCCGAGCTCAAGGTCAAACTCAATGGCAGCCAGGTTGCCCTGGAACACAAGCTGCTGCCCCCGCCGGTAAAAAAATAGCAATATCCCGCAAAACAGATATCGCCTTGAAGCCTCATGCATCAAGCGTGAAACTGACCTATGTCCTGACCGGCTCGCACGGCAACATGCAAGCAAGACGGGTTCGCGCTTGCGTCGTTTGCCGAAAAACGTGAATATGCGGGAACTGTGCAAAAACCGATGAGGTGATACGTCCTATTGGTGCGCACGCTGGCCTGCGCAATGGGCTGTGCGTGGCCGATGATGGTGTTTTCAATTTACCTGGCAATGGAAAACCAATGAGTTGGAGAAAAAAGGTGGTTTGGAGCGAGGGCATGCTTCTGCAGCCCCAGCATCTGCAGCAAAGCGAGCGCCACGCCGATCACGCGCGGCATGTCATGCTGCGCACCACGACGCCTTACGCCTGGGGGTTTTTTGAAATTGAGATCGACCAGGCCGCACTTGCGCTGGGCAAACTGGCACTGGTGCGGGCGGTGGGTGTTTTTGCCGATGGCACGGTATTTGACATGCCTGGCGTTGACCCGCTGCCTGATGCGGTGCTCATTCCACCCGAAATGCGCGAAGAAGCGATTGTTCTGGCGCTGCCACTGCGCCGTGCAGGCGCGCGCGAGGCCGATGTGGACGCCTTTGAAGACCTGGTTCGCCATAAGGTGCTGGAAGTGGAAGTGCCCGACTCCAACAGCGCAGGCGAGCGCTCGGCATTGGTTCAACTCGGTCACTTGCACACCCGCCTGATGCGGGCAGGCGAATCCACAGACGCCTGGACGGTGCTCAACGTGGGCCGCATCATTGAGCGCCGCTCCGACAACCAGGTCCGGATGGACCGCGGCCATATTCCGCCGTTGCTGGACGTGTCAGCCAGCGCCTTGCTCAAGTCGTATGTGGATGAACTGTGGGGGCTGCTGCGCCAGCGCGGAGATGCCCTGGCCGGGCGCATGACCCAGGTGGGCAGCGGCGGCGTGTCCGAAATCGCCGACTTCCTCATGTTGCAGACGGTCAACCGCAATGAACCGGTCTTTGCCCATTTGGCCCGCCTGTCTTTGTTGCACCCACAGCATTTGTACGAAGTGGCGCTGTCGTTGGCCGGTGATTTGGCCATTTTCGGTGAGACCCGGCGCGTGACACGTTTCACGCCGTATGTGCACGATGACTTGGCGGCAAGTTTTCAGCCGCTGATGGACGATTTGCGCCGCAGCCTGTCCATGGTGCTGGAGCAGTCGGCGATTCGCATCGACCTGCATGATCGCACGCGCGGTGTGCGTGTCGCTGTCATCAGCGACGTCGAACTCCAGCGCAACGCCACGTTTGTGCTGGCAGTGACGTCGACGATGCCGGGCGAGGCCCTCAGGTCGCGCTTTCCAACGCAGGTCAAAATTGGGCCGGTGGAGCGCATTCGCGACCTGGTCAACCTGCAGTTGCCCGGGGTCACGCTGCACCCCCTGCCCGTCGCGCCGCGCCAGATTCCGTTTCACACGGGTGCCAGCTACTTTGAGCTTGAAACACGCAACAGCGACCTGTGGCGCCAGCTGGAGCAATCCGGCGGGGTTGCCATGCACATTGCGGGCGAGTTCCCGGGGCTTGAACTGGCTTTTTGGGCCATCCGCTCCTGATCCGCCTTTGAGGTCCTAAATTATGAGCACCCCTGACCCCTTTGCGGCGTTTGAGACTGAACGCACCATCATCAAACCCAAGCCCCGCCTGTCAGGCAACGACTATCCCCAGGCGTCGGCATTGCCCGCAGCGTCCCTGCGGATGGGCGAGTCAGCGCCATTGGACATGGCCTCGGTGTCTGTGCTGAACCCCCTGGTATCGGCGGCCAGCACGCTTTTGGGCCTGATCTCCAGCCTGCGCAACGTACGCCAACCCCCGAATATTCCCGGACTGCGCTCGTCATTGACCCAGGCCATCCAGCATTTCGAGGCGGATGCGCACAAGCTGGGCCTGGACAACGGCCAGGTGGTGGCGTCCCGCTATGTACTTTGCACCGCGCTGGATGAAGCCGTGGCGAATACGCCTTGGGGCGCGCAAGCCGGCTGGAACAAACAAAGCCTGCTGGTTCAATTTCACAACGAGGCCTGGGGCGGTGAAAAGGTTTTTCAATTGCTCGCCAAACTGGCTCAGGATGCAAAGCAAAACCGCAGCCTGCTCGAACTGGTGTACTGCGTGCTGGCGCTGGGCTTTGAAGGCCGGTATCGCGTCCTGGAAAACGGCCGCGCGCAGCTTGACTCGGTACGCCAGCGCCTGGCTGAGCTGATTCGCAAAGACCGCCCGCAGCCCGATCCCGATCTGTCACCCCACTGGCGCGGCCAGGGGGCTGGAAAAACCAAGCTTGCCGATGGCGTGCCGGTTTGGGTTGCGGGCGCGCTGTTGGCACTGCTGCTTGCATTGCTGTACCTGGCATTCAGGATGAGCCTCAACTACCGGTCAGATGCGACATTTGCCGCCGTCAGCAACTTGCGCGTTCCCAACGTGCAAATCGTTGCCACAGTGCCGCTGGCTGCCAAGAATCCGAGGCTGTCAGGCTTCCTCCAGCCCGAGATAAAAGAGGGTCTGGTGACCGTGCTCGAAGAGTCCGACCGCAGCATCATCCGCCTGCGCGGCGACAGCTTCTTCGGCTCTGGCAAAGCGGAGCCAAACACCCAGTCGCTGCCAGTATTGAAGCGAATTGGCGAAGCCCTGGCGCAGGTCAGGGGCGATGTCCAGGTGGTTGGCCATTCGGACAACCAGCCAATCCGGTCAATGCGTTTTCCGTCCAACTGGCACCTCTCAACCGCACGGGCTGAGGGCGTGAGAGCGGCTTTGGCCGCCCAGGTTGGCGAGGCACGCCTGCGTTCCATTGGCAAGGCAGAAGCCGAGCCGGTAGCGCCCAATGACACGTCAGAGAACCGCGCACGCAACCGGCGGGTCGATATTATTTTGGTGCCCGAACAGGGCGCGGGGCTGGACAGCGCCGCAGGAGTGAAGAAATGATCAAGAAAGTGTTTGGCTTTCTGCTGCATCCCGTTTTCCTCACGGTACTGGCGCTGCTGATCATCGGCCTGCTGGTCTGGTGGATCGGGCCCCTGGTGGCGATTGGCACATGGACGCCGCTGGTGTCGGAACTAGCGCGTGCCGTGCTGATCGGCGTGGTGGTGCTGCTGGTGGTGCTGCGCGTGCTCCTGTCACGCTGGCGGGCGCGCCGCGCAAGCCATCACCTGACCGATGGGTTGATGAAGGCCCCTGCCGCCAAAGCTGACGAGCCTGAAAATGCCGAGCAAAAGATTTTGAACACCCGTTTTGCGGAGGCTGTGGCTTCTTTGCGCAAGATGCGCCTGCATGCCGCAGGCAAAAAGCCGGGCTGGCGCGACTGGATTTCACTGTCCAGCGGCAGCTACCTGTATGAGCTGCCCTGGTATGTTTTCATCGGAGCGCCGGGTGCCGGCAAGACCACCGCGCTGGTGAATTCCGGTTTGTCATTTCCATTGGCCGACAAATTTGGCCCCGGTGCGATTCGCGGTGTTGGTGGCACACGCAATTGTGATTGGTGGTTTACTGACGAAGCTGTGCTGATTGACACGGCAGGGCGCTACACCACGCAGGACAGCCACCAGACCGAGGACAAAACGGCGTGGGATGGCTTCCTCAATTTGCTCAAAAAGTCGCGCCCGCGCCGCCCGCTCAATGGCGTGTTTTTGACCATCAGCGTGGCTGACTTGCTCAGCCAGGGCGTGGAGGCACGCACCGCGCTCGCCACATCCATCCGCGCGCGGCTCGCGGAGCTGGACAATACGCTTGCCACCCGTTTGCCGGTGTACATCCTGGTCACCAAGAGCGATTTGCTGCATGGTTTCAACGAGTATTTTGGAAATCTGGGAAAAGAGCAGCGCGCCCAGGTCTGGGGCTTTACCCTGCCGGTTGCGGATCAAGCCAACACGCAGCTGGAGGAAGACTTCAAGCGGGAGTTCGGCCTGTTGTCCGAGCGCCTTGACGCAGCCTTGGTCGAACGCATGCAAAGTGAGACGGACAGCGTGCGCCGGGCGGCGATTTTTGGTTTTCCTGTGCAGTTTGCCGCGCTGGGACCCCTGGTGTCTGAGCTTGTCAACCAGGTCTTGTCAGGCTCCAAGTTCACCCAGGCTCCGTGGGTGCGGGGCGTCTACTTCACCAGCGGCACCCAGGAAGGCAGCCCGATTGACCGCATGATGGGCAACCTTGCCCGCGGCTTTGGCCTGGAGCATGTTGTGGTTGCGCCAGCCAAGGCCAGTGCGCGCAGCTATTTCCTAACGTCCTTGCTGCAAAACGTGGTCTTCCCCGAACAGCGCCTGGCCAGTGCAGACATGCGCTGGGAGCGCCGCCGCCATGTGTTGCGGGTGTCCGCTTTCGGCGTCATGGGCATTGCTGCGGCCGCGCTGGTTGGCGGCTGGACGATCAGCGCCATGCGCAACTTGGACTACCTCAAAACCATCGAGGCGCAAGTGGAACCGGCCCGGCAGGGCCTGGCGGCCATGCCCGCGCAAATGCAAAACCCGGCCCAAGTGGCCCCGGTTTTGCGAGGCCTGCGCGACATCTGGCGCGCGCCGATTTTGGGCGACGGATCCCCGCCGTGGCTGATGGGTTTTGGGCTTTACCAAGGCGACAAGATCAATGCAGCGGCATCGGTTGCCCATCAGCGATCGCTCAATGACGTATTTTTACCGCAGTTGGCACGGCGCTTGGAAGACCAGTTGCGCACCGCCCAGAAAGACAACCTCGAATTCGCATATGAAGCGCTCAAAAGTTATGTGATGCTGCATGAATCCGAGCATTTTGACCGTGACGCCCTCAAGGCGTGGATCACGCTGGACTGGAATCGCAGCCTGGACCGGGGCATCCCCGAAGAGCAGCGCAACGCTTTGGACGAACAGTTGGACGCACTGCTGGCCCAGGGCCCGCCAAGGTCGCCTTTGCCGAAGGACGACAACCTGGTGCGCAACGTCCGCGCGCTGCTGGTCAGCTATCCACTGGAACAGCGAATCTTCAGCCGCCTCAAACGCTTGCGCACTGGCTCCGACATTGCGCCTTTCACAGTGGCCGGTGCAGCCGGGCCAGCAGCGCCCCTGGTGCTGGAACGCGCCAGCGGCAAGCCGTTGACAGATGGCATACCGGGCATGTTCACTTATGACGGTTACCACAAACGTTTTCAGTCGAGCGTGGTGCAGCTGACAGGCTTGATGGCGCTGGAAGAGCCTTGGGTGCTGGGCCTGCAGCGCAGCGCCGCCGACAAAGCCCGCGCTGTTGCTGACGTGGGCGCCCTGACCGACCGGGTTCGGCGCATCTACCTTGAGAACTACGTCAAGGAATGGGATGCGCTGCTGGCCGACGTGCGCTTGCCACGCAGCACCAGCCTTGAAAAGAACATCCAGATTGCCCGGACACTGTCAAGCACGACGTCGCCGCATGTGAATTTTCTGCGCGCTGTAGTGCGCGAAACCACTTTGATCGCGCCCGACAGTGCCGCCAAAAATGCCGTGAACAAGGCTACCGAGACCGTGCGCAACACGCAAAAGAGCCTTCAGGACCTGTTTGGCGCCGATGCCAACGCCAAGACCCCCGATTCTGGCAAGCGCATCGAGAGCATTGTGGACGACCACTTTGACACGCTGCGCCGCCAGATGACGGCACCTGCCCCCAATCAACCCGCACCGATTGAGGAGACGCTCAAGCTGTTCAATGACGTGTATGTTTACCTGCAGGCTGTCGATACGGCCGTCAAGTCGCGCTCGCCCATGCCGCCTGTGGACATCGCAGGAAAACTCAAGGCCGACGCAGGGCGCCTGCCAGAACCCATGCGCTCCATGGTGGAAAACCTGAGCCAGTCTGGCGCCTTGCAGGCTCAAGCGGCAGAGCGAGGCAGCTTGAGCCAGGATTTGCGGCCGCTGGCCGATTTTTGCAACCGTGCGGTGGCAGGAAGGTATCCCCTGGTATCGAGCAGCACGCGGGACGCCCTGCCCGAAGATTTTGGGCAGTTTTTCGGTCCCGGCGGCATGATGGACGACTTTTTCCAGAAGCGGCTCGCCAACCTGGTGGACACCAGCACCAAACCTTGGCGGTACAAGCCGGTCGCCGGGCAGGCCAATGGGTCGGCGTCCGCGCTCGCGCAGTTCGAACGCGCTGCGCGCATCCGTGAAATATTCTTCCGAAGCGGCAAAACACCCTCTATCCGGCTGGATTTCAAAGTCATGGAAATGGATGCGACCATCACGCAGTTTGTCCTGGATGTGGACGGCCAGCTGGTGAAATACGCCCACGGGCCGGTCTTGCCCATGGCCGTCCAATGGCCCGGACCCAAAGGCAGCAACCAGGTGAGAATTCAGCTCACTCCGCCATCCACCAGCGGTGCATCCGGGCAAGTCGCCGATGGGCCGTGGGCTTTGTTTCGGGTGATGGAAAAGGCGCAGCTTGAAAGCACGGGCGTCCCTGAAAAGTTCTTTGTGACTTTCAATGTGGAGAACCGGCGCGCGCGCTTTGAGGTCACCACGAACAGCGTTCAAAGCCCCTTGCGGGTGCGGGAGCTTCAAGAGTTTTCGTGTCCTGAAGGCCTGTAATGGACCTGTTTGCAGTCCCGGACCGAGGCTTGGACGTACCCGGCTGGTTTGGCAAACTTCCTGGCATGGGTGATTTTGGCCAACGGCGTTTGCCTCCGCGCTTTCGGGCGATTTGGGACGAATGGCTGCAAAATGGCCTGCAAACGCTTCGTGCTGAACGCGAAGACTGGCTGGCACACTATCTACAAGCGCCCATATGGTTTTTTGCGTTGGGCGAAGGCATCATGAGCCAGTCCCCCTGGATCGGTGTGCTTATGCCATCGGTTGATTCTGTAGGGCGCTATTTCCCCTTGACGGTGGCCATCGAGCTGGTTCGCGGCAACCAGGCATCCAGTGAACTCCAAATGGCCTGTATCCACCACTGGTGGCTGCGCAGCGCAAAGGCCGCTTTGGCAGCGTTGGACGCCAACCTGGACGCTGCGGGCTTTGAATCGCTCCTGCATTCAGCCTGCGCAGAGTCAGCCGAACAGGACGTACCCTTTACTTCAATGTCGGCCTTGCCTGCGGCAGGCATGTCAAGTTGGTGCGTGAATGCCGGGGCGGCCCACAGCGTCATTGAAACGGTTGCCAAGTTGCCGGGCGCAGCGGGATTTGGGGTTTTGTTTGGCTATCCCAGTTCAACCATTGCAAATCAGGGCTCGCAGTGACTACGGATCCATCGCCGCCGAATCCGGCCCCAAAGACGGGCGCCCGTGAAGGTCAGGAGTCGTCCGCTGACGTGGCCGACGATGCCACCCGCATCATTTCGCCGGGGAAGGCGGGTCGGCAGGCGCCTCCAGTCGACGGCACGGTAATTTCCTCCACGGTCCCGAAAACCGAATTTCCTGCGACGCAGGGCGTGGCGCCCAGCAGTTCCCATGCAGAGCGTGGCACAGCAACTTCCAGCGGACTCTTGCCTGTTGGCACGCGGGTGGCCGAGTTTGAAATCACGCGCTTGATTGGGCAAGGCGGCTTTGGGGTGGTATACGAAGCCTGGGACCACACGCTGGAGCGGGTGGTTGCCATCAAGGAGTACATGCCTTCGTCCCTTGCCAACCGGCAAAGCGACGGCAGCGTGGTCCCTTCATCGGACCGCCACCGGGAGACTTTTGACATGGGCATGCGCAGCTTCATCAATGAAGCGCGGTTGCTGGCGCAGTTTGACCACCCCGCGCTGCTCAAGGTGTACCGGTTCTGGCAAGAGCGCGGCACCACCTACCTGGTCATGCCGTGCTACCGGGGCGACACTCTGAAGGAGGCATTGGCGAGCAGGAAGGATGCCATCGACCAAGGCTGGCTTCTGGGCATCATCGATGGCGTGACGCAGGCGCTGGCCGTCATGCACCGCGCCAATTGCTATCACCGCGACATCGCACCCGACAACATCATGCTGTTGGAACACAGCGGTCTGCCGGTGGTGCTGGATTTTGGCGCCGCCCGCCGTGTGATTACGGATAGGACGCAAGCCATCACGGTGATCCTGAAACCGGGTTACGCGCCGATTGAGCAATATGCAGAGACACCCGATATGTCCCAAGGGGCTTGGACCGATATCTACGCCTTGAGCGCAGTGATGCATGTGGTCATATCGGGCCGCTCTCCGCCACCATCAGTGGCCAGGATGCTGAATGACCGCTATGTGCCCCTGGCGGGCAACTCCGAACTGCAAAAGCGGTTCAGCGATCACATCTTGGCCGCTGTGGATTCAGGGTTGGCTGTCCGGCCTGAGGGGCGGCCACAGTCGGTTGCCGAATTTCGCGCTGCCTTGCACTTGCCGGGCGTCAACGAAACTGGCGCTGCCCAGCCTGCACGTACCGTTTCAGCGAGACCCCTCGAACCAACAGCAAACCCGCCAAGCGTCCCCAAATCAGCGTCAATTGCTGCTCCGTCTGCGAAGAAAACGTCGAGTTCCATGCTGGCCGCCGCCGCTGCGGCGCTTGCAATCGCTGGGGGCGGGGCGTGGTGGTGGACGAACAATTCAAGCTCCGGCGGTGGGGCAAAGAATGTGCCCGCGTCCCAAGCCGCCGCCGTCATTGCCCCATCTGCGGCACCCCGGCAAGAAGCGCCGGTTGCCAGCCCTCCACCGGCCAAAACCGTGAGCGCCAGCCAGTCGTTGAGCAGTTTGCTGGTTTCGGCGATACCTGGATTTGAGGTCACGGCAAAACCCAGCCAACCCGAAGCCCGGATTGGAAAAGACAAGCTGCAGTTCCAAATCCAGAGCAACAAGCCGGGCTTTGTTTACGTCTATCTTTTGTCGTCGGGCGGTGACATGTTCCTGCTGTTTCCAAACGCGCTGGACAAACGCAACCGGATTGAGCCTGGAGCGCCCCTGTCCTTGCCAAAGCCGTCGTGGGCGATGGATGCCGGCGGGCCGGCGGGGACGGACGAGTTTGTAGTGCTGGTCAGTGAACATGAACGGGATTTGAAAGCGTCTGGCATTCAATACGAGGGCGTGTTTGGCCAGTTCCCCACCAAAATCCTCGAAGCCCTCGAGTCTGCGCGGGGCAACGGCCCCCCGCCCCTGCTGGGTTTGCCAGTTTGCCCAAGCGGTGCGCCCTGCCCAGACAACTATGGCGCAGCGAGCTTCAAAATAGTTGAAAAATAATCGTCTAGTTAATGCCCCCGATTGTTGCCCCCAATTTTTGGACACCACTGGTACCAGGAGCCTCTGATGAACATCAAAAACCTACACGCTGCGGCTATCGTTGCCGCAGTGTCAGCCGCTTTGCTTTCTGCCTGTGCCGGGCCGCAGCAAATTATCCAGATTCCGGGCGAAGCGCCAGCACCGGCGGGCCCATCGGCCAATTCGCAACCCTCCCAGCAGCAGACCACGCCGGCGGGCAGTGCGGTCGGCAGCACTGCGGGGGAAGCCGCCAGCTTTTCAACCCAATTGGCCAATTACACCGCATCCAGTTTCGACAGTGTCCCCGGCTGGGGCAACGATAATTTTGCAGAAAGCTGGCCGGCATTTCTGGAGAGTTGCAAGGTGCTGTACGCCCGTGGGCCAGAGTGGCGCGATGTTTGCAGCCGCTCGCGCCAGGTCAACGGCAGCAACACGGGGGCCATCCGTGCTTTCTATGAACGCGAATTCGCGGCCTATCAAATCCGCGACGATGACCGGAAAACCGACGGCGTCGTGACGGGTTATTTTGAGCCGGAGATCAATGGCAGCCGCCGCTATGGCGCACCATTCATCTATCCAGTCTACGGGCAGCCGGACGACATGCTCTACCTGGACGCCCGCAAGGTCCCGGCTGCACAGAGAACCGGCCCCATGGCAGCCCGCATTGAGGGTCGAACGGTCGTTCTGCAAACCAATCTGAACACCAAGGACATTGGGGGGGGCGGGCTCTACGTGGTGGACATGTCATCGCTGGTTTTTGACACCTTGGACCGCAAGGTTCGACTGAGGGTCAACGGCAAGCAGCTGCAGACCTACTACACGCGGCAGGAGATCGAAACCCTGGGCGCTCCGAATGCGAAAGTGCTGGCTTTTGTGGACAGTGCAACAGCTTTGTATGAGATGCAGGTGCAGGGTTCCGGGCGCATTCGGATGCGCGAGGGAGGCGAGGTCATGCGCGTGGCCTACGCGGAACAGAACGGGCATCCGTTCCGCCCCATCCTGGTTGGCGCCAGCAACGGGAAAAGCCGGGTGAAAACCCGGGGCCTCAGTGTTGAGCTGGAGTCCGACGACGACGGCGACGACGGCGACGATGGCACCGTCCGCACCCGGGGTTTTAAATTGGCCAAACCAGCCACGCCGGGCGTTGTCGCGGTGCCAGGGCAGAAACCAGGCGTCAAAGCTGCTGGCAGCGGCAACAGTGACCCCAGTTATGTGTTTTTCCGCGAATCAACCGATAAAACCGGCGGCCCCGTCGGTGCCTTTGGCGTGCCTTTGTCGCCAGGACGGTCGATCGCAGTGGATCCGCGCAGCACACCCTTGGGTTACCCCGTGTTTGTGTCTACCCGAAACCCGACCAATGGCAGCCCCATGCGCCGCCTGACGATCGCACAAGATACGGGTGGCGCGATTCGGGGGGCGGTCAGGGCTGACTATTTCTTCGGTGATGGTCTGCAAGCGGCCACGCAGGCACGGCGCATGAAGGAGCGTGGCCAGTTATGGCTCCTGCTGCCTCGCGGCCTCAAAGTGGCAGCAGCCACAGCCCTGGCTGGCAAGACAAGGGGTGGTGGTGGCGCCACGGTTGGAGAGGCGCAATGCCTTGTGCCTACTGAGGATTTCTGCGTGGACGACCAATAGACCAATAGTCCCATATCCAATAGCGCGAGCCGGACAGGTGTGGCGCTGCGATCCCTAGCTGGCTGCTTTGGCCAGCTTTTTTTTGGCCGCGCGGGAATTGCATGTTTCTGAGCAGAATTTCACCTTTAACAACTTTTTCACGTGTGCGAAGGACTTTACATTTGCGTCGGTTTGGAACTAGTATCAGTGACCGAATGCCGCAGAAAAAAATAAATTCGGGCAGTCGTCTGGGATGTGCGAACGGTAAAGATTTGGGTTGACCTTTCCTTTTTTTTGGAAACTCTGCCGAATTACAGATTTTTACCAATACATGGCTGGATCAATATAGGGGAGCACTAAATGCAAGAGGCACTTGATACTCGCGAATGCACCACACTCATCGCGCTTTGGCGTCAAAGGCATTCGCTGACGGCCAAGGAAATTGGCACCATGTACGACCTTGTTGGCAGGGCGTTGCAACACTGCAACCCGCCTGAGTTGCAGGTCCTCGGGGAAGGACGACAGGAGCTGATTGCACAGTTCATTTACTGCAAAGTCCTGCGCCTGCAGGGGCGTGACCATGACGCGGACCGAATTGAAGCCGTCGACGATGGCCACAGCGCGCCATCCAGTTCATTTGCCCTTTGCGCCTACTTTCGCCGCTATCTGATTGATTGCACAAGGGCCAGTTCTTTCCGGCGCAAAGTGTCCATTGGCGACCAAATCACCGAGAGCCAGCTTGAAGAGAAAATGGAAACGCAAGAGGATTTGGATGGAACCTTGGCCGAATATGGATTGAACCCGGAAGGCGTTGCAGATGCCGCAACTGCATTCATTGCCCAATTGGGCGTGCCAGAGCGCATCTTGCTGTGCGAGAGCTTTGGCATGGAGGCGCAAGGGGGGCTGTCCGGCGTGGCTTCCCGCCATGCGATTTCGTCTTACCATTACCGGGCGGGCAGGCTGGGCCTGGTTCACAAGCGCCAAAGCCTTACCAGCGAATACGCCAAAACCCTGCTCGGTGGCTGGATCGAGCAGACGCTGGGAATCCCCATCCATGCTGAAAACATGAAAGCCATCCTGTCGGTTTTTAAAATCCTGGGAGCCCAAGCGTCTTACGTTCAAGCAACCTAGGAAAAATGTGTTCCCGACTGAACTTTGGCCCCCTTTAGAGTTAGTTGAAGCCACTCTGGATGGCACCCGCTCGCTGGAGGCCAGTGTCGATGGATTGCCCTCGCGAGCGGAGCCAAATCAACGCAACCCACCCAACCATAGCACGGACAAAACCGCCCAGGCTGCGTATTTGCTGCTGCCCCTGACCGAGCTTGCAAAGCGCAGGGCAGCGGTGGCTGCAAGGGCTTTTTCAATTGAATGGGCCCCGGGCCGCCTGATTCAAATAACGGTGAATGGCGCGGTGTTGGGCGTGCTATTGGACCGGGTGGTCCAGGGAAAGCAATGGACCGGCTGGCTAGCCGCCAGTGAGAGCAACTGGGCGAGTTCGTTCGATGTGCTTTTGGAGCCGTGCGACGACCCGTTCGAGCCCATGTTCGGCGTCATTCAAGCCTGGAACCCCGTCACCGTCCATTGGGCAGATGACTTGCAAGCGCGCGTGGTGTGCGAGATTTCCGCCATTCGGCTCGCCTCCATCCGGGCTGTGGCGCTGGAATGTGCCGCCGGTTTGATGGTTCCCACCCCGGTTGAACCCGGTCGCATTGCGCTGCGCAGCGCGGGAGGCACCTTTTCCGTGCTCACTGGCACGCCACTTGGGCACCATGACTTGCGGCACGACTACCAAAACGCCTACCGCACAGTGGCGGCGAGGCTGATGGCCCAGCAGTTGACTCAAAGGGTTTCGCAGATTGAAAGGAGGGCGGTTGCCTCTACCTATGCTGCGACCCGCGCCAAGGGCTGGTTTGCGGGCGACTGGTATGTCAGACCTGCCTTGATGTTGACGACCCTGATTGTGCTGGTTCAGAACACGGATTTGCTCAGCCAGGCTGCGAAGGCAGGAATGGGGGCGATTTCAATGGCTTACGCACCGGCGACAACAGGTTTGCGCGTTCAGTGGAAGGCAGGCGCCGGCATGGACGAGGTGCATCAGCTCTTGCAGGCGACATCGACATCAGTCATGGATGGTCCGGATGTTCATGGCTTTTATCGCCTGAAATCCAGCAATGTTCTGGCTGCCAAGAACGCGTTGAACCAGTCTGGGCTGGTGCGCCAGGTGTTTGCGCATTGACCCGTTCCATCGCAACTACAGACTAAGGCCGCAGGGTAGCCTGAAGGCAGCAAATTCCAATTTGAAAGAAGGAGCCCCTATGTACCTCGATGCAGCCGTGATGGATATGGAAGAAGCCCTGCGAACCTTGAAGTTAATCGGCACGAGAGTTGGACAGTTTGATACTCATATGCAAGTTACGGGCGAGAGGCAAGGTGAGGTAAAAGGCGAGTCAGAGCGCAAGCACGCTAGTGGTGGCCTGTACCATGCCATCATCGGCTACTACCTCGCAGCAGGCAGCCCGACTGACAGCGCAAGTGGGTCAGCAACGGGGCGCAGGCGCTACTCGGCCATGCGCGTGGTGCGAAGCAGCGACTCCTCCAGCGCGTCTCTAATGAATGCATTCTCCAACAACGAGAGCCTGACGGTGGTGTTGGACAGCTACCGGGCTGGCGGCGACGACTCCGTAGATGCACAGCCTATGTTCCACTTCAAGCTGGAAAATGCGAGGGTCAAAACCTTCACATTGATGTTCGGCGGTGCACTGCCGAATACGGGCACAGTCGAAATTATCGAGTTTGCATATCGCGACATCGAATTGCAAGCGGCGCCGCAAACCAAGGTTGGGCAGCGGGGGGGAGTGAAAACTTTCCACGACGAATGGTCTCAACAGTCATGAGCGCCGCCGAACTCCTGAAATCTGCCGACCCAGCCGCCGCGCTCAAAGCGCTCAGTGACGAGGTACGCACCAAGCCTGCCGACGCCAAGCTGCGTGTGTTCATGGCGCAATTGATGTGCGTCACCGGCCAATGGGAGCGCGCGCTTAACCAGCTCACGGTCGCGGCTGAGTTGGACGCGCTAGCAATCCCCATGAAGCAGATGTACGGCGAAGCCATTCGCTGCGAGGGCTTGCGCGCGGATGTGTTTGCTGGCAAGCGCACGCCCATGGTATTTGGCCAGCCGGATGAATGGCTCGCGCTGTTGATCGAATCGCTGTTGCGCAGCGGGCGTGGTGAGCCCGCCGCCGCAGAAGAACTGCGCGCCAAGGCGTTTGAAGACGCTCCGGCAAGCCAGGGCAGCCTGGATGGCAAACCATTCGAATGGTTGTCCGATGCCGACATGCGCCTGGGCCCCGTGCTGGAAGCCTATGTGAACGGGCGCTACTACTGGGTGCCATTTGCGCGCCTGGCGCAGGTCAAAATCGAAGAGCCAGAAGATTTGCGTGATTGCGTCTGGCTGCCGGCCCATTTGCAGTTTGAGAATGGCGGTGAAGCCCTGGCGCTCATCCCCACACGCTACGACGGATCGCACCTGAACAGCAGCGGCGAGGTGCAGCTTGCGCGCAAGACAGAATGGTCGCAGCTGCGTCCGGAGGTCTGGATCGGGCAAGGGCAGCGCGTGTTCACCAGCGAATCAGGCGACCATGCGCTGATGGACGTCCGGGAAATCACGTTTAATGCCGCTGCGGGATAGACGGCACGCCAATGGCCGAACTGAAATCACAGGAAAGACTGCAGCCCTCCTTGTTAGACCGGTTGATCGATGACGACCCAACAAAGACGCATGAGACAGATGACAAACGCACCCTGACCAAACAGGCCCTGCGCCAGGCGGTGCTGCGCGACCTGAGCTGGCTGCTCAATGCCACGGGCCATGGGCCACCGATTGAAGAAAAACAGTTTCCGAACGCGTACCGCTCGGTGCTCAATTTTGGTGTGCCCACCATCTCGGGGCAATTCGCCTCATCCATGCAGCGCGCCAGCATGGAGCAGATCCTGCGCCAGGTGATCGTCAATTTTGAGCCCCGCATCCTACAGCGCACGCTCGAGGTTGAAGTGGTGCTGGAGGGCTACGCCATGGATTCCCACAACCAGGCCGGCCTGATGATCCGTGGCATGCTTTGGGCGCAACCAGTGCCGCTGGAGTTCCTGTTGCGCAGCCGCATCGACCTCGAAGAAGGCCGGTTCCTGGTGGAAGAAAAAATCTGAGTTTTAGCTAAAACAACAAACCTAAAACAACAATAATGCCTCATGGACCCCAGACTGCTCAACCTTTATGAATCGGAGCTGCGTTATTTCCGTGAATCATCGGTAGAGTTTGCCCAGGCATTTCCCAAAATTGCGAGCCGGCTTGGCCTGGACGGCCATGAGGT
>JANYJD010000260.1 GCA_025358555.1 Rhodoferax sp.
AAACAGCAGACCACGGTGCAACGGCCGGCCGTGCTGCTGGTGCACAGCGACTACACAGTTGCGTCCGGCCCCCAGCGCGTGCGCGACATCGTGCCCGATGATGCTGACAAGCTGCTGCAAGGGCGCGTAGCGTTTTTCAACGTGTGGAAGCCGCTGTACCGCCGGGTGGAAGAACTGCCGCTGACCATGTGCGACGCCAGCACCCACGCGCTAGCTGACATGCTGCGCATGGACCTGAAATACAAGGAGCGTACCGGCGAAATCTACGTAATGCGCTACTCCAGCGCCCACAAGTGGTTCTACTTTCCGCAAATGGAGCCAACGCAGACGCTGCTGCTCAAGACCTACGATTCCGAGACCGATGGCCGTGCCCGGTTCATGGGGCACAGCGCGTTTGAAGACCCCACTTCAAAACCCGACGCCCCAAGGCGCGAAAGCATTGAAGTGCGGACGATGGCGTTTTTCTGAGCCTCAGGCCTGGTACGTACCTGCCCAACGGCCCTCAAAAGCCGCTTGAATTCAAACCTTCCTGACTGCGTCCGCGACTTTTTCTTTCACGTCGCCAAACGTCGCTTTTACCTTGCCGGCGGCTTTGTCAAGCTTGCCTTCAGCTTCCAGTTGCTTGTTGCCAACAACTTTGCCGGCGGCTTCCTTGACGCTGCCTTTGACCTCTTCGACGCGGCCTTTGACTTGATCCTTGTTCATGATGATTCCTTCTGTTAGGGTGGACAGTTGACTTGAGTTTTATCGACTCGCATGTACTCTTGAATTGCCGCTTGCGAATCGATGCATGCACTTTGCCGCAGCCTGCTAAAACAGTCTGTCGGCCATGCAGAACTTGCGGTGTAGGACGTGTCGTACAGGCGGGTCTACAGGATGCACCATGATGCGTCAGAGCCAGCCTACGCTGGCGCGGGCCAGCGTCTGGCAGCCCGGGCCGTCAAGCATTGCGATACTTGCAGGATGATCGCCCCGCCAGAATTGTCAGAGCCCCGCACTACTACCCTGCGCGCCACAGCTTTGCCCACGGTGTCCAGGTCCGGCTTCGGTATGGCAACGCTGCGCCACTTTTACCGGCCGCTGTGGCGCGCCCTCACGCAGTGGATTGACGCCGATGGCATGCGCATGAGCGCAGCCATGTCTTTTTACGGCATCTTGAGCCTCGCGCCTCTGCTGGTGCTGCTGGTGGCCGTGCTGGGCTGGTGGCTGGACCGCAGCTTTATTGAGACCAGCTTGGTAAGCCAGATTCGCGGTGTGGTGGGCGAGCAAGGCGCACAGGTGGTGCAGCAGGCCATCGCCAGTGCGCGCGCGCCGTCTCAGGGCATCACCGCGTCGCTGTTTGCGTTTGTGCTGTTGCTGTCGGGTGCAACGGGTGTGTTTGCCGAGCTGTTGAATGCGTTTGAGCGGCTGTGGCGCGTTGGCAGTGGCGAGGCGGCGCAGCAAAAATGGTGGCACGGCGCCTCTTTGCGGTTGCGTGGCGTGGCTTATATCCTGGCTGTCGGATTTTTGCTGCTGGTGTCGTTGGCGGTGTCCACCGTTTTAGGCCTGGTGACGGGATGGGCGGGCAACTTTCTGCCCATGGAAAAAATCGCTTTCGTCGTCAACGAGCTGGTCTCGTTTGGCTTTTGCGTCGGGCTGTTTGTGGCGCTGATGCGTATGAGCACAGGCCCCAAGCCGTCGCTACGCTATTTGGTGATGGGGGCCGCCGTCGGCGCAATCCTGTTTGCTGTGGGCAAGCACCTGATGGCGCTGTATTTGTCCACCGCGGCCGTGGTATCGGCCTACGGCGCGGCGGGCTCGCTGGTGGTGATCTTGGTGTGGATTTATTTCTCATCTGCCGTGCTGCTGCTGTCGGCCAGCGTGGCGCGGGCTTGGGCGGATGAAGCCGAAAAGCACAATGCTATTATATAAGTAGCTAAATATTTAGCATTGACGAGGGCTACAGCTCGTTTTCCATAATAAAAAGAATTTTTTGACAATGTGAGAAGTTCACGGGGAAGCAGACTTATGGCATACGTGTTGCCAAAGGCTCTTCCGGATGTTGAAAACAACAGCGATCATCCCCGCTTACAACGAAGCTGAAAACATTGCCCTAGTGGTGGGCGGCCTGCTGGCGTTGCGTGATCCACAGGGTCAACCCACGGTGCACGAAGTGGTCGTTGCAGATAACAATTCAAACGACGGCACGGCGGACGTGGCCTTGCGCAGCGGTGCGCGGGTGGTGCATGTGCCAGAGAAGGGTTATGGCAATGCCTGCGCCAGCGCCTGCCGGCTGGCTACGGGCGATGTGCTGCTGTTTGTGGATGGTGACCATACCGCCGATCTGGCCCAGGCAGCTTTGCTGATTGGCGCTGTGGCGCGGGGGGCTGATTTGGCCATTGGGGTGCGAACCCACGCGGTGCGCGGCAGTTTGAGCTTGCCGCAGCGTTTTGGCAATCTTTTGGCCTGCTGTCTGGTCCGCATCATCTGGCAAGCGCCGGTCACTGACCTGGGGCCGTTTCGGGCCATCCGGCGGTCCGCCTACGAGCGCATCGGCATGCGTGACCGGTCTTTCGGCTGGACCATCGAAATGCAGATTCGGGCGATCCAGTTGGGGCTGACTACCGTTGAAATTGATGTCTCGTGGTTCCCACGGCATGCCGGCACGTCCAAGGTCAGCGGCACGCTCAA
>JANYJD010000180.1 GCA_025358555.1 Rhodoferax sp.
GGTGGATTCTTGCGAATGTTGATCATGGCAGCCTTTCGTTTCAGGCAGGCTCAAAACACCATCATTGCACAAGATCGCCCGGCTTGCCCGCCAGTGTGGGCTTGTTGGGCATGCGGGGCGACACCGTACCTTTGGATTTCAGCCACGGCTCCACCACATCCCAGATGGGTTTGCCGCCAGCATTTTTGGCGTCTTCAGACACGGGTTCCCAACCGGCCACTTTGTACTTGCGGTCCGCCTCAATCGGCTTGCCATTGAGCCGCATGTTGCCGATGCGCTGGCCCATGCCTGCCACAGGCGTGCAGGTGTACTGCAGGCCGCCCACGCGCACCATGTCGCCGCCCTGCTGGTAATACGGGTCGGGGTTGAACAGGTTGTCCGCCACGTCTTCCAGAATGGTCTTGATCGTCTCGCCTGTCATCTCGGTGAGTGTCGTGTAAGGATAAGTAATAGCCGTCATGTCCATCAGCCATTCCCGCGTGATGGCCTGGCCCGGCAGCAGCGTGTTGCCCCAGCGAAAGCCGGGGGAAAACGCAATCTCAGCCCCCTGCACGTCCATCAACGCGTCCAGCAGGAGCTGGTCCCCCGTGCCATTGAAATTGCCACGGCGGTACAGCAGGCCTTCATTGACCGCCAGCTTTTCAGCAAGCCGCGCTTCATACGGTGCGCGTACTTTGGTGATGAGCGCGTCCATGGCCCCATCGGCGGGCAGCATGTTGGCAAACACCGGCAGCAGCTTGTATCGGAAATCCACCAGCTTTTTGTCCTTGACCTGCAAATCCAGCACGCCCAGAAACTTGCCGTTGCAGCCCGCGTTGGTCACGATGGTCTTGCCGCTCCGGTTGGCCACCAGCCGGGCCACTGGCACGCCGTCGTGCGTGTGGCCGCCCAAAATGGCGTCAATGCCGCTCACGCGGGTGGCCATTTTCAGATCCACATCCATGCCGTTGTGCGACAGCAGCACGACGATCTGCGCACCGTTGGACCGCGCCTCGTTCACCACCTTTTGCAGGTTCTCGTCCTGGATGCCAAAGCCCCAGTCGGCCATCAGGTAGCGCGGGTTGGCAATCGGGCTGTACGGGAACGCCTGGCCGATGATGGCGCACGGCACGCCGTTGATCTCGCGCATCACGTGAGATTTGAAAACCGGGTCGCCAAAGTCATTGGTCTTGATGTTTTGCGCGATGAATTCAATCTGGCCGGCAAAGTCTTGGTCGATGATGTGCTTGACGCGCTCCTGCCCCAGGGTGAACTCCCAGTGGCCCGTCATCAAATCGACGCCCAGCAGCTTGGCCGCATCGACCATGTCCTGGCCCTGGGTCCACAGCGCCGTGCCCGAGCCCTGCCACGTGTCGCCGCCGTCCAGCAACAGCGCGCCAGGGCGGCTCGCCTTCATGCGCTTGACCAGCGTGGCCAGGTGGGCAAAGCCGCCGACCTTGCCGTAGCGGCGGGCGGCTGTCTCGAAATTCAAATGGGTGAGCGCATAAGCCTCGGCCGAGCCCGCGCGCACGTTGACGGTTTTCAAGAGATGTTCGCCCACCAGATGCGGCAGCTCGCCCCGCATCGCACCCACACCCAAGTTGACGCTGGGCTCGCGGAAGTAGACCGGCTTGAGCTGCGCGTGGCAGTCTGTCATGTGCAGGAAAGACACATTGCCGAACTTGGGGATGTCATACAGCCCGTTGGCGGCGGTTGAGGCATCGGCCTGTGCGTGCTGACCGAGCGCCATGCCGGCCATCGTGCCTGCGCCCAGCACTTGCATGAACTCGCGCTTACTCAGGTTCATGCAAGTGCGCTACTGGTTCACCGGTGAAGCCGGGTCCAGCAGCAGCGCCATCACGTCCTTGAGCTGCTTTTCACCCAGAATTTGCGCATGGCCAAAGCGCGGCATGCCTGAGCACGCGTTGTAGGCGCGGGCGTTCCACAGCTTGCCCCAGGTGTATTCGACGATGGCTTTGGCCTCGCCGCTCTCGGGGTTGCTCACGCCGCGAAGCTTGCCGTAGTTGTACAGACTGGGGCCAATGGTGCCGTATGACACCTCGGCTTTGCTGATCTGGTGGCAGTTGTAGCAGTTGCCACCGTTGACAGATCCGGCAGGGTCGGTCCAGGTCAGCCCACGCCCGTTTTGCGCAATCGCCTCACCCAGTTTCCAGTCGCCCAGAAACTTGCCATCCGGCGGCATCTGCACGGTTTTAAGGCTGGCGGCTTCAATGCGCCGGCCCACTTGCGCATCAATGGGTTTGCCAGCGATGTCGGCCGCGCTGCATTCGCGGTTGGCGTCGTCCTGCACCAGCCGGTCTACTTTGGCAACGCCCTGGTCGCGGAACGATGCGCCCAGAGTTTGCGCGGCGATTTTGTCCAGCTCCTGTGCCGACGGCACACCGGCGCAGGCCGCAACCACCAGCGTTGAAGCCAGCACCGCGCCCGCCAGAAACCACGTATTGTCATTTTTCATGTTGTCAGCCAATGAGGTCCACGATTGATGTCAGCGCTTTGCATCAACGCTTGAGCGCCGGCGCAATGGATTCACCGCCCTGGCCATTCACGCCCATGTACACGCCCAGTGCAATGGTGGCGTCGCTGGCAAAGCCGGGGTACGGAAAACGCTGCTGGCGATAGCAGTCGTTCAGGCGGCGCTGCATGCCCCACAGCTCGCCGGATGACACGCGGTAAGCGGGCCAGGCGCCAAAGCCATTGCCCGCGCCGGGCTGGCGTGTCAGGTTGGGCAAGTCCTGCAGGCGGATGCGTTTGTCGTCCGATCCATGGCACGACGCGCAGGAAAAGTCATGCGTGCCGCCGCGCGTGAAGAACAGCCGCTTGCCCACTTCAAACATGGTTTTCTCTGCCACGTGCGCCTGCGGCAGATTGAATTTCATGCCACGGGATTCGGCCGAAATCCAGGCTACCAGGCCTTCAAGGCTCACCTGCTCCTTCTGACCAAACGGCGTTGCAGCAATCTCGGCGGCGCTAAAGCCCTGCAAGGTCTCCATGCAGGTCAACAGGCGTGACTCCAGGTCTTGCACGCGCTGGGTGTCCGCAAAATAACGCGGCAATTCCACAAAAGCGCCTTTGACGACGCCTGCGCCCTTGCCCAGATTGCACTTCTCCAGCGACTCATTTTTTGGGCCGCGCTTTTTTTGCCACAGGTCTTCGCCCCTTGCTTCAAACAGCTCGGCTGGGTTGCCATCTTGCAGCATGGCGCGGTATTCGGCAATGCCCTCGGCGGCAGACTTCTGCGCCCACGCGTCCGATGATCCGGCGATTGCAAAAACAACCAGGGCCGCCATTGCAGTGACAGGTGCCAGAGCGAGGACGGTCCGCCCGGTTGACGCCCGCCGCAGCGCCTGCTTCATGACACGGTGGCTTCGTCAGTCCGGGTATCGCCCCGATTGTCTTTCCAGGTGATGCCAATTTTGTCCCCCGCTTTGGCGCCCTTGACCGTGAATTGCAGAAACGGGTTTTTCGACACTGCCGGGCCCCATTCTGCCGTCATGACGGGCTTGCCGTTGTGGGTTGCGGCCACTTCGGTGATGTGCCATGCCGGGATGACTTTGCCAGCAGCGTCACGGCGCTGGCCGGTTTCCATCTCGTGGCTCATGAGCACACGAACGGTGGCGTTGGCACCAGCTACCTGGGCGCGGATGCGCATTGGATCTGACATTTTATTACTCCTGAAATTTATTCAGCCGCCGCAGCCGCCCAGCGTGACCTTGACTTCTTTCTTGGCGTACAAGGCGCGCCCGTCGTTCATGACGGCCACGGCGTACACGTCTGACGACTGGCCCATCTTGGTCCGCGTGGACACATTTGCATCGATACTGTCGGTGATGTTGAACACAGCCACCAGCGCGGCCGGATTCTTCTCCACCAGAATCAGCAACTGCTTGACGCCCGCCAGCGCCGTGGCCGCGCCAATCGGCACCACGGCGCCGTTTTCGGCAATGTCCGGGCCGGTGATGGTGACGTCTTTGCTCTCCACCGGCGCGCCTGCGCCCAGACCCTTGAGTGCGTCTGCGAAACCTTTGGCCTCAAACGCCACTTTGTTCCAGGCGGCAAACGCCGCCTGCGGAAACAGGCCCGTGGTGGCCAGCAAGCCGGCAACGATCGCGCTGTGCTGAAGTGTCTTGCGACGGGTGTGCATAAAAGGCTCCTTCAATTGATCCAACAGTGAATTCGAAAGCTAAATCGTCACATTTGCACAATGGTAGTGCAATGGACACCGACTATTTTCCCGCACCTGCCGCCAACCACGCGGCAAGGGTCTTTGCGTCGGCTTCGCTCAAGCCCTGGGCTGGCATGGGAATCGCGCCCCAGACGCCTGAACCACCCGACTTGATCCTGGCGGCCAGGTAGTCCACACGCCCGGCGTGTTTGCTGGCTATTTCGGAAAAACCCGGCCCAACCGTCCTCTGGTCCATGGCATGGCAGGCAGTACAGGTGTGACGGTTGGCCAAGGTCAGGGCCGCCTGATTGTCAATCGGCGAGGCGGGCGGGGCGGGCGCAATTTGGGCCAAAACCGGTGGCGCATCGGACTTGCCAGCGGTGGAAACGGTGTCGCCGCCGCGAATGCCCGCGCGGCTGGTGTCCAGCCCGCGCTGCGCCCCGACCAGCCGGTTCTGTTGGGCCAGGTTGCCGTGCGAATTGAGGGCGAAGTCGGGGTAGAGGGATGCAATGATGGGCTGCTTCGATGCCGTGGCTGGCTGGGTTAGGCCTACCTTGCCCTGCCGCAACGCGCCAGGCAGCGCGCCAGTCAGCGCGGCTTTGAGTGGGGCGCAGTCAGACATGCACGGCACGGCCTTCACATCCGGCAAGCGCGTGCCGCCAAACTCGCTGCCCGGCCACAGCGCGTGGATTGTGCTGGTGCCATTGCGGTTGGGCAGGCGCGCCTGCGCGTCCGCCATGTTTTTGTTGGACAGCACAAAGTCGTCGGGCACGATGCCGCCCAGGTTGAGCAGGAACGCGGTGGTGGCGTAGACCTCTTCCACGGTGAGCGATTTGGGCTCTGTCCAGGGCATGGCCCGGTTAATGTAGTCCCACAGCGCAGACAGGCTTGAGACCTTCATCAGCGTGGTGCGCCCAGGAAAAGCCGCATCGCGCAGGCGCGCCACCCGGCCCGTCTTGATATCGTCGGCCGTGGTGCCGCCCACCAGCGGGCTGTAGACATTGTTGGCCTCGCCAAAGACGCCGTGGCAGGATGCGCATTTAGCCTCCCA
>JANYJD010000187.1 GCA_025358555.1 Rhodoferax sp.
AGCGAGATCATGTTGGAGTAGGCCGAGCCCCGCTGGCTGTACATCAGTTCCAGGCTCCAGTCGGATTGTTTGGTGGTTTGCGCGATGTCAACCTCAGCGCGGGCAACCGCCTCCTGCGTTTCCAGCAACGCGATTTGCGGGTGATGCGCCAGTTGCTGGTCAAGACCGTGTATTTGCAAATGAACCGCTGCCAGGCTCGGCGGAGCAGCCAGCGGCTGAGTGCCTGCATCACCCACCCAGCGCGCCAGTTTTGTTGTCGCCACGGTGATTTGCCGTTCCTGCTGGCGAATGCGGTCGTCTATCTGCGCCACGGCAGAGCGGGCCGCAAACACGTCGGCCTGGCTGCCGCGCCCGCCCCGATAGGCGGCATCTGCCGCGTCTGTCTGCAAGGCCGTCTCGGTGCGCTGCGTTTTCAGCAGTTCAAGCATGCGTTCCAGGTAGTGCCGGTCCATCCAGGCCATGGCGGTGTCTCGCCGCAGGTTGGCCAGCAACGCGGCGCGGCCTGCCTGTGCCACCTCGGCTTCCCTCTCAAACTTGGCGGCGCGCACCTTGCGTTTGCCGACTCGCGTGAACTCCTGCACCACGCCTACCGATCGCATGGTCATGAAGTCGCTGGTGAAGCTGTAGCGGTCTGGCCCGGTGACGGGCAGGTTGCTGACGCCCAGCTTGAGGGTGGGGTCGGGCAACTGGCCGGCGGCCAGGGCCATTTGCCGGGACGACGACGCGAGGGCGTCCTGAGCCACCATTTGCCGCGAGCGCTGCTGCGCCAGCATCAGTGCCCCATCAAGGCTCAGGGTTGGCTGGGCCAGCGCGGACAGCGGCAGCAGCAGCGCAGGCAGCAGCGCTGCGGACCATAGCCGTTGCAAGGCATTCCCGATGATGGGATGCAAAGCACGGACGGCTGGAAGGGCCGGACAAAACTGGCGACCCTGGCGGCGATCCGGTCGAGGGACTTCAACAATTGACGTGAGCATGATTTTCCTGACAGACAAACGCCGCAAAGGCGGCAATCCCGTCCAACATTGGGACGGACCACGGGCGTGGTGGTCAGGAAATAGGCGGTTTGAGCCCCGGTGTGCGCTCGGCGCTGCTGAAGCTGATGGTGGCTACCTGCTGCACGGCTTGGGGCAGGTACGTCGCGCTAACCAGCGCCATTGGGTAGCCGGTGACCAATGCCATGCAAAGTTGGCAGCTATTGCAGCTGTGGCAAAGTGGCTTGAGCGGATTGCCACTGGGGTTTTGCGTGGCGCTGCTGCCGTCTTGTGCAGCCATTGGACAGTCCCACGGCATGCTGGAAGCCGATTTTGCCTCAAAATACCTATTAAAAGTGGCTGTAGCCCTCGTTGGTAGTGCATGAGTAGCTACTAATTCAGTAGTACTTGTGACGATGCCAAGTTGCTGAGTGGCACTGGCAACCGACATCACGTCGCTGGCCCACCCGCGCACGGGCAGCAAGGCAATCATGAGGATGAGCAAAAGGCGTTGCATGGTGAAGTGGACAGTTTAATCCTTGGTAAAGTTCCGGGCATGACAGACCTTTTCAAGCTCACCCCGCCCGCCGCACCACTGCGCATCGTGCTTTTGCAAGACCAACCTAATCTGTCCAAAGGCCAGCAGCTGTTCAATACGCTGGTCAAAAAAATCGAGGCCAGCCGCCATGAGCTGGCGCAGTGGCAGGCCACGATAGATGCGTACCAGCAAAAAGTGGACAGCGATTACCGTCCACTGGTTGACAAGTTCAATGCCTTGCAGGTGGCCATGGTGCACGCGCTGGATCAGGCACTACAGCGGCACAAGCTCACCAAACCCGAGCGGCTATTTGTGGCTGACGTCATTTGCGATATCGCTGAGCCGCTGGTGGTTCACTCCGATGATGCAGTGATGAAGGCCATGTACAACAAGCACAGCAACGTGGATTTTGACGCGCAGGAGGCCGCGGCCGCCAAGAGCATGCAAGCAGCCATGTCACAGATGTTTGGTGTAGAGGTGGACGAGACCGCCGATGTCAGCTCACCCCAGGACGTCATTGACCAGATCCAGCTGCAGATGGACAAAGCGCGGCTGCTGGACATGGAGCGGCAAGACCAGCAGGAGGCGCGGCGCAGCCAGCGCAAGAAAACCGCCAAACAGCAGGCGCGCGAAGACAAGCAGAAAGCCGATTTAGAGCAGACCAGCCAGTCCATCCGGGAGGTCTACCGCAAGCTGGTCAGCGCACTGCACCCTGACCGTGAGAGCGACCCGGCGGAGCGCGCACGCAAAACCGGGCTGATGCAGCGCGTCAACCAGGCTTATGACAAAAAAGACCTGCTGCTGTTGCTGGAATTGCAACTGGAGCTGGAACACATTGATGCCGCCACCATTGCCGGGCTGTCTGAAGAGCGCCTGAAGCACTTCAACAAAATCCTGAAAGACCAACTGGCCGAGCTGGAGCAGGAGATTGCGTATCTGGAAGAGCCGATGCGGCAAATGTTCCAGCTTCCCCCGCACCTGATGCTCAAGCCCCAGAGCGTCATGCCGCGCCTGCTGAAAGACATTGCCGAGCTGCAGCGCCATATCCGGCAGATCAAGAAAGACATTGAAATCCCCGGCGACATTGCCGTCTTCAAAGCCTGGATCAAGGCCCGCCAGCGTGAAGCGAGGGCTATGGCAAGGGACATGGATGACGACGATGACTTCCGGTTTTTCTGATCTGTACGGGCAGAAGAAACCTACGCGCCCTGATGCTGCGAGGGGACCAGTTCCCACGTGTGGCGGGCGATTTGCCCGTCTTCCTGGGATGCGATCACGCGTACTGCGCAGCGCGACTTTGTACTGTGGATGGCATTGTTGACGGAATGGCGGTCAACGCTGTGGAGGGTGTCACAGGCAGCTTGGTTGCGGTGTTCGTCCAGACTGATGCCGATCCATGACAGACCCCGGCAGATGTCAGTGCGCACCCGCGCATCGTTTTCGCCAATGCCGCCGGTGAAGACAATCAGGTCAACGCCGTCCAGCACGGTGACCATGGCAGCGATTTGCTTGGCCACCGACGCGCTGAACATCTGGATCGCGAGCCGTGCTTTGGCGTTTGTGGGCGCGGCTTGATGCAGGCGCCGCATGTCGCTGCTGACGCCTGAAATGCCGAGCAGGCCGGACTGGTGATTGACCAGGTTTTCCAGCATGGCGCCGTCGAGCTTTTTTTCGCGCATAAGGTAGGTCAGAACGCCAGGATCCAGATCACCACTGCGGGTGCCCATGATGACGCCGCCGACGGGCGTGAGCCCCATGCTGGTGTCAACGGACTGCCCGCGATGGAGGGCGGTGATGCTGGCCCCATTGCCGAGATGCGCAATGATGGCGCGGGTGGGCAAATCATCGCCCAGTTGCCGCACGATTGATTCGCAGGACAGGCCGTGAAAGCCGTACCGGTGGATGCCTTCCCGCTGCAATGCGGCAGGCAGGGGCAACACGCGGGCCATGTCTGGCATGCTGGCGTGAAACACAGTGTCAAAGCACGCCACGTGGGGCAGCCCCGCAAAGCTTTGTTGCGCGGCGTGTATGGATGCCAGCGCCGCAGGGGTGTGCAACGGCGCAAACGGCGCTGCGGCTTCCAGTTGCTGCAGCACCGCGCCATCCATCATGCAATGCTGACGCAACGCCGGGCCGCCATGCACGATGCGGTGACCGATGGCCTGCGGTGCTGCCAGGCAGGATTTGGCGATACGGCTGGCGATGCCCGCAATCGCTTCCTGCGGGTTGGACGCAGCAATTGAATCTGACAGCAACGGCTTAAGGCCTGACGCGTGTGGCGACGGCGGCAGCACCTGGTACAGGCCAAACTTGAAAGATGACGAGCCGCTGTTCAGCGCCAGCACTGTCATGGGTTTCATGCCGTTGCGGTCGTTCATGCCGTCCCAGGGGTCCACCGCCAGTCCCTCACCTCGGGCAGGTCGTCCCCATGCTCGCTGATATAGAGCTTGTGCCGCTGCATGGTGGCCCAGTAGCGTGCGGTTTCTGCTTCCACCAGGTGTGCGAGGCGCGGGATTCTTCTGATGGCATCCAGCGCGAGCTGGTAGCGGTCCAGGTTGTTCAGCACCACAATGTCAAAAGCGGTCGTGGTGGTGCCTTCCTCGTTGTAGCCGCGCACGTGGAAGTTGCCGTGGTTGCGGCGGCGGTAGGTCAGTTTGTGGATCATCACCGGGTAGCCGTGGAAGGCGAAGATCACGGGCTTGTCGGTGGTGAACAGCGCGTCAAATTCATGGTCATGCAGGCCGTGCGGATGCTCCGTCGGGGGCTGCAGCGCCATCAAGTCCACCACGTTGACAAAGCGGATGCGGATGTCGGGCACGTAGTCGCGCAGCAGGGTGACTGCGGCGAGCGCTTCCAGCGTGGGCACATCACCGGCGCAGGCCATCACCACGTCGGGGTCTGCCTTGCCGCCGACGCCTCCATTGTTGGCCCAGGCCCAGATGCCAGCACCCGCCGCGCAGTGGCGCACGGCAGCATCCATGTCCAGCCACTGCGCCTGGGGCTGTTTGCCCGCGATGATTACATTCACATAGTTGCGGCTGCGCAGGCAATGGTCGGTGACCGACAGCAGGCAGTTGGCATCCGGCGGCAGGTAGATGCGCACGATGTCGGATTTCTTGTTGGCCACATGGTCAATGAAGCCCGGGTCCTGGTGAGAAAAG
>JANYJD010000235.1 GCA_025358555.1 Rhodoferax sp.
GGGTTTTGAAGTGGGATCTTCGAACGCGCTGTGCCCCATGAACCGGGCACGGCCATCGGTCTCGGAATCGTAGGTCTTGAGCAGCAGCGCCTGCGTTGGCTCCATCTGCGGAAAGTAGAACCACTTGTGGGCGCTGGAGTAGCGCATTACGTAGATTTCGCCGGTACGCTCCTTGTATTTCAGGTCCATGCGCAGCATGTCAGCTGGCGCGTGGGTGCTGGCGTCGCACATGGTCAGCGGGAGCTCTTCCACCCGGCGGTACAGCGGTTTCCACACGTTGAAAAACGCTACGCGCCCTTGCAGCAGCTTGTCAGCATCACCGGGCACGATGTCGCGCACGCGCTGCGGGCCGGACGCAACCGTGTAGTCGCTGTGCACCAGCAGCACAGCCGGGCGTTGCACCGTGGTCTGCTGTTTCAAATCAGCGGGCAGGCGTTTGCGGATGGTGTGGTCAAAGACCTCGACGCGTTTTGCACCCGTATGCTGTTTGACGAATTCGACCACTTGCGGATAAAAGCGGCTGTGAATGGCCGTGTCATCGTCAAACGCGTCAAAGGCAGCCGTGAAGGCTTTTAGCGCAAACCCTTCCCGGTCCAGCGAAATGCTGTCCACCTGCGGCCAGGCATCGTGGATTTGCACTTCATGCGGATCGGTGCCGGGCGGGTTGCGCACCACCGTTTCGTCGGGGTCATAAAAGTAGTAGTCGGGCGGGATGCCGTTGTCTAACGAGTAATTGAGCGTAGCGCGGACGTTTTTCAAGGTCATCGTGGATTCATTGGTTGGGCCGAGCCGGTTTCGCTCGGCGCGTTATCTAAGTCAACTCAAGCCGGGCGCGTCAGCGTGAAGCCCGGGCCAACATAGGTGTTTTGCCAGGCGGGCAGCGCTTCGACACGTTCGGTCATCCAGCGTTTCAGGTGCGGGTGGTCAGACAGCGGCAACTGCTGGTAAGGGTGCAGGTGCAGCGGCGCAGCCAGCGCAATGTCGGCAATGGTTGGCGCATCGCCGCAGACCCAGGCATGCTTGGCCAGACGCGCGTTCAGAATGCCTGCCAGCTTGTGAAATTGCTCGGCCTGCGCTGCCAATATGGCCGGGTCGGCCTGGCCGCCCAGCAGCGGCTTGACACAGTTTTCTACCAGAAACGCATAGCAGTTTGGAAACCAGGTGGATGATTCCCACAGCAGCCAGCGGTTGATGTCGGCGCGCTTTTGCAGGTCTTTGGGGTAAGCCGATTCGCGGCCCATCTTGTCGGCCACATATTGCAGGATGGCATTGGATTCCCACAACACAAAATCGCCATCGGCCAGGGACGGCACGGATGCGTTGGGGTTGACGGCCAGGTACGCCGCCTCCTTGTGCTCGCCCTTGAAATAGTCAACATGCACTCGCTCAAACGGCGCGTCCAGGAAGGCCATGCCTGCCAGCACCTTGCGGCAGTTGACGGTGATCGGGTCGGCGTAGATTTTCATGCTGTCTCCTGTGGGTTATGTCCTGATGCTTTGCTGTTGTTTTGCCGCGGCTTTGATGAAAAAGTCCACCGCAGATGCCAGTCTAGGGTTTGACAGCGCAAAGCGCATCTGCTGGAATGCAAACGGATTGTTCTCGTATAGTTGACAATTAAAACTCCACCAGCGCCCGCGCAAATGAGCACTTTGAGCCCATCGAGCATATCCACCGACATGCTGGCAACCTTCGTCAAGGTGGCCGAGCATCTGGGCGTGAGCGCTGCGGCGGCTGAGCTTGACATCAGCAAAAGCGTGGTCAGCAAGCGTGTGGCCCAGCTGGAGCAGGTGGTACAGGCGACGCTGTTTGCGCGCAGCACCCGGCGCATTGCGCTCACGCCTGCAGGCGAAGCCTACCTTGACTTTGCCCGCCAGGCGCTGCTGGCATTGGGCAATGCCGACGAGCGTCTGCGGGACTTGCGACAATCCTTGAGCGGCCAGATTCGCATCACCGCGCCAGGCTCGTGGGGGCAAAAGGTGCTGGCGGGACTGATGCCGGGGTTTCTGGCCCGCCACCCCGCCATCGAGGTCGAACTGCTGCTGGACGACCGGCTGATGGACATCGCCTACGAGCGCATTGACATTGCGTTGCGCATGACGGCCACTGCCGCGCCTGGTTTGCGCGTTACGCCAGTGGCGCGGCTGGACTGGGTGATCTGCGCCGCGCCCGCCCATCTGTATGCAACCGGCATGCCAGATGTCCCGCAGGATTTGACGGCACACCCGTGCATGAGTTACTGGCGTGAGAGCTCGGACGACTCATGGCAACTGGCCAGGGGTGACGAAGTGCAGCGGGTACGGGTGCACAGCCGCTACCACGCCAACAACGCCGACGCGGTGGCCTTGGCCGCCGTGGCCGGGCTGGGCGTGGCGCTGCTGCCGCTGTATGTGTGCGCGGAAGACATTGCCGCAGGCCGCCTGGTCAGGCTGCTGCCCGATTGGACAGCGGTGACAAAATTTGGCAACACCATCAACGCCGTGGCCACGCCCGAGCGCATGCAGCTCACGCGCAACCGGGCGCTGCTGGATTATTTGCGGGGCCAGCTCGGCTGACTGGGCTGACCGGGCTGAATGGCAAAGGGCCCAAGAGTCACGGCAAAATCTCAGCGACTTCGTCCCATGCCTCTGGTGCGATGCGGCCATCGTGCCGGGCGACGACTTTCCCCCGCGTGTCAAGAACCAGTGTAACGGGCAGCTTTTGGCTGACGCCAGCGCCGCTCCAGATCGCTGCGAGGGGCTGGGTCTGTGTCCTGGACGCAATCTGCTCATAGGCCAGCCAGTTGGCCTTGTCGGCATCCACATTCACAGTGACCAGCTCAAACGGCTTGCCCTTCCAGCCCGTCAGGTTGCTGCGCAGCTCGGGCATGTGGGACAGGCAAACGCCGCACCCCGCTGACCAATAGAACACCATGACCACTTTGCCTTTGAGCTTGCTGGCGTCAAATTCAGCACCTGCAGCCGTGGTCCCCTGCACTACGGCAGACTGACCCTTGATGGCTCCCGCCTGCGCGATGGCCGAAAGCGGCAAGGCTGCGGCGCCAACGGCAAGCGCCCACGCAATGCATGCCGCTGCCAGGCCCAGACAGTCCATGGAAGTTTTCTTGCACCAGGCTGGGTTCGAGGACGGGTTCATGGTTCGGTTCTTTGTAAGTGTCTGGATCAGTCGCAGCCGTGCCGAATACCTTACCGGAACTGCGCCCTTTGAAAGCCGCCACCGGTGAATCGGCCCTGGCGGCCTTAGGTTAAGCCCCGAAGAGTTCCGGATTGGCCTTGGGCGGCATCACACCCAAATGCCGGTACGCCGCCAAGGTGGCAATGCGCCCGCGCGGCGTGCGCTGCAAGTAGCCTTGCTGGATGAGGTAGGGCTCAATCACGTCCTCAATCGTCTCGCGCTCCTCGCCAATGCTGGCGGCAATGTTGTCCAGCCCGACCGGGCCGCCGTCAAAGCGGTGGATCACTGCCTCCAGCAGCTTGCGGTCCATCACATCAAAACCCTGCGGGTCCACGTCCAGCATGGCCAGCGCCTTGTTGGCGATGTCCAGCGTAATGCTGCCGCTGCCTTTCACATCCGCATAGTCGCGCACACGCCGCAGCAGCCGGTTGGCTATGCGCGGCGTGCCGCGTGAGCGCCGGGCTATCTCAAAGCCGCCTTTCTCGTCGGTCGGAACTTTAAGCAAACCGGCACTGCGGTGCACGATGCGCGCCAGCTCTTCGGCGGTGTAGAACTCCAGCCGCGCCACAATGCCAAAGCGGTCGCGCAGCGGGTTGGTCAGCATGCCCGCGCGCGTGGTGGCGCCCACCAGCGTGAACGGCTGCAAATCCAGCTTGATACTGCGCGCGGCCGGGCCTTCGCCAATCATGATGTCGATCTTGTAGTCTTCCAGCGCGGGGTACAAAATCTCTTCGACCACGGGGCTTAGGCGGTGGATTTCATCAATGAACAGAACGTCGTTCTTCTCAAGATTGGTCAAGAGCGCCGCCAGGTCTTTGGGTTTTTCCAGCACCGGGCCACTGGTCTGGCGCAGGTTGACGCCGAGTTCATGCGCAATGATGTGGGAGAGCGTGGTTTTGCCCAGGCCCGGCGGGCCGAACAGCAGCACATGGTCGAGCGCCTCCGAACGCATTTTGGCCGCACTGATGAAAATCTCAAGCTGCTCGCGGATTTTTGCCTGCCCCACATACTCGTCCAGCAGCTTGGGCCGCAGCGCACGCTCGATGGCTTCTTCCTGCGGTGACGCGGGCGTGCCCGAGATCACCCGCTTGGGCGGCGGGGTGGCGAAGTCGTCAGTTTGGATGCTCACGGTGTTGAATTGAAAGGGATGCCTGGGACGGACTGGGCACTATAGTTTGCACCTGAACATTCGCTGGAAATGTGTTGGCTGATGCTCTAAATACCCTGATAATATAACTGTAAAAACGTACAGCCATGTCCTTTGGACTTTTCTTCAGACTTTCCCGCAGACAGTGCCCTCCAACCAGCATCCAACCCAGCCTAGAAGCGATCCATGAACTCACTTGAACTATGCGCCGGCGCGGGCGGCCAAGCCCTGGGGCTGGAGCGCTCCGGCTTTGATCATGAGGCCTTGGTGGAAATTGACGCGGCCGCCTGCAGTACGCTGAGACTCAACCGTCCGCAATGGAACGTGATTGAAGGTGATTTGAGCCAGTTTGATGCCCGTGCCTATCGCGGCGTTGACCTGGTGGCGGGTGGCGTGCCTTGCCCGCCATTCTCAAAAGCAGGCAAGCAATTGGGTGCAAATGACGAGCGCGATATGTTTCCGCAAGCCATCCGCGTGGTGGACGAAACCCGTCCCCAGGCTGTCATGCTGGAAAACGTACGTGGCCTTATGGATGCGATGTTTGTGGAATACCGCCACAACATTTCCCGTCAGTTGAAAGCCATGGGCTACCGGTCGGATTGGCACTTGTTCAACGCGGCAGATTTTGGTGTTAGCCAGTTGCGCCCGCGGGTCGTGTGTGTTGCCGTACGACATGAAATCGCCCCTTATTTCCGCTGGCCAGCACCGTCCCTGAAATTGCCACCCACCGTCGGAATGCTTCTGCACGATTTGATGGCAGCCAATGGCTGGCACGGCGCGGACGCTTGGCGCGATCAGGCCAAGGCCATTGCACCCACGCTGGTAGGGGGCAGCAAGAAGCATGGAGGCCCCGACTTGGGCCCCACCCGCTCTCGGGCTGCCTGGGCGGCTTTGGGCGTGGACGGTCGCGCTCTGGCCAATGAGCCGCCGGCGGCAGATTTTGAGGGCATGCCACGGCTCACCGTGCGCATGTGCGCGCGCATTCAGGGCTTTCCGGATGACTGGCAGTTTGCTGGCAAGAAAACGCCGTCTTACCGCCAAGTCGGCAACGCGTTTCCACCGCCTGTGGCGCACGCCGTCAGCACACAGATTGCCAGCGCCATCGAACAGGCGGCGGCGCACCGGCTGATGAAGCGCGCGGCGTGATGGCTAGGCTCGCCGCTGGCAAAACCACAACGTCAAAAGTTGTTTTGAAAGCGGGCGGTGCACGTGCCCCGGCTGCGCGCGCATTTCCTGTCAAACCTTGGCCGAGTGATTGATTCGGCGGAGCTTCGTCTGATTGCAGGCAATATCAGCGAGTGGGCGCGCAGGGTGCGTGAATTGCGCACCGAAGAAGGCTTTTTGATTCTTACGCACAACGACCGAGCCGAATTAAAGCCTGGGCAGTATTTACTTGAAACGCCCAAGCCACAACCCGCTTTTGCAAGAGGCATCTCCAAAGAGACGAGGGCTTTTGTGCTGGACCGCAATGGCTTTACGTGCCAGATGTGCGGTGCGGTAGCTGGTGAGCCGCACCCCTACGACCCCACACGCAAAACCCGCCTGCACATCGGGCATGTCATCGACAAAAGCCTGGGTGGCAGTGATGACGCAGGTAACCTGAAAGCCATTTGCTCAGTTTGCAACGAAGGCGCGGCCAATATCACGTTGCAGCGGCCCGATCTCAACAAACTGCTGGTTCAGGTGCGCCGGGCCACGGCGGCGGACCAGCAGGAACTGCTTAGGTGGCTGAAGGTAAAGTTTGGCGTCTGACCTAAATTTGACTGCCCGGCGACGCTTCGAGCCTTGATACCCACTTCAGTTGACGGCTGGAACAATCAGCTCCACACTCGGAAAGTATGTGCGATAGCGTTTGCCATCACGGGTCAGCAATTTGCAACGCTGTTGCAGCGCCTGTGCGCCGATAAAAAAGTCGGCCAAGACATTGCCTTTACTGCCAGCCCGACTGCGGTACACGGCAAATGCCTGCGAGGCCACATACAAGGTGTCGCGATCCATCTCCAGCCAACCCAGCTTGAGTTTTGAGACGACGCGGTCAAGCTGCACGCGGCTTTCAAATCGCTGGGCCAGCTCAGCATAAATAATGGGATTGATGCACAGTTCATTGGCCATGCTGTGCAAAGCCATTTGATCCACCGACCATTCAAACCAGACCGGGTCTCTTTGCAGAATATCGATCAAGACATTGGTATCGACAAGGACTCGGCCCATGGACGCGCTTTAGAAAAAGTCAGCCGCGCACGAAACGCATGAATTCATCGGTCGTGGCAAAGCGTTTGTCGGCGCTGCCACTGACAGAGATCAACGCTGCACGATAGGCTTCGGCGGCTTTGTTCAGCGGCTTTTTGGCGGGCTTCAAAACGATTTCTCCGCTTGCGTTGACAACAAAATCAACCTGCGAGCCGGCCTTTAGCTCCAGGCGGTCGCGCAAGGGTTTGGGCAAAGTAATTTGACCTTTGCTGGAAACGGTGCTCATTACAAGGCTCCTACAGGTAAGCAATTTATTTTACGGTATTACTTCCCCAACGCCCGCAATGCCAGCTTGATCCCCTCGCTGACTCCCACATCCTTTGGCAGTGCCTTGAGCGAGATGGCGGCTTCCTTGTCGCTGTAGCCCAGGGCCAACAGGGCTTGCAATATGTCGCCCTGCGCATCGTTGGCCAGATGCGTGGGCAGGCCGATGTCGGCACCGAGTTTGCCTTTGAGCTCCAGCAACAGGCGCTCAGCGGTTTTTTTGCCGATGCCGGGCACTTTGACCAGTCGGCCCGCTTCCTGCAAGGTGATGGCTTGCGACAGCTCGGCCACACTCATACCCGACAGGACGGCAAGGGCCGTGCGCGGCCCCACGCCTGATATTTTGATGAGCTGGCGAAACGCCTCGCGCTCGGCCTGCGTGGCAAAGCCGTAGAGCAGCTGCGCGTCTTCACGCACCACAAAATGCGTGAGCAGCGTCACCTTCTCGCCCAGCGCGGGGAGGTTGTAAAACGTGCTCATGGGCACGCTCACTTCGTAGCCCACACCATTGCAGTCCACAATGAGTTGCGGTGGGTTTTTCTCGACCAGCTGGCCGTGCAATCTACCGATCATTCGGGCCATCCGCCAAGGGGGTAATGAATGGGGTCATCAAACTGCTCATCTTTTGCCTATCATTGGGGAAACAACGCAAGGAATTATCAGCTTGATTCTCAGACACCTGTTCTCCCCGCCCAACAACACCCGATTGGGCCATCTGTGCGGCCCGATGGACGAGCACCTGCGCACGATTGAGGCGGCGCTGCAAGTCAAAATTGCGCACCGGCATGAGCAGTTCAAGGTCGATGGCACCAAGGCCAATGCCAAACGCGGCATGGAGATGCTCCAAGCCCTGTACGAAATGGCCGCGCGGCCGATAGAGCCCGCCACGGTGCAACTGATGCTGGCAGGCGATGGCGACATGGATGACTCTGCTGTTGCCACGCTCAAGACTAAGCGCAGCGACCTGAAGGCGCGCACGTTGAACCAGGCCACCTACCTGGACAACATTGCCAGCCACGACATCACGATTGCCATTGGCCCGGCTGGCACCGGCAAGACATACCTGGCCGTGGCGATGGCGGTTGACGCCCTGCAAAGGAGCAGCGTGCAGCGCATTGTGCTCACGCGCCCGGCGGTGGAAGCGGGCGAGCGCCTGGGCTTTTTGCCCGGCGACCTGAACCAGAAGATCGACCCGTACCTGCGCCCGCTGTACGACGCGCTGTACGACCTGATGGGCTTTGAACAGGTGCAAAAAGCGTTTGAGCGCCAGACGATTGAAGTCGCGCCGCTGGCCTTTATGCGCGGGCGCACGCTCAATGGCGCGTTCATCATTCTGGACGAGGCGCAGAACACCACGCCCGAGCAGATGAAGATGTTTTTGACGCGCATCGGCTTTGGCGCCAAGGCCGTGATCACCGGCGACGTGAGCCAGATTGACCTGCCTAAAACCCAACTCAGCGGCCTGATTGACGCCGAGCGCGTGCTGCGGCGCGTGGAAGGCATAGCGATCTGTCGCATGACCAGCGCCGACGTGGTGCGCCACCCCCTGGTGGCGCGCATTGTGGATGCGTACGATGCGCCAGGCCGCTCGGGCGCAGACCGGCCCGCCCTGCCCGCCGTGACGCCCAAGCCAGGGGCCAAGCGCACGCGCGCTGTGGCACTCAAGAAAGACGGCCGGTGAGCTCATCGAACAATTTTTGCGGATGGTGCAGCGAGATTTGAATCAGGCCAAAATGCAGACTACTATATAATTAATAGCTGTCTATGGTTGCTAGACGGGGGCTACAGCCAATTTTACCCCCCAATTATGCTAAAAAACCTGATTTTATCTCTGCAATTCGGCAAACTGGCCCCTGTAGCATTGCTGGAGCGCCACCGCGCCGCCCTGCCCCGCCACAGCGTCGCGCGCTGGATTCGCCATGCGCTGCAAACTGATGCAGAGATCACCGTGCGTATCGTCGATGCCGAAGAAGGCCAGGCGCTGAACCGTGACTACCGCAAGAAGGATTACGCCACCAACGTCCTCACGTTTGACTACACGCAAAAGCCCATCGTCACCGCCGACCTGGTGCTGTGCGCGCCCGTCATCGCGCGTGAGGCCAAAGAACAGCGCAAGACATTGCAAGCACATTACGCGCACCTGCTGGTGCACGGCACCCTGCACGCGCAGGGCTGGGACCATGAAACCAGCGAGGTGGATGCAGAGGCCATGGAGGCGCGCGAGGTTGAAATACTGGCCGGCTTGGGCATCAAAAGCCCGTATTGAAAGCAGACCGGATGAGCGGCACAGCGACCCCCATGACCAACGCACAGGCCGACGGACGGGCCCAAGCGCCGACCAAAGCAGATGGCTACACGCAGGCCGCTGCTGAGGGCAGCGCCGCCAACAACGCGTCATATCCCCCCGCAGTCTCCACAAGGCGCGTGGCGCTGATCGTCGCCGGGGCATTTTTCATGATGCTGCTGGATGGCGCGATCCTCAACACGTCGCTGCCGCTCATGGCCCAGAGCCTGGGCGTCACGCCGCTGGCGTTGACCGCCGGGGTCACCGTCTATTTGCTGGCCGCGGCGGCGATCATTCCTGCCAGTGGCTGGTTGGCAGACCGCTGGGAGGCACGGCGCGTGTTTTCCATCGCGATGGCGGTTTTCACACTGGCGTCGTTAGGTTGCGGCCTGTCGCAGAACCTGGGGCAACTGGTGGCGGCGCGGGCTTTGCAAGGGCTGGCGGTCGGTCTCATGGCGCCGGTCGGGCGCACCCTGGTGCTGCGCAATGCGGCCAAGTCGGAGGTGATGGCGGCCATTGCCATGATCGTCTGGCCGTCCCTTCTGGCACCGGTGCTGGGGCCGCCGCTGGGCGGCTTTATCAGCACCTATGCGTCATGGCACTGGAATTTTTTCATCAACCTGCCGGTGGGGCTGCTGGGTTTGTATGCCGTGTGGCGCTGGGTGCCCCGCACGCCGGTGCCCCGGCCGGCTGCGCTGGACTGGCTCGGCTGCATTCTCTGTGCTGCGTCGCTGGTGCTGTTGCTGCTGGGATTTGAGCGCGCTGCGCAGGCCGGGCGAACGCTGGCCGATTGGGGCGTGCCGCTCGGCCTTGCGATGGCGGGCCTGGTCACCGGTGTCATCGCGTTGCGCCATCTGCGCCGCACGCCAAACCCGGTGGTGAGTCTGGCCCCTTTGCAGGTGCGCACTTTTTCGGTCGCCACAGTGGGGGCAGGCACGCTGTTCATAACCTGCATGCAGGCAGCGCCCTTCCTGCTGCCGCTGATGTTTCAGCTGGCCTTTGGCATGGGCGCAGTGCAGGCAGGCCTGTTCACACTGGCTTACTTCATGGGCAATCTGTTGATGAAGACAGTCACCACGCCAGTGCTGCGCCGGTGGGGGTTTCGCCGGGTCATGCGGGTCGGTGGCACATTGGCCGCCGCCTCGCTCTTGGGTTGCGCCCTGTTGCAGGCCGACACGCCGCTGGTGCTGACCGTGGCCCTGCTGGTGGCCTCGGGCGCGATGCGGTCGATGCAGATGACCTGCATGAACACGCTGGCCTTTGCCGACATCGAGCCTGCCCATCGCGGTGCTGCGTCTACCCTGTCAACCATGAGCTCGCAAATGGCCTCAGCCCTGGGTGCAGCACTGGGCGCGCTGACGCTGGCCCTGTCGCAAATGGCGCATGGGCGCATCGCCCTTGCGGCGGTGGATTTCAGGGTCGCCTTCGGGGTCATGGCGGTGCTCGCCTTGATCGGCGTCGCGGGCTTTGGGCGGCTGAAGGCGGACGATGGGGCCGAGGTGAGCGGGCATCGGGCGAAAAGCGCTTGATTCCCCCTAAAATTGGCCTGTAGCCCTCGTCCACATTGCTTAAACAGCTATTGTTTATATAGCATTCAAAAAACCGGCGGAATCCGCAGGGAAATCGTCACCGGTCCGTCATTCACCAGGTGCACCTGCATGTCTGCGCCAAATTGACCCGTCTGCACCATCGGGTGCGCCAGCCTGGCCCGCGCCACAAAATAGTCGTACAGCCTGCGGCCCTCATCGGGCCTGGCTGCTGCGGTGAAGCTGGGCCGGTTGCCGCCTGACACGTCAGCCGCCAGGGTGAATTGGCTCACGATCAGCAGGCCACCCACTGCCGCTTCGCCGTCCGACGCGTCGCGCATGTTCTGCACGCTCAGGTTCATCTTGCCAGCGCCGTCACTGAAGATGCGCAGCTTCAAAATCTTGGCCAGCATCCTGTCGCCCTGCGCCTCTGTATCGCCCTGCTCGGCGCAAAGCAGCACCAGCAGGCCGGGGCCGATTTCTCCAACGGCCGCGCCATCCACCACAACACGCGCCTCGCTGACACGCTGCAAAACGGCGATCATGGGCAGGTCTCCAGCGCGGGGCAGATGGTCATGTCAATTCCTACTGAAGTTCAAAAAAAATAGCGCACCCTGTGCTTGGCAGCCACTGAATTGTGCACGCCAAGTCTGTGCCAGAATCATCCACAGTCTTCTTCACGGGATGCAGGGCGCCATGGCATATTACGCGGTCACACAATTGAGGCGCCATGCCCCTTGGGCGCTGGCGTGGTGCGTGGTCTCACTGGTCGGCGCACTGCTGATGGCGCGGCTCGAGCTTTCCAAACTGCGCGATGCGTTCGACACCGATGCGCGCATTGCCCACCGCCTGCTCAGCCAGAAAGCAGCCCAGCACGATGCCGTGCTGTCCACGCTGGCCCTGCTGCGCCCAGCGGATGAAAGCGCGCGCCCCGAGCAGCGGCTGCCATCGGTCTATCCGCAGATTCTGTCGGTGCAGCGCCGCGACCGTGACGCCTCGTGGTCAGACGAAGCGCTGCGCGCAGCCGAAGCTGAGTCACGCCGCCTCAAGCGCCCGGCGCTGGCCGAAGTCAACTTTGCCAAAGCACGCTACCACCTGGTGCTGGGTGGCGAGCCGACCAGCTTTGCACTGCTGATTGACATCCGCGCCATGATTCCGTGGAGCGAGTGGCCGATGGCAAGCGACGCCAGCCCGGTGCGCGTGACGCTGGAGCACAACGAGCAAACGCTGGTGCTGCAACCCGGCAACACCGTGCGCAACCCAGCGCGGGGCTGGCACTTTGACTTCCGCAAACCGTTGAGCGCGGATAGCCAGCCGTTCCTCCTGGTGGCCGGGCGCCAGGTGGGCTGGGCGCAGCTGCCTTGGGGCTGGATGCTGAGCTGGTCGCTGCTGGTGGCCGTGCTGCTGCTGGCGGCGCGCGCGCTTTTGCGCCAGCGCCATGACCGGCACCGGGCCGAAGAGCTGCTGCGCCTGGGGCAAATTGGCCGCTTGAACACGCTGGGTGAATTGGCCGCCGGGCTGGCGCACGAGCTCAATCAGCCGCTCACTGCCATCCTCGCGTCAACCCAGGCAGCAGGCCGGCTGCTGGCGGAAGACCCCCCCGACCCGGCTGACCTGGGCACCGCCAGGACCGCCATCGCACAGGCCACCGACCAGGCCAAACGCGCCTCTGACGTGGTCAACCGCCTGCGCCGGGCCGTCGAACAGCCCGACCTGGGTGGACAGGTGGAACAGGTGAGCTTGCTGGTGGCCGCGCGCAGTGCGGTGTACCTGCTAGAGCCTGAACTCGCCCGCCTGGGCATCTCACCCGCAGTGGAAATGGACGGGCCGGAGTTCACGGTGCTGGCCGAGCCGGTAGCGCTGGAGCAGATCATTCACAACCTGATGATCAATGCCCTGCAGGCGCTGGAGCTGGTGCCCGCGCCGCAACGCACGTTGACCCTGAAGCTGGACGTGGCCGACAAGCGCGGCCGCCTGACCCTGCAAGACACCGGCCCTGGCATGGCCAACAACGTCGTCTCGCGCATCTTTGAGCCGTTTTTTACCACCCGCAAAGGCGGTCTGGGGCTGGGCCTGAGCCTGTGTGAAACGCTGACCGGCGGCATGGGCGGCACGCTCACCGCGTTTAACCGCGTGCCGCGCGGGGCTGAGTTTTGCCTGAGTTTGCCGCTGGTGCCATAACACCGGCCATCACTTCAACCATGACCGCGCCGCTGACTTGTACCCCGCAACCGCTGTCTCCGCTTGTCCATTTGATCGACGACGATGAGGCGGTGCGCGCCAGCCTGGCCTTGCTGATTGGCACGGTGGGGTTGCGTGTGCAAACCTGGGGCGATCCGCAGGCCTTCATCAACGGGTTTGACCGCCAGAGCATTGGCGTGATCGTGCTGGACGTGCGCATGCCCGGCATCAGCGGCCTTGCGGTGCTGGAGACGCTGGTGGCGCAGGGCGTGGACCAGCCCGTCATCATGCTCACAGGCCACGGCACGGTGCAGATGTGCCGGCGCGCATTCAAAGCCGGTGCCGCTGAATTTCTGGAGAAACCGGTGAACGACGAGGCGTTGCTGGAGGCGCTGCAAAACGGCGTGCGCCAACACGTCAAATCACGCCAGCGCAACACCATCGACCGGCAGACCCGTGAACGCTTCACCCAGCTCTCAGCGCGCGAGCATGAAGTGCTGGAGCTGATCGTTGCAGGGCTGACCAACAAGGAAATGGGCCGTGCGCTGGACGTGTCGCCCCGCACGGTAGAGACGCACCGCGCCCGCCTGTTTGCCAGGCTGGAAGTCGATTCGCTGGCGCAGATGATCCGGCAGTACGCCGCCCTGGTGGACGGGCACGCTGGTGGCTAGGCCGCTGCGTATTCGCTGCGTACTTCTACGCGGGCCCGCGCGTAGCGCTACGCATGTTCAACGCACTCCCGTGCCCCTAAAGTTCTCTCACGGTTGATCGAACCGTTTTTGCCGAACCCCAATCTGGAGAACCCCTATGGCCAAACTGAACCAAGTCTCTGCCCTTGTCCTGTCCATCGTCACCATGGCGGCCAGCGCGCAGGCAGTGCGCACCGAGAAAAACATGTCGCTGGATCTGGCCAACCAGATTGCCGGCGCAACGGTTGCTGCCTGCACCGCCAGCGGCTACGCGGTGACTGCCACCGTGGTTGACCGCGCAGGCACCGTGCGCGCCGTGCAGCGGGCAGACAATGCCGGCCCGCACACCGCGGGTGCAGCCCAGGAAAAGGCTTTTACCTCGGCCTCAGCCAAAAACACGACGCTGGCCATGATGGAAGGCGCGCAGAAGAACCCGGCCGCCGCGAATCTGGTCTACATCCCCGGTTTTTTGCTGGTGGGTGGCGGCGTGCCGATCAAAGTAGGCAATGAGGTGATTGGCGCAGTGGGCGTGGGCGGTGCACCGGGCGGGCACCTGGACGAGCAGTGTGCGATGGCAGGAATTGACAAAGTCAAAGAGCTTTTGAAGTAAGCCATGGCAACCCTCAATCGAGGTCCATTGCATCGCGTGCTACCAGGCTGGGCGTTGGCCAGCGTTATGGGCCTGACCTTGTTTGCAGCGCCCGCTGCCCGCGCCCAGGTGCCGCCAACCCCCTCCGAGGTAGCGAAATACACGGGCCTTCACGCTGCCGCGCATCGGGGCGAGGTGGCAAAAATTGAAAAACTCGTCGCCACAAAATCCGATGTGAACACGCGTGACGCCCATGGCCGCACCCCCTTGCATGTGGCCACCTTCGCCCGCCAGCGCGATGCCATCCGCGCGCTGGCCAAGGCCGGTGCCAACTTGGAACTGCTGGAAAGCGACCGCTACGACGCCGTGACCATAGCCGCCGTGGCCGACGACTACGACACCCTGCGCGTGCTGCTGTCACTCGGCGCCAGCGCCAAACTCACCACCAGCCGTTATGACGGCACCGCGCTGATTGCCGCCGCACATCTGGGCCATGACGGCGTCGTGAAGCAGCTGATTGCCGCCGGTGCACCGCTGGACCATGTGAACAACCTGCACTGGACAGCGCTGATCGAGTCGATTGTGCTGGGCAATGGCGGCCCGAGGCACCAGGAAGTGCTGCGCGCACTGCTTGCCGCCGGGGCCAGCACCCAACTCACCGACCGGCAAGGCACCACGCCGCTGGCACTGGCCCGCAGCAGGGGCTATGCAACCATGGTGCAGATGCTGGAGCAGGCAGTCGCAAAGTAACTTGCGATGAGAGCAGCGGAAGATGGGGCAAGCGCAGGGTGTCGAAAAACTTGACACCTGCACATCGCTGATGGGGCAGCGCAAACAGATGCCTACGTAACTATTTGTTATCTATGGCTATTTTCATTGCAGCACGAAACTTGCTTGTATGGATTGTGCGAGTCTCGGCTGCCAAAAACTTGGTAGAAACGTCACGACCGCATCATCTGTCTGTAACGCCACATGTTGCTCAAACGTCTTCAATCCATTGTGTTGCCATTGCTCTTGAGCCTGCCGCTTTGCGCTGCGGCAGGGCCTTTTTCAAGCCTGTTTGTGTTTGGCGACAGTCTGTCGGACACGGGCAACCTGATTGGCACCGGAAGCGTTCGCCCGTTTCCTTTCGCCGGACCTTATGACGGTGGACGTTTCTCCAACGGGCCGCTGTGGGTTGAGCACTTGGCGGCCGGGCTGGGGTTGACGGGTCAGGCCGCACCGGTAATTTTTGGGGGCAACAACTACGCCTTTGCTGGTGCTCTGACTGGCGGCATCCCTGCCGCGCCAGCAGACCCTATTCCCGGTGTGCTGGCGCAAGCGGTAGGCTTGTGGGGCGCGGGCGGGCTGGGTGCACCGCACGCGGCTGCTGACCCCAATGCGCTGTATGTTGTGGTGGCGGGTGGAAACGACATGCGGGCCGCGCGATCTGCTTTTGGCAGCAATTCTGTTGCAGATCACATGGGTCGTCAGGCTGCTGCTGGCGATGCCATCAACAACCTGGTGAGCACGCTGGGTTATCTGGCGTCCCTGGGAGCCAAAAATATCCTGGTCTCCACGCTGCCTGACCTTGGGTTCACGCCCGAGGCAGCATTGCTGGGTTTGCAAGCCGCGTCCAGTGATGCCACCAACCTTTTCAATGCCCTGATTCCCAACTTGATCTTTGCGGGCACCAACCTCTTTGGCCTGCACATGAACCTGCTGGACATGGCTGGCTTGACCAACAGCATCCACACCAACCCTGGCAGCTTTGGCATCACCGATATCTCCGATCCCTGTGTTGGCTTTGTATTCAGCACGGGTGTGAGCTGTAACCAGTCTGCTTTTTCTGACATTCTCCATCCTACAGCCTACGTTCACGCGCTGATCGGGCGCCAGGCGCTGCGGGTGTTTGGCATTCCAGAGCCTGATTCGCTCGCGCTGTTTGGGCTGGCGTTTATCGCGCTGGTGGCATTTCGCCGCAAATCTGGCATTTCAGCCTGATTTTGTTCGGGGCAGATCGGATCAAGGGGTGAGCGTGACCCTCGCAAACCTGCGCTTGCCCACCTGCACGACATAGGTTCCCGCCTGTAGCTTCAAACCCTTGTCGCTGACGCCGCTGGAATCCACCCGCACGCCACCGCCGTCAATCAGGCGGTTGCCGTCGCCGTTGGACGCCGCAAGTCCGGCCATTTTCAGCAGGGCGGCAATGCCCATGGCAGTCGCGCCTGCGTCAAAATGCAAAGTGACCTTTGGGATGTCATCGGGCACGCCGCCCTTGCTGCGGTTGATGAAATCTTGCTCGGCCGCATCCGCCGCCGCGCTGGAGTGAAACCGTGCCGTGATCTCCTTGGCTAGCGCCACCTTGGCGTCTTTGGGATTGCGCCCACTCTGGACTTCGGCCTTCAACAGGGCAATGGCGGCCTCTGATTTGAAGCTCAGCAGGGTGTACCAGCGCCACATCAGCACATCGGAAATGCTGAGCACCTTGGCAAACATGGTGTTGGCGTCCTCACAGATGCCGATGTAGTTGTTCTTGCTTTTGGACATTTTGTCCACGCCATCTAGGCCCTCCAGCAACGGCATTGTCAAAATGCACTGCGGCTCTTGGCCAAATTCTTGCTGCAAGTGACGACCCACTAACAAATTGAATTTCTGGTCGGTGCCGCCCAACTCCAAGTCTGACTTAAGGGCCACCGAGTCGTAGCCCTGCATCAGCGGGTACAGAAATTCATGCACGCTGATGGATTGGCCAGCCTTGAACCGCTTGGAGAAATCGTCACGTTCCATCATGCGTGCCACGTTGTATTTGGCAGCGAGCTCGATGATGCCGCGCGCGCCCAGCGGGTCGCTCCACTCGCTGTTGTAACGGACTTCGGCTGTGGCCATGTGCAAGACCAGCCGGATCTGGTTGAAGTAGGTGCGGGCGTTGGCCTCGATTTGGTCCCGACTGAGAGGCGGGCGCGTGGAATTGCGCCCGGACGGGTCTCCAATGGTCGTGGTGAAGTCACCAATAAGTGGGATGACAACGTGGCCAAGGTCCTGCAACTGGCGCATCTTGTTGAGCACGACGGTATGGCCCAAGTGCAGGTCCGGCGCAGTCGGGTCCATTCCAAACTTGATCCGCAGGGGTACGCCGGTAGCCTCCGAGCGCGCCAGCTTTTTCACCCACTCATCCTGGGGAATCAACTCTTCGCACCCGCGCAAAGTCACGGCCAGCGCATTGCGCACGCTATCAGTTAGGGTAAATTGGTTTGCCAGGGCTTGATTCATAAGGGTTTTTACATTTACCCTTGTGAAGGGTCCGGATATACTCGCGTCTTTTGGCAAGGTCACCATTCTTGATGGTGACCCACAATTTTAGGTGTTCCGCTGCCCCAGAGCGGGTTCGCTGGCGCCGAAGTTTGGAATATAGGGCCCTGAACATGGGCTCAACGCTTGCTGCACCTGCAGCAGGCATTTATTGAGGATTACCTTTTGTCAAATGGTCCGACGCACCCCCGACACGCTTTTTTCGCCTCGGCACAGCACGCCATTCAAAGCCATCCCAAGCAACTGGCAGCGCTGATCGCAGCACTCGCCTTAAGTGGCGCGGGCGGCGCGTTCGCCATTGCCTCAATGGCGCCCGACGCGGGTGATTTGCCAGTGCGCCAAGTGTTTGAGCCGGTTGAACCGTTGCAGCTACAGGCCACGCCCGGGCAACCCATTCAGCCCTTGGCGCAGTCCGTGACCGGGTCTTTGGCGCAGGTGCCTGCGCCCGATGCGGCGGCCCTCACGCTTTACCGGTCAGACGTCAGCCGCACCAGCGACACAGCCGACACCCTGCTCAAGCGCCTTGGCATCAGCGACGCCGCGGCCGCAGCGTTTTTGCGCACCGATGCTACGGTTCGCCAGAGCCTTCTGGGGCGCGGCGGGCGCAGCATGACGGCAGAGGCAACTCCCGCAAACACCCTGCTCAAGCTCACTGCGCGCTGGAGCACGCAGGACGATGGTAACTTTACCCGCCTGGTAGTGCAGCAAACGCCGCACGGCCTGAAATCACGGCTGGAGACCGCGCCACTGGTGGCGTCCACGCGCTTCGCCAGCGGCACCATTCAATCTTCCCTGTTTGCGGCTACCGACGAGGCGCGCCTGCCAGATTCAGTGGCCGTGCAGGTCGCAGAAATCTTCTCGGCTGATATTGACTTTCATAGGGCACTGCGCAAGGGAGACCGGTTCTCCATTACCTACGAGGCGCTGGAAGGCGATGGCGAACCGCTGCGCAGCGGGCGCGTCATGAGCGCGGAATTTGTCAACAACGGCAAAACCTACCAGGCGATGTGGTTTGGGCCGAGCGCGTCAAACATTCACGCGGCCGCATCAGGGGCTGCAGCATCTGCCGGCAAAGGCGCCCAAAATACGCCAAAAGGCGCTTATTACACCCTGGATGGCAAGAGTCTTCGCCGTGCTTACCTGGCTTCGCCGCTCGAATTCTCGCGGGTTACCAGCGGCTTCAAGATGCGGCTTCACCCGATTTTTCAAACTTGGAAAGCGCACCTTGGCGTGGACTACGCGGCACCCACCGGCACGCCAGTGCGCAGTATTGGTGATGGCGTGGTCGAGTTTGCCGGTGTTCAAAGCGGCTTTGGCAACGTGGTGTTTGTCAATCATGGCAAGGAAAACACGACGGTTTACGCACATTTAAGCAAAATTAATGTGCTAAAAGGCGAGAAAGTCAGCCAAAGCCAGACAATTGGTGCAGTTGGATCCACTGGCTGGGCAACCGGTCCACATCTCCACTTTGAGTTCAGGATCAATGGTGTTCACCAAGATCCGCTCACGCTGGCGCTCAACAACGAAACGGCACCTGTCACCGCTGCACTCAAACAGCAATTTGACATTCTTTCGTCGTCAAACCGGATTGCGCTCGCCGCCGCAGCTTCAATGCAGCGTGCTACCGCGCAATAGTGGTTCGCGCTGTGATGCCGTCTCTGGACGTCGTCGCGGGCCTGCTTCAGTGTGCTAGTTGGCTTCCTGTCGGCGCTAGGGCGTTCTGAAGCACGGGCTTTTAGAGCGGATTGATGCCTGAAATCTACATCGGCCTGATGTCCGGCACGTCGCTTGATGGCGTTGACGGCGTGTTGGTGGACTTCTCGGGCACCAAGCCAGCAGTCCTGCAACACAGTTATTCGCCTTTCCCACCTGCGTTGGCGCAAGAGCTTCTGGCCCTGAATACGAGCGGTGCCGATGAGCTGCACCGTGCAGCGCTGGCTGCCAACGCGCTGGTGCGCGTTTATGCTGCGGTGGTATCGGATCTGCTCACCCAAACCGGCACTGATCGAAGTTCTGTCCGCGCCATCGGGGCCCACGGGCAAACAGTGCGGCATCGCCCACAGGATTTCAGCACAGGCTACACGCTGCAACTGAACAACCCTGCGCTGCTGGCAGAGCTCACCGGCATTGACGTGGTGGCAGACTTCAGAAGTCGGGATGTTGCGGCCGGTGGGCAAGGAGCCCCTTTGGTGCCAGCGTTTCATCAGGCGGTGTTTGGCCGTGCCGACAGAACAATTGCGGTGCTTAATATCGGCGGCATTTCCAACGTCACGATTCTCGATCCTGGGCCGGCCAATGCTTCAGCGGATTCCCGGGGGGACGTTATCGGCTTTGACTGCGGTCCGGGCAACGCACTGATGGATTTTTGGTGCAACAGGCACACGGGGCAAGCGTTTGACGCTGGAGGCAGTTGGGCCGCCAGCGGGCGCGTGAGTCAAAGCCTGCTGCAAATTCTGCTGGAAGAACCTTATTTCGCGAAACCGCCACCCAAGAGCACAGGCCGGGATTTGTTCAACACAGGCTGGTTATCGGCAAAGCTGGCGGCTTTCGAGGCTTCCCAGCCTCGTCTTGCGCATCCGGTTGAACCCGCTGCCCCTGCTGACATCCAGGCAACGTTGACAGAATTGACCGCCAGCGCTTGCGCATCATGCGTTTTAAGCTATGGAATTAGCAGCAAAACCCTGATTGTATGCGGCGGTGGCGCATTCAACCTGCATTTGTTGCAGCGCATCCAGGCGCATTTGCCGAGCCTGTCCGTGGTCTCGTCAGAAGGCCATGGTATGCCACCGATGCAGATTGAAGCAGCTGCATTTGCGTGGCTGGCACGCAAGGCCATCCTTCGGGAAACCGCGAGTCTGCCAAGAGTAACGGGCGCCAAAGGCGCCCGCATACTGGGTTCGATCCATCCGGCCTGAGCCAGGTTTAATTCCATTACTAAATCATCCGTGCAGGTCGTTGCACCTCCTAGCCGCGCGAAAGCACTGTCTTCGTCGGTACGCCTAATTCACGAATGATTTAGAAACGGAATAACTTTTACCCGGTGTAAGGGACGGAATCAGGCGGAGAAGCTTGACCCGCAACCGCAAGTGGAAGTCGCATTCGGGTTCTTGATCACAAACTGCGAACCCTGCAGGTCTTCCTTGTAATCAATTTCGGCTCCCACCAGGTATTGGTAGCTCATGGCGTCGATTAGCAGAGACACGCCGTTTTTTGACATGGTGGTGTCGTCTTCGTTGGTGATCTCATCAAATGTGAAACCGTAGGAGAAGCCGGAGCAGCCACCGCCCTGGACAAAAACGCGCAATTTCAAGTCAGGGTTGCCTTCTTCGGCGATCAGGTCAGCCACCTTGGCAGCCGCGCTGTCGGTGAAAAGAATGGGGGCGGGCATCTCTGGCGGCATCGGGGCCAACATGCCAGTTTTGATGTTTTCTGCAACGGCGCTCATGGAAACTTTCGTTGAATTCAATTTTTCAATATTACAGCAATTTGCTCAGGAACCCGGTCAGGCGTTATTTGCCGCTAGTTTCAGTGTGGGTTTTTCCTCGCCCGCCACAATCGGGCGCAGCTGTCCCGACACCAGAGCGCCCTGGTGCATCTCCAGGGCGGTGTAATGCACGTCGCCTTCAATCCGGGCCTTGGGCTGGAGTTCCAGCATCATGCTGGCGTGGATTGGACCTTTGACTGCGCCATTGATGATGATCTGGTCGGCCCAGATTTCACCAACAACCGAAGCGGTTTCAGAGATCACAACGATGCTGGACCCGTCCTCATTGGCGCGAACGTTGCCAACTACGCTGCCATCAATCCGCAGCCCGTCCGTAAACATGAAATTTCCGGATATCTGGCTGCCTTGCGCAATCAGGCTTTTGATCGGCGGCTGTTTTTTCTTGTTGAACATGGGTTAATTCTCCGGGATGAACATCTATAGTTTGACTGACTGGGTGGCCTTGACGGCAGACCCTTCGAGCACTTTAACCGAAACGGTTTTGACGGTGGTCTGGGCCGGTACCTCAAAAACCCCCTCGGTCCGGCCATATTGGCGAAATTTGAGTTCCTGGCCGCCGCCGGGCAGAGTGGCCAGCCAGGGCTTGCCATTCTGCACGCCAGCAAAACTCAGCTCAAGCCGACCGTTGAATTCCGGCGCGTTTTTTAGCGCCTGCATCAACATGATCTGCCATTTTACCTGGTGCCCGTTTAGCACCTCGGCCTGAAAGCCCCGCACTGCAATGCCCTGGACACCTGTGGAAGGGATGAGTTTTTCAAAAAAACCGAGATCGTCCTTGAGCTTGCGGTTGTCGGATTCGAGCTGCTTGTTCTGCACCACCAAGCCTTCTTGCGCTGCTTTCTCTGCCGTGAGCACGGTACTTGCTGTATCGGCGATGGACTGAGCCTTGTCACGCAGCAGTTTTGTAGCAACCAGTTCTTCGCGCAGTGTGCCAAGCTCGGCACGTGCGCGCACCAGCTCTTCTTTGGCACCACCGTCCAGGCCGGCAATATCCTTGCCAAATTCAAACGCCCAAAGCCCGATGGCAGCGCAAAACCCCAGCACAATCGCCAAACCCGCCCAACGGAATGGCCAGGGCAGCGCGCTGCGCACGGACATGCGCGGGGCGCTGATGGTCAAACGGCGACGAAGCAGGCGAAATCTCATGGGAACTCAAGGGGCGGGAAGCGAGGCGCGCATGGGGCCACGAGTCTATCAGCAGGATGTAACCGCAGCCCCAAAAGCAAAACCGCCCGGACGCGACGTCCTGGGCGGTTTTGTTTTGGCGCTGCCGAATGACGATATTTGCGCAGCGAGGGATCGCCAGGCAGCGCGCAAACCGGGAACAGGCTATACGCCTGTTGAGGATTTGCAACGCCGCATGGCGAAGCCGCAGTAGCCCAAAACTCGTGGGGACGTCAGCGTTTGGAGAATTGCTTGCGGCGACGGGCACCATGCAAGCCGACCTTTTTACGCTCAACTTCGCGTGCGTCACGCGTTACAAAACCGGCTTTGGACAGCTCGGGTTTCAAAGTCGCGTCGTAATCGATCAAAGCACGGGTAATGCCGTGGCGTACGGCGCCAGCCTGGCCCGACTCGCCGCCGCCGGCCACGTTGACCATGATGTCAAACGTCTCGGCGTGGTTGGTCAGCAACAGGGGCTGCTTGCAGATCATGATCGACGTGCCACGGCCAAAGAATTTTGCAATGTCTTTGCCGTTGACGACGATCTGGCCGGAGCCTTTTTTCAGAAATACGCGGGCGACGCTGGATTTGCGACGACCGGTGCCATTGTTCCATTCACCGATCATTTGGCTGCCTCCCTGGCGATTGCGTTGGCAGAAATGCCTGCGATTTCTAGCACTTTGGGCTGCTGGGCCGTGTGCGGGTGCTCGGCGCCTGCGTATACCTTGAGTTTCTTGATCATGGCGTAACCCAGGGGGCCTTTGGGCAGCATGCCCTTGACGGCCTTTTCCAGCGCGCGGCCAGGAAATTTGGCCTGCATGTCGCGGAAATTGATGCTGGAAATGCCACCTGGATAGCCAGAGTGGCTGTAGTAGATCTTGTCAATCGGCTTGGCGCCGGTGACGCGCAGCTGAGCTGCGTTGACGATGACAATGAAGTCACCCGTGTCGACGTGGGGCGTGTAAATGGCCTTGTGTTTGCCGCGCAAACGGAGAGCAACTTCGCTGGCTACTCGTCCGAGGACCTTGTCGGTCGCGTCAATCACAAACCACTCGTGCGTCACGTCAGCGGGTTTGGCGCTGAAGGTTTTCATGAGTATCTTTCGATGATGGTTTGGATGGGTTCTTTTCCACGGTCGGCGTTCTTCTGATGAGAACCTCTTAGGTGGGGTCCGGGAAGGCTTTTATCGACAGCCTGCCCTGCTCCGCCGCGGAACCACTAGGCGCTGCAGAGCCTTGGATTATATGAAGAATCCGGCACTTGCGTCAATTTCCATGCCTTGGCGCAAGCCTTTTTCCAACGCGAACCGTTACGATACGGAGGCGGGCGCTTCTGAAAATTCAGCTTTTCGGGATGAAGTGCCAGGCGCTCGGAGCGCAGGACACCGGAATGTACTTCGGTGCATGAGGATTCCGAGCACCGCCGAATTCCACGAGTTCGCTAACGCTCATGACGCAATTCTCCCGAAAATAAACTTACAGAAGTGTCCCCATGTTTTCCTACCGCCACGCCTTCCATGCCGGCAACCATGCCGACGTGCTCAAGCACACCACGCTGATCGCGTTGATGAAATACCTGACCCAAAAAGACACGGCGCTGACCGTGATCGACACCCACGCGGGTGCCGGGCTGTACCGGCTCGATGGCGACTACACCGAAACCAGCGGCGAGGCCCAGGACGGCGTTTTCAGGCTGCTTTCAGCACAAAAATTGGCTCCGGCCCAGGCAGAACGTGCGCCAGCGGCTACTAAAAATATAGCGAAGGCGGCAGCATCCACGTCACCCGCCGCGTCCGTCAAACCCAGCCTCGCGACCAAAAAGGCGCGCGCCACGCCGGCCTTCGTCTGGGCACCCGCCCTGCAGGATTACATTGACCTGCTGCGCGGCCTGAACCCGCAATTTGCTGAGTCAGGCGATGCGGCGCACCTGAAAATCTACCCCGGCTCACCGTTCATCGAGCAGCAGTTTTTGAG
>JANYJD010000248.1 GCA_025358555.1 Rhodoferax sp.
ACCATCGTGCGCAGTACCTGTCGCGCACCGAACGGCGCCGACGACGCAGCGACTTTCCAGATCACCACGACGCCCAACCCGAAGCAAAAACGCGCACTCGAACTGATCGGCCACATCAAACTGTAGACAGAACGTGGAACCGAAAACTCGGGTTCATGAGAGGGAAAACTCGCTTTTTTGGGGGAGGAACTTCAGTTTAACCTATGGCAATTCCAGCCCTGTCCCTGCAAGCTGACGGCACACCCGACCCCAGGCCTGGCCCCACACCAGGGGACAGCTACGTGCAGTCGTTCGCACGCGGGTTGGAGGTGATCCGTTCGTTCAGTGCCAATGCACCGCAGCAGACACTCAGTGAGGTGGCGGCCCGCGGCGGCTTGACCCGTGCCGGGGCGCGGCGCATTTTGCTGACGCTGCAAACTCTGGGTTATGTGTTGACCGACGGCAAACACTTCAGGCTGACACCACGCATCCTGGACCTGGGTTTTGCCTACCTGTCGTCCATGCCCATCTGGAACCTGGCCGACCCGGTGATGGAAAACCTGGTGGATGAGGTCAAGGAGTCGTGTTCTGCCGCCGTGTTGGACGGCAATGACATCGTGTACGTGTTGCGGGTGCCAGCGCACAAGATCATGAGCATCAGCCTGGGGGTGGGCTCGCGGCTGCCAGCCTACTGCACCTCCCTGGGCCGGGTGCTGCTGGCGGGCCTGCTGGATGACGAGGTAAAAGCCCGGCTGCAGGCCGCCGACAAACCTGCACGCACGCGCCACACGTTGACGGATCTGGACACCCTGGCGGCCTGTGTGAGACAGGTCCGCAAACAAGGCTGGAGCCTGGTCGATCAGGAGCTGGAAGAGGGCCTGGTGTCGCTGTCCGTCCCCATCACCAACCGCCAGGGCGACACAGTGGCGGCACTCAACATCTCGGGCCAGGCCAACCGCACCAGCGCAAGGGTGATGCGGGAGAAGATGCTGCCCGCCTTACAGAAGGCAGCGCAGCAGATCACGCGGCTGTTGTTGCAGAAACCTTGAGCCAATCGGCCCCTATTGATCCGGTCTTCTGAAGTTTTAAATTCCGTTCAGGCTGAGCTAGTCGAAGCCCTTCGACAAGCTCAGGGCGAACGGTTCAAACATCTTGGGGCCGGATCAATAACATCAGGTTATTGTGTCTTCGTATTCGCTTGCATTTTGCACCCAGCCCTTGGCGATGAAGTCACGGCGCGGGGGTGAAAAAATGTCGATCAGCAGATGATGCTCCGGCCGAACGCCTTCACTGGTGTGGATGAGGTTGACCGGCACCACCATCAACGAAGGCGAGGCCAGTTGAATGTGACGGTCTTCACGCCATAGATCGGCATTTTTCCCCCAGGCCTCCCGCAGGTGGTGCACAAAATGCCCTGTTATGCCCAGTGAGCCCTGCTCCAGATGCGCATGGCTGTGGGGGCTCAAGGTACGGCGGTCCCGCAGGCCTTCGTATTCGACCCAGTTGATGCTCAGGGTCGCCGACTGCAACATCTTCAGGCGCGGGTTGCTGGCCGGCGCACTGAAGCTGTCAATGGGTATCACCTGAATCGATGCCGATTGGGTTGCGGGTTGGGGCGCAGATTTCCGGCGGAATGCCGGTACAGAAGCTTCTATCCGCGGGTCGGACACCAAAAAGTGCGCTTCATTCAGAGCCGTACGTGCACCCAGATCCGTCCGGTCAGTGGCCAACACGGCGCAGCGACCGCCGGCATCCAGACGAATCGATGAACGTCCCGGCGGCAGGATACACACGCTGCGCGACGGGGCCTTGACTACGGCAGCGCCATGGGACACGCTGGCGGGCCCGCCAAACAGCAGCACCATAGTTTCCTGATCGCTGTCGAAGTCGACCTCTGCTTCGGCCTGGGCGGCCTCCACCCATTCGACAAGGAAATTCTGGCTGCGGGCCAGCCAGCGCCGGGTGCCGCCATGTGCCAGCGGCGGGTGTTTGTGGAACTCGAAGGTGCCCAGCTCACGGGTCACGGACAAATCTGTGGTCATAGGAAAACAGAGGGGAAAAGAAGGCTCAAATACCAGTCCATTGCACGATGTAAAGGCCCGCGTCGTAGTCGGTGAGGTAGGCCAAACCATTGCGGTCCACAAACACGTCGGCGCTGTGCAGTGCCCGTGGTCTGCCCCGCATGGGCTCCATCCAGCGGCTTGGGGTGGGTGGCACAAACCAGCCGGTTTCCTCGGGGCGGAACGGGTTGCTGATGTCGAACACCCGCAGCCCCGCGTTCTGGTAGGTGGCAAAGATCATGCTTGAACTCAGAAACGATCCGGGACGGTTTTCGTGCAAGTTGTGGGGGCCAAAATTGCCCCCTTTGGCCACGTAATCGCGGTCACTGGGCAGGGGGCAGGTGGCGATGGGAACCGGGTTGTTGGGCACTCGGATGTCAAAAACCCAGATCGGCTTGCGCTGCTCCTGGTCGGCCCCACGCACCGCTTCATCGGCCACGATCAGCAGCCCCCGGTCATGCAGGGGCAGCGCGCTGTGGGTGCCACCGTCAAAGGGCGGTGACCAGGTGCGATGGCTGATCAGCCTGGGGGCCGTTTTGTCCTTCACGTCGATCAGGGTCACACCACCATCGCGCCAACAGCCGTAGGCCACATCGTCGGCCACCACTGCGTGGTGCAAACCAACCCGGCCCGGCTGATGCACGGACTCTTCACCCCCCGCCAGCCACATGCCCGGCAGTGCCCAGCGGCCCACGATGACAGGCCGCGTCGGGTCCGCCAGGTCAATCACGATGAGGATGTAGTCCGAGTAGCCATCCAGCAACGCCGAGGCGTAGGCATAACGCTCACCCACCCACCAGATGCGATGAATGCCCAAGCCCTCGATCTCCAGGAAGCCGATGGCACGCGGATGCGCCGGGTCGGTGATGTCGTAAACCCGCATGCCAGCCGAATAGTCGCGACCACGCATACCAAACCGCCCGCTTTGCATGCCGCCGACCGCGCGCAGGTAGTACTCGGTGTCGGTCATGGCGCCACGGAAATCAAAGGCCTCGGCCACCAGCAGCAGGTTGTCATGGGTTTGCAGGTGCAAGGCCCATGAGCTGGCATGGTGAGGCAGCAGGCCCACCGTCACCGGCCGGCGCGGGTCGCGCACATCCACCACGCTGACACCACGCGTCTTGCTGTGGCCGACATAGGCATACCCGTTGGTCACCATCACCTGGTCGCTGTGCCCACGGCCCTCCAAGTCTGAATGCCCTACAAATTTGAAACCACGACAGCTGTCGGGGACGACGGTGTTCGTAACCATGGTGAGTTTCTGCTTGACCCGTGAACGCGCTTGAATCTGCTACTTATTCTTCGACCGTGAAGCCCGACGCCTTGACCACCGGTCCCCAACGCTCGTAGTCGGCTTTGATAATCGCCTCGAAGGCTGCACCTGATTCACCCGCCACCTCGAAACCCAGTTTTTCGTAACCTTGAACAATGGCCTGCGCCTTCAAGGCCTCCTGGATAGCGGCTGCCAGTTTGGTGACCTTGTCAGCGGGTGTCTTGCGTGACACAAAGGCACCAAACCATTCCTCCGCCACATAACCAGGAAAGGTCTCTCCCACGGTCGGCACGTCAGGTGTCAGGCGTGAGCGCACCGCTCCCGTGGTCGCCAGAATGCGCAGTTTGCCCGACGCGAGGTAGGGCAACACTTCACCCAGAACGTTCACTGTGGCGGGTACTTGGCCGCCCATCAGGTCTTGCACGGCAGGTGCGCCGCCCTTGTAAGGCACCGAGGTCAGGGACACGCCAGAGGCACGCGACAACATGACACCACCAAAATGAGTTCCTGACCCAGCGGCGGCAATGCCATACAAAGCCTGTGCCGGATTCGCACCGCACCATTTGATGTAGTCCGCCAGAGTCTTGACGCTCGCCGGCACAGCAGGCCCCACCGACACGGCAAACGGAAACTTGCAAACTCGAACTACAGGGGTGAAATCCGCGAACGGGTTGTAGGACAGCTTTTTATAAACGTAGGGATAAATCACAAACATGGACGCGGGCGACACCAGGAAAATGCCACCATCGGCTTCCGCACCCTTGATGTATTCCAGCCCGATGCGCCCGCCGGCGCCGGGACGGTTTTCCACGACGATAGAACTTGCATAACTTTGCAGGTGATTGGCCAGCAAACGGCTGGCAGCGTCGGTGGAGCCGCCCGCAGGCCAGCCGACCACCATGTGCGCCGGTTTGCTCAGTGTCTGGGCAAACAGCGGGTTCTGAAATCCGCTTGCCGCCAAAAGGGTGCTGAGTGTCGGCACACCGACGATATTTCTGCGTGTGATGTTCATATTTGTCTCCTGTTGGGTGAGGGGTGGTGCCATCAAAAAATCACAGGTGGCAATCACGGAGGTCATGTTAGGAAGGCATCCCCGGAACGGGAAGCCGCTTGTGACAGCTTTCCGCCAGGCGGAAACTACGGGCCTGCGATAACACCTGCGGCCAGAGCGGCACGCGAAATGGCCTGCGCGGCCTTTTGCAGCAGGCCCTGATCCGAGGAGATCACAAACCAGCTGATGCCCTGGCTGGCAAAGCGCCGAGCCTCATCGCCATCCGCGACATGTATGCCACACACCTTACCGGCGTCCCGGGCTGCCACCACGATGCGCGAAACGGCCGCTACCACCTCGGGCGCACGGGGATCTTCCAGCCCCATGGACAAGGCCAGGTCGGCCCGGCCTATGAACAGTCCATCCACACCCGGTACCGCTGCAATGGCATCGAGGTCGGCCAGCGCCGAGACGCTTTCGATCTGGCACACCACGTGGGTTGCATCGCCCCGCGCCAGCACCTCGGCACGCGAACCTGTGCCGTAGCTGGCGTGGCGCGGCGAGATGGAAAACCCGCGGCGGCCTCCTTTGAACTTGGCGCGCGAGACCACCAGACGCGCCTGCTCCGCAGAGTCCACATTGGGCACCATCACACCAGCCGCCCCCATATCTAGCGCGGCTTGAATGTCCGCCGCGTCACTGCCGGGTACACGGACCAGCAGCGGCAAATCTGCCGCCCGCCCGGCCAGCAGCATGCGATCCAGCGTCACCCGATCAAACGGCGCGTGCTCGGTGTCGATCACTGCAAAGTCCAGCGCCGTGGTGCCCAGCAATTCGATGACCTGGGGAGAATCCGTCTTGACAAAGGTGCCGTGCGTTACGTGATCGCGGGACAAAATAAGGTGTCGCATGGAGGGGCCTGTTTGTGTTGCTGGGAGGGCCCCAAGAATAGGGGGGCCAAGTCCATAGGCAGCTACTCTTTGACGATTTTCCGCCAGGTGGAACGCGAAGCCAGGACATAGCCGCGACTGTCAGTCTGCCAGGCGGCTAGCATACGCTGTCGCAATATCCTTGGCGGTCGTTTGCAGCATGGGCACATAGCGGGCGATCACAGCACGTGTGAGGGACCGGCCAAATGTTGTGAGGCACAGGGTTGCAATCACTTTGTCGCCAAGCATCACCGGCACCGCAACCGTTGCCGATGAGCGGCGGGCATTGGGCAAACGAACTGCGTAAGCCTGGTGCCGCACCAATCGCAGATCTGCATCGAGCTGTGCCTCGTCTTCGATCTGACCACTGAGTGACGCAGCTCGCAACAGATGGATCAGCGCGGTGCGCTCCACGTCGCCGCAAAAAGCCAAGTAAGCTCGGCCCATGGCGGTGTCAAGCAGGCCCAGCCGCTGCCCGAGTGTAGTGGCGTGTACGGCGATGGGACTATAGGGCATGGTGCTGTAACGCACCACGATGGCATCGCCGTCCAGCGTTCCAATGCCCAGGGGCCAACGGATCTCTCGGGTGACACGCAAGGCCAGTGGTGAGCCCACATCAACCACCAGCGACTTCTCGGTGTAGCCGGCACTCAGTTCGTGAACCTTGGCGGTAAGGCGATAAAACCCCGCATCACCCTCAGTGCGCACATAACCTTCGTGCTGCAAGGTACGCAGGATGCGAAAGATAGTTGATTTTGGCAACCCAGTCTGAAGATGCAAGTCATTCAGACTGGATTTTTGTTTTGCGTTCATGGTGCGCAAAAGCAGCAGCGACCGGGCTATGGCGCGAATCGGTTCTTCAGTCATGTCGAGTTATTTTCCCATGCCATATGCAATCACATCCCGATTTCACGGCAAGCGACATACTCCGTTGAATAGGGGTAGGAAACGGCTCTCGCCGTCCCCTCCCTCCGAACCCGGTGTGCGGTTTTCCCGCGACGGGCTCTCCAGTCGGTTGTTTCCTCATCGGGATTGGCGCGCCAATTTATGGACCTCTGACATCGTGAATAGTCCAAGATCAGCGAATAAAGCATTCGGCCATTGTTTGTGATCGCGCAGGCATCGTCCTTGACCCGGTCGGTGCTTTTGTCGGCGCAACATTGCCCGCAAACGACGGCGAACAAAGCCGTCGATTGTCGAGAACGTGAACCGGTGGGCGTGTTGGAAGTACCCGTACCAGCCTCTGAGGGTCGGATTGAGTGACGCAATCACGTAGTCGATGGAATTCCCCTCGTTACGCTTCGTCTTGGCGCGAATTTTGTCCTTCAAGGACATCAGACTTTTCTTGCGCACCCAACGCTGCCCTGCCTCAAACCGGTACCCGAGAAACTCGAACCCTTGACCCTTCACCCGGCAATCCCCGACATGGGTTTTGTCCGGATGCAGTGTCAGTCCATTCGCGCTCACCCAAGCACGCATGCGGGTCAGCGCAGCTTGCGCCTCTTCCAGAGTGCGACATAAGACCACGGCGTCATCCGCGTAGCGCACCATTACCAGCCCAGCCTGGCGCATTTCAACGTCAAACTCATGCAGGTAAACGTTGGCAAGCAAAGGGCTTATCACCGCCCCTTGCGGACTGCCAGCCGTTGGTGTCCAACGCTTCATGTCGTCCATGATGTCTTGCTTGAGAAACCGCTCAACGAGCTCCAGCACACGACCATCAGCAATCCGCTTTCCCACTTTCGCGAGCAGAGCATCATGCGGGATCGTGTCAAAGTAGCTTTGCAGGTCCGCATCCACCACCCAGAAATAGCCGGCCTTCACATGCCGGTCCACTTCTCGCAGCGCATCCTTGCAGCCCAGACCTTGCCGAAAGCCAAAGCTTCGCGGCTCGAATTCGTGCTCGAAGATCGGCTCAATCACCAGCTTCAGCGCGGCCTGAACCACGCGATCTTTCACAGCCGGTATACCAAGCGGGCGCTGCCCCTTGCCTTTGGGTATATACACACGTCTTACTGGCTGCGGCGAGTAGCTCCCGTCCCGCAGCGCGCGCGCCAATTCGGCCAGATAGCAGTCCCGTGCCTGCGCGAATTTCTTCACGCTCATGCGATCCACTCCCGCCGCCCCGGCGTTACGTTCGACTTGTGCCCATCCCAACACCAACGTATCAAGACTCGATACTTTATCGATCAAGCTGTGCCATTTGCTTCCTTTAACCCCCTTCTTAAGAGCTGCCAACATAGCCTCCGTCCAGATTGGAGCTGGCGCGAATTTCCGCTGCACGCAGCTTCCCAGCACGCCTGCATCTTGTTTAGTCGTTTCCGACACTGACGATGCTTTGACTTCCATCTCTGTTCCTCTCCAGTCTTTGGCTATCAACCTTCCTGCCCCACTTCCCTAATGCGCCTTTTGCTCTGAGGCATGTTTCCACGACTGTTATGCCGTGAGCGGTACTACTGGGACTCTGACTCCTGCCAGCGTTCACATCGCCGACAGGTCTCCCCGCTTGCCTCGTGCTACCTTCCTGTCGTTCCGTCCTCAATCACGTGGTACGCCACATCACCGCTTTATCCGCCACCCCAGCGTGATGCGTCACTTCCAGGCTTCACCACTTTAGTGCAGGCTCGCCGCCATACTCCGCCGAAACAGGTTCGTCATCCTACGGACCGACAGTTCGTTTCCGGTTACTCCCCACCCCGTCTCACGACGACGCAGTTACCTTCAACTACGGAGCTGTGGCCAACTCCGACAAGGACTTTCACCCTGCCAATAGCACGCCATCACGGGCGTACACTAAACCGCTGACGCGGTGGCTGATGCTTGCAGGGCGACACCATGTCGTTTGACTGAAAGTGCGAGTTTTGACAAACTCAAAGCGACAGCGCATCTTCTGCTCTTTGGTGAACATTTTCCGGCCAGCAGACATTGAGCGCTAGTCTTCTGCCGCTTATGACCGTCAGGCGGGGCATTGCGTAAGTCCCCTCACTATTGGCTGTCCAAATGTTCGCCGGTAACGGCGCTTCTGTTGACGACTGCCTTAGCCTGACGCAATTTGCATTGATCTTCATGGCGAGTTCAATTCTGGTATGTCGCTGGGAGGTGAAGCTTTTGCCTTCGAGTGGCGTAGGCCACATTTTTTGCTATCGCAATCGCTATTGCGACTCTTGGCGAGAGGGAATTGACGGTTTTTCGACCATGGGAGCAGACTCAGTAGGTGTGGTGCGCTTCGTCGAGGTTAAATCGCGACATTTCACGATGTGAGCCGATCCTTACAATCCCCTATATATTTGTCGGTGCTGGAACGCACCGATCCACTTCAACGCTGCACGCAAACACCTCGCGGCGGTTCAGTCCAACATGGTTTATCAGCCGCAGGAGGTGTTGATGGTTTCTTCGAGCATTGCAGCGCGGCAGATAAACGCTATTCGTTCGGCGTCATCTCGGACCGCGACGCGCCGCAGGCGATGATGGCGAAACCTTTCGCTGAAGCCGCTTTGCAGCCGTAAGTGTGGCGCAGCCATCTTCCAATAGACGGATGAAGTCGCTCGCGTCGGAGAAGTAGTTCCGAAACGCAAGGCGCACCTCTTCACTCGTATCTGCTCGAACGAGCACGATATCGCGGTCTGGAAACTGCTTCTCAAGATCGAACAACGCGCGAAGAGCATCTGGCGCATCTCGGAAGGCTCGAACTTCCAGGTCACCTGTTTCAGAAAAGATGAGGATGGCATTCCGCTTATCCGACACATCGCGATTCGCTGCGTTGAGTCCGCGGAGCATCTTGAGCAACCCGAGTTGTCGATCGCTTGAGAGGAAGCGCGCAACAAGATCACGATCTGGCACGTCAGGAAACGGTCCGGTTTGACCTTCGTGCGTACGAGCAAGGATTTCACTGGCAAGCGCCATGGCGTCTTCGTACCGCTTGTCGCCATGCTGGAACTTCGGTTGGCTTTCCGTGATGAAGCCGATGACCTCAACCGCTGTTGCCCATGCGTGTTGAACGAGCGTGCGGTATTGAATTTCAAGGTTCAGCCCCGCGAGCTTCTTGCCTGCGTCGGAATTGACGTCGTACTCGTAAATGTCATGCACTCCGCGGTAACCCGTCTCCTTTGGGCCCTTTATGTAGTCGTACTTGTCCAGGTCGTTTCGACGCCTGTGATTAAAACGGGCATTGTGAAAGTCCCTGCGGAACGCGTACAGATCCTGCTGAGTCGTGAAGATTAATCGGCAGCCAGCGACATCGTCCATGCGAGCGAGCAGCATGCCCGGGAACCTATGGAGCTTGTCGAAGATCGTGCGCTTACGCTTGTGGCGCTGAGCGACTGAAATTGCAGTACCGCGAGTGCGACCTCGAAGGATTGCCTGGAACGTATTCAAAACTCCGCGGTGCGCTGCCCGCCATTCGTCAATGACACGGAGGTCTTCGCTAGTCGCCGCGTTCTTCCGAACATTCTCGCCGGCACGATTGACCCTCGACTTTGAGCCGCCAGGGAAGCTGGGTTGTGCAGGTGTCGCCATCGGGAAAGTCTATTACACCAATCGAATAGCGTTTATCCGCCGCGCCACGATGCCAACCCAAGGCAGCGAACGCCAACGCGGCGGATAAACCTCGTTGGACTGAAGCGCCGCCGCGAAGACGCCGTTGCCGGTGGCATGGGGAATTGCAAGCTTGGCGCACGAGTGCATGCGGAAATTATGGCTTGAGATTTGACGTGTGTGCTGGTTGGTGCTGCCAATTTCATGCAAATTCAGCAAACCAGTTGTAGTGCGCTGCGACGCAGACCAATCTAGGCAGGCCAGCAGCGCCAGTAGGCGCAGCACTGCCCCGGCCACGCTTGAGGCGCCCTGCCAACTGCTGCTGCTTTGTTGCACCGGTGCCAGACTGTAACGGTGGCCCCCGGCATGTGGGCACAAACGAACTGGCTGGCTCTGGCAGCCGCCCCAGCCTGTTGCGTTTCGGCATTTCCAGATCGGCACGATGCCGAGACGAGCGCTTCGGTAACGGTCGCCGGAACAGGAGCGAGCGGTATCCGAATAGGCATTCTGAATTTACTATTTAATTCATAGCTACTTATGCACTATGGTAAGGGGCTACAGCCCAATTTAGCTGTCAAAATCGCCTAAAAATTGCCAGAAAACCATCAAACTAGCCTCCCCAACCCTCGAGCACACCCACCAACCCCGCCAAGGCGGCGAGCAGTGTGCACACGGGCGCAGGGCCTATTCGCGCATGCTGCAGAGCGGGGTGTGCCAACCATCGCAGTCACGCAAGCCAAGCGCGCACACTACAAACATATCTGCGCGAGTGACCCGGAGAACCTGTGCACGCTGCTCACCGCCATGCCCACCAGGCCAGCATGTTGGTTTTCGGAACTGCCAAACTCGCGCGACGCCAATGCGAGCCAACGTGTTAGCGCGCCCTGAACGCTAGGTCAAGGTAGCCGGAACATGCAACTTCTAACGAGTCACTGTGGGATCAATAGCTACCTGTGAAATGTGGTCGTTGTCTACAGGCCAATTTAGGGGCCTATCCCGATACGCCTAGTTGCGCCGTAGGCGGCATTGAGGCAACCCGTGGGCACTAAAACGTCCC
>JANYJD010000265.1 GCA_025358555.1 Rhodoferax sp.
GACACGATCTCGGACGGCGTGTATGGGGCCAACCAGGCGGTCACTTCACGCGATGCCATCCTGCGAATGATGACGCTCAACAATGCGAAGCTCACAGGCGAGGAAGCGAGCAAGGGATCAATCGAGGCAGGCAAACTGGCCGATTTCGTCGTGCTGTCGGCCGACTACATGACGATTCCCGCAAAGCAGGTCGAGTCGCTCAAGGCCGTGGCCACGTATATCGGCGGACGGCTCGTGTACCAGACTGCCGACTTTACGCAGTGACCAGCTGCAGCGAAAAAACGGCAGTTCCTTTGCGCGAGCCCAAGAGCGAAAGAGGCTTGCCCTGTGGGTGCACTGAATTGGAGTAATAGATTAAATGCCTGAGCCATTTGGGATGAAACTTTTCCCCTACGGCCATGCCACGCACCCAGAGTGGCGCATGGCAGCCGGCCTGGTGCTGGCGCAGTTGCGCGCGCAGATGGCGCTGGCCAGCTATGCCAGCGCGCCCACGCTGGCACTGCTGTACATCACCGACCACTACGCGGGTGCGGCGCAGGAAATTCTTGATCATCTGGGCGGCGAACTGCCCGAAATCACCGACTGGTCGGGCACCGTGGGTGTGGGCATTGCGTCCAACAACGTCGAGTATTTTGACGAACCCGCCTTGGCCGTGATGCTGTGCGACCTGCCAAGCGACCAGTACCGCGTGTTCTCGGGCGTGGCCCCGCTGGGCCTGGGCTTTGAGGCGCATACCGCGCTGATCCACGCCGACGGCAATACGGCCGATCTGCCCGAGCTGATTGCCGAGCTGGCTTCGCGCACGGCATCGGGCTACCTGTTTGGCGGACTGTCTGCCAGCCGCGCGCAACAGGTGCAGTTTGCGGTGGGTGGCAACGGCAACATCCGCGGCCACGGCGCTGCCAGCGGCGTTTTCACCGGTGGCTTGAGCGGTGTGGCGTTTGGCGAAGGCGTGAGCCTGGTGTCCCGCGTCACCCAGGGTTGCCAGCCGATCTCCAAAACCCACACCGTGACGGCGTTTGAGGTCAACGTCGCCACAGAACTCGATGGCGAGCCGGCGCTGGACGTGATGCTGCGCGACTTGAAGGTCTCGCTGGACCAGCCGCACGAGGCTTTGAGCGTGGTGCGCGCCACCCTGGTCGGGCTGATGGACCCGTCTGATTCCGGCGGGCGCAACGCCGTCAGCCGCACCGGCAATTTTGGCAGCGACGTGATCGTGCGTCACATCATCGGGCTGGACCCCGGGCGACGTGGCGTGGCCGTGTCGGGCCAGCTTGAAGCGGGCATGCAACTGGCTTTTTGCCAGCGCAATGTGCAGGCCGCGCGGGCTGACCTGGTGCGGGTGTGCTCCGAGATACGCGAAGAGCTGGAGCCGGAAGAATTGCCGCTGCAGACCGCCACGGCGCTGGCGGCGTCAGAGGCAGAATCGGAGCCCCACCCAGCGCGCCACATTGCGGGTGCGGTGTATGTGAGCTGCTCAGGCCGGGGCGGCCCGCACTTTGGCAGCCCCAGCGCCGAGCTGCAAATCGTGCGCCGCGCCCTGGGCGATGTGCCGCTGGTCGGGTTTTTTGCCGGTGGCGAGATCGCGCGGCACCATGTGTATGGTTACACCGGAGTTTTGACGGTCTTTACGGGCTGAGCGAGTACCGGCATGAAAGGTGACAGGCGAGACCTTGTGTAGCTCTAGCGTTGACGCGCAGGCGGGTCAACCTGCGGTGGCTGCGCTTGCCCTGTATGCCCAAGTCCTGTCGGCTTCTTCCCTTGAGGCTGCATCGCACCGGCTGGTTGGCGCGCTGGCATCGCAGGGTGGGTATTCGCGCGTGTCTTTGGGCCTGCGGGACGCAGGGCACATCCGGCTGCTGGCAGCCTCGGGCCTTGACCTGACAAGCTTGCAGGCCGACCTGCTCCACCTGGTGCTGGGTGCCATGGAGGAGGCCTGCGAGCAGGGTCGTGCCCTGTGCTGGCCCGCAAGCGTTGCCGTGCCTGGCAATGAATTGGACAGCATCCATGTTGAGCAGCAGGCGCTGCAGCGTCACGTCGGCGGTTGCGTGGCGACGCTTCCCATCGGCCAGGATGGCGAGGTGTTCTGCGCCCTTTGCGTCGAGCGGCATGCGGGGCCACCGGTCAGCGCGGGCGAGATGTCAGATCTGGCGCAACGCATGCTGCTGGCCGCACCGGCCCTGCGGTGGATGCAATACGGCGCGCAACCCTGGCACCAGCGCGCCCGGCGTGACCTGGCGGCTGGCTGGGAAGCGCTGCGCCAGCCGCAGCGCCGCACCCAGCGCCGTTGGCTCGCGGCTGGCGGCTTGGGTCTGCTCTTTATTGCCGCTGCACCGCTCCAGCATACGGTCGGCGGACGCGCCCGCGTCGAGGGCGCCCAGCAACGCGTGATGTCAGCGCCAACCGATGGCTTTGTGAAAACCGCCCATGTTCGCCCGGGCGACCGGGTGAAAGCCGGCGCTCCCTTGGTGGATCTGCTGGAAGAGGACCAGCGGCTTGAGCGCGAGCGCTGGAGCAGCCAGCTTGTCCAGCATGAGAATGCCTATGCCGCTGCGATGGCGAAATCCGAGCGTGTTGGCGCCTCGACCAGCATGGCCCGCATGGGTGAAGCCCAGGCGCAGCTTGCGCTGATTGACGAACAGCTTGCGCGCGGACGCATCACGGCACCCTTTGACGCCTTGGTCGTACAGGGGGATTTGACCCAGTCGATCGGCGCGCCGGTGCATCAGGGCGATCCAATGCTGACGCTGGCGGCAACGGCACAGTCTCGCGTTATCGTAGACATTGACGAGGCGGACATTGGGTGGGTCCGCCCGGGGCAGAGCGGGTATTTGGCGCTGTCGTCACTGCCGTGGGACAGTCAGGACATGGTGGTTGAACGCATCGCTCCGTTGGCCAGGGCCGTGGAAGGGCGCAATGTGTTCGAAGTTGAGGCACGTCTGGCCACGTCTGGTGGCGAGCTGCGTCCGGGCATGCTTGGGCGGGCGCAGGTGGTGGTTGGGCGCACGCCGCTTTTGTGGTCGTGGACGCGGCATGCGCTTGACCGCATCCGGCTGGCCTGGTGGTCCTGGCTTGGGTAGCCCATGACCGCAGTGCACAGCCCGCGCTGGTACCGGGTGGCCAGCCTCAAGCCCCGTCTGTCGCCCCAATTGCGGTTGCAGCGCCAACGGCTGCGCGGCGAGATCTGGTACGTGCTGTCGGATCCGGGGCTGGGGCGCAGTGTCCGTCTGAACGCGGGTGCCTATGCCCTTGCCGGCCGCCTGGACGGCAGCCACACGGTACAGCAGATTTGGGACTGGACGCTGCTGCACGGGCACGATTCGGCGACGCAAGACGAAGTGATTGACATCCTCGCCCAACTGCGCGAGGCGGCCCTGGTGCTGTTTGACCGCGCGGCTGATTTTGAAGTGCTGCTGCCTCACCTTGATCAGGTGGTTCGCCCTGGCGGACGCAACAGCCTGCTGGCCTGGCGCTTTCCATTGGGCAACCCGAGCGCCCTGCTGGACCGATTGCAGCCGCTTCAACGCCTGCTTTTCTCACGGGCCATGCTGGCGGTGTGGCTGTTGCTGGTTTTGATGCTCCTGCTGCTGGGCCTGCAGCATGCCACCGGGCTGTGGGCCTTCGGCCAGATCTGGATGGCGACACCCCGGTTTGCCGCGTTGGCGCTGCTGCTTTTCATCCCGATCAAGCTGCTGCATGAACTGGCTCACGGCATGGCGGTGCGGCGCTGGGGCGGCCAAGTGCGTGAGGCGGGTGTCACCTTCATGCTGCTGATGCCGGTGCCTTATGTCGACGCCTCGGCCGCGTCGAACTTTGCGCAACGGCGCCACCGAATGGCGGTTGGCGCGGCGGGCATCATGGCCGAGGTCGTGCTGGCGGCGCTGGCATTGCCGCTTTGGCTGTGGCTGCAGGACGGGTTGCTGCGGGATGCTGCCTTTGTCACGTTCATGATCGCAGGCGTCTCCACTCTTGTTTTCAATGCCAACCCGCTGCAGCGCCTTGATGGTTACTACATAGTCACTGATGCCCTGGAACTGCCCAACCTGGGCCCGCGCAGCAAAAGCTGGTGGCTAGATGCCTTGCGCAGGCGGTTATTGCGAGTGCCTGGAACCGAGCCCATGCAAGTGGCCCGGGCAGAGGGACCCTGGCTTGCAGCCTATGCACCGCTGGCCTGGCTGTATTCCCTGCTGGTTGCAACGCTGGCCGTGGCATGGCTTGGCCATCTCTCGCTCGCGTTGGGCCTGCTGGGCGGCGCGCTGCTGCTTTGGCAAATGGTGGTGCGGCCCGTTGTTCGCCTGTTTGGGCAGCTCAGCCATGTTGCACTGACCCGCGCGGACAGTGCGCGGCGCTGGCACTGGCTGCTGGCGGTTGGCGCAGCTGCTGCCGCAGCGGTGGTGCTGGCACCCTTGCCACAAAGCACCCTGGTTCAAGGCGTCATTTGGCCACCCGACCAGGCTCAGCTGCGTTCTGAAGAAGCGGGCTTTGTCGAGGCAGTATTTGTCCGTGACGGGCAGGACGTCAAAGCCGGCGATGTCGTTTTGCGGCTGGCCAACCCGCAGCTCGTATCAAGCCACGAACGCCAGATGGCACGCGTGTCGGCACTGGAGACATCGTTTGTTGATGCGGGCGGCAGCGGCACCGTGAAAGGCGATGGCCGCGCTGGCGATGCACGCGCCGACCTGATTGCCGCACAGGCCGGGCTCGACCGGCTCAGCGCGCGCATAGCCGCGCTGGTGGTCACTGCGCAAGCCGATGGCCGTGTCGCGCTGCCCAACGCAGCCGATCTGCCGGGGCAATTTGTACGTCGTGGCAGCCTGATCGGCCAGGTTCTCACCGGTGCACCGCCGACCATTCGTGTGGCGTTGGCGGACGTGCAGGCGATGGACCCGCACCAATTTCACGACCGCGCAACTGTGCGCCTGGCCGCGTCACCGGGGACGGCGCGCAGCGCCATGTTGACCCGTGACAGCGTTGCAGCAGTGATGCAGTTGCCCAGCGCGGCGCTGAGTGCCCGGCATGGCGGCGATGTCCAGACCGACCCACGCGATCCTGATGACCTCAAGCCGCTGCAGCCAGTGGTGGTGCTGGATGTGCGACTTGCTGTTGCCGACAAGTTGGCCGTTGATGGGCTCAGCGATGCCGCCAGCCAACGCGTGGGAGAACGCGCCTGGGTTCGGTTTGAATCTGGCTGGTCGCCGCTCGCAATGCAGTGGGCACTGTCGCTCAGGCGGCAATTTCTGCGCCGCTTCAACCCGCAGTTTTGAGTTTTGCCCATGCGTCTGGAACTGTCCCGCGTTTTGCCCTCGCCCGGGCCGGTATGGGGCAGCTATCCCCTTCGTCCGCCAGGCGACTCGGCGGCGTGCCGGCGCAAGCAGCGCTGGCGCAGCGCGTTGGCAATGTGCCGACGTGTCTCACTGGCGTCTGTCGCGCACGCGCAAATCTGGCGTGGCCAAAATGAAGTCGGGCGGGCGACAACGCTGGCGGTTTTGTGCGGTGAACTTCGTCGCCATGGCCTGTCGCCGCACCCGGCCGCCCAGGCCCTGGGAATTGCCTGCGCCTGTGCCACCGAGACGCTGGGGCTCACACCGCGCCCGACCCAGCGGCTGGCTGCAGCGGTCTTGCTTGACAGCCGCATGGCCGAGATGGCTACAGGCGAAGGCAAGACCCTGGCCATTGCCTTGGCCGCAGCCGTAGCCGCGTTGGCCGGCATCGCGGTTCATGTGGTAACTGCGAATGAATACCTGGCGCAGCGTGACGCCGCCTGGTTGGCGCCATTCTTCGCTGCACTTGGCCTGCGGGCCACGGCGGTTTCAGGCGCGGATACCGACGACGCGCGGCGTGCTGCCTACCAGAACAACGTCGTCTATGCCACGGCTAAGGACCTGGCTTTTGATTTTCTGAGAGACCGCCAGAGCTTGCAAAGCGGGAAGGAGTTGGACCGCGTGGCCGCCGAGGTTGCCGGTCAAGGCAGTGCGGCGCCGTTGATGCGTGGGCTGTGCATGGCCTTGCTTGACGAGGCGGACAGCATCCTGCTGGACGAGGCAGAGGTGCCATTGATCCTTTCGCGCAGCGTGCCCCACGCAGCGCGGCGCGCATTTCTGTGGCAAGCACTTGCGATGGCCCGCCAGTTGCTGGCAGGACGCGATTTCACGCTTCACCATGATGAGCGCTCGGCAACGCTGACTGCAGGCGGCGAAGACCGCTTGGCAGGGATGGCGAAGGGTCTGGGCGGGCCTTGGCAGCGGCCCAGCTATCGCCGCGAGGCGATCGTCGTCGCGCTGGCCGGATTGCATGCCTTCCAGAGAAACCGTGAGTATGTCGTGCGCGATGGCGCGATTGAACTGCTGGACGAGGTTACCGGCCGGGTGGCACGGGGCCGGGTCTGGTCACGCGGCTTGCACACGGTGGTCGCGCTCAAGGAAGGCCTGAATCCGCCTGCAGAAACCGAAACCGTGGCACAAACGACGTTCCAGCGGTTTTTCCAGCGCTACTGGCGGCTTTGCGGCATCAGCGGCACCCTTAAGGAAGCCAGCGCGGAACTTTATGCGGTGTATGGGGCCCGCGTATTGGAAATTCCATTGCACCGGCCCTGCCAGCGGCACGAACTTGCAGCGCGTCGATTCAGCAGTGCCAGCGCAATGTTTGACGAAGCTGCCGCTCGGGTTGGCGCCTTGCAGGCGTCGCATCGCCCCGTGCTGATAGGCACCGACAGCGTCGCTGATTCGCTGGAGCTGTCCCTTCGCCTGGACAGCCGAGGTATTGGACACCGCGTGCTGAACGCCCTGAACGATGCTGAAGAAGCGGCGATCATCAGCGCTGCCGGTAGGGCCGGGCAGGTGACTGTGGCGACCCGAATGGCCGGACGGGGCACCGACATTGAACTCGATGACGGCGCACGCGCTGCGGGTGGGCTGCATGTGCTGTGTCTCCAGCGCAATATGTCCCGACGCCTGGACCGCCAGTTGGCAGGCCGCGCCGGGCGCCACGGAGATCCGGGCAGCACCGAGTCCTGGTCAGTCACTTCACCTTCAGACTCTGCCTTGGGCGGATTGCTGGCGCACGCGCCAACCCGTCTGGCCCAATGGGCAGATGAGCGCAAGCGTGCCCTTGTGCGGCGCAATCTGCTGGAGCAAGACTTGCATTGGGAGCGCAGGCTCTCGTTTGCCGGCCCGCAGGGTTGATGGAAAGGGTGCAGGGTGGCCGACCATAGGCTGATATTTGCCAATACGATGCAAAAAGCCCGGCCTCAACGGAGCGGCACAAGGTTAGACTTGCAGGCTATAGAGCCCCTTGGCCGCGACTCGAAAGTCATTGCCAACGGCGTTTCCAGACCTATGGAGTCGAATATGTTTTTACTGTATGCCCACAGCTTTGCTGCGCGTCGCGCCATGCTGCGGGCGTGGCCCCAGACATCCGCCGGCAGGAATCCCGCCTCAACCGGGATGATCTTTGGGTTGGCCGTGTTGCTGGCGTGTATACCCTGTGCTGGTGCGCCGTCTGCTGCGCCAAACCCCAAACCCTTGGGCTGCTTGATTGAGCCCGACCGAGTGGCCGATATCGGATCGCAGGTCGTCGGCATTGTGCAGCGGCTGGACGTCAAACGGGGAGACGCTGTTGTGGCCGGCCAACTGCTGTTGACGTTGCGCGCCGATGTGGAGCGCGCGAATGCGAGCGCTGCCCAGACCCGCGCTAGCGTTGATGCCGAGTTGATTGCGGCCAAAACAGGCGTCGAATTGGCTGAGCAAAAACTCCAGCGCGCCGACAGGCTGTTTGTCCAGAATTTTGTCTCCGAACAGGCCGTTGAGCTGGCGCGTGGCGAGCTGGAGCTCGCCCGGCAAAAGGTCAACCAGGTTCGTGGCCAGCAGCGCGTCTGGGTTGAAGAGCACCGCGTGGCCAAGGCCCAGCTGGCGCTGCGCGAGGTGCGCAGCCCCTTTGCGGGAGTTGTCGTGGAGCGCTACGTCAACGTAGGCGAACGGGTGGAGGAGCGCCCGCTGATGCGCGTCGCCGTGATTGATCCATTGCGCGTGGAACTGATGGTGCCAACCGCCCAATATGGCCGTCTAGGTGTCGGCGATGGCGTCACAATCCGGCCCGAGCTGGGTGGCGCGGGGCCGGTGATTGCCACCGTGCGGCATGTGGATCAGGTTCTCGACGCGGCCAGCAACAGCTTTCGGGTCCAGCTGACGTTGCCCAATCCGAACCACCGATTGCCGGCCGGGCTTCGCTGCAAGGCCGACCTGCCGGTCGAGGCAGCCGCCGCCCCGGCAGGGCCCGTGCCTCCCATGCAACTCAGGCTTGACCCGACGATGACTCGGCCCCGCACGACGCAGCCTGCGCGAGGCCAGCTCTGACGCGGCCCGGAACACGACACCCCGCGCCGCCATGCCCATGAACGCTGCCGCACGTCGCCCGCTTGCCGAGGTGATGGAGGAGCGAATCCTGCATTCGGCTGACCTGCTGCCTGGCGGCTTGGTTGCCTACGGCGTCGGCAGCGCATTGGAACTGACTCTCGCGCCCCTGGCACAGCCTCAGGCGGCACTCTCGGCGCTGGACAGCCGTCAGAACATCGTGTTTGTCGATTCCCGCTCTGCGGGTACCCTGCCGCCTGACCTCACATCAGCCTGCGAGGTGGTCACGATAGCCTCCGGCGACGATGGCCTGGCGCGCGTCGGCGAGGTGCTGTCGGCGCGCCAGCACCTAGGTGTTGTGCATCTGGTGACCTACGGCAGCGCTGATTCACCCGGTCTTGGCCGCACCGTGCTGGACTCCGGCACGCTGCTCAGCCATGCTGCTGAAATTGCTGGCTGGGCGCGCGCGCTGGACGCTGACAGTCGCCTGGTGTTGCACACCCAAGCTGATGCGCCCCTGCCTGCGGACGCGGTGCACGGCCATCTAGGCAACCTTCAGTCAGATCTGTCGGCCTTGACCGGTGTCGTGGTGGACACTGCCACGATGCCCCTAGCTGTGGCACCCTCCGCGCCACTGGCCGCTGTGGCCCTGCAACTCAGTGGTCTGGCGCTCAACTTCGAAACCAACCGTGGCCAAGCATCGGCTGGCATTGACTTCATCGCCCGCGGCAGCGGCTATGACTTAAGCTTGCAGGACGGCAGCGCCACGCTGGTGCTCAAGGGCGGCGGGGCGACAGCCACTGTGCAGATGCTGCTCCAGGGGGCCACGCCCGACGCACCTGGCCTGGCAGAAGGCGAAGTGACATCGCGCACCAACTACCTCTTTGGCCCCTCTGGGCAATGGCTGCAAAACGTACCCAACCATGCTTCCGTGCGCTACAGCGGCGTCTACGACGGCGTCGACGTCCGCTATTACGGCAACCAGCGCCAGCTTGAGTACGATTTTGTGGTTGCGGCGGGTGCTGACGCGGGGCAAATTGCATTGCGGTTCAATGGGGCAGAGAAGATCGCCATCAACGGCGACGGCGCGCTGGAACTGGTTTTACCAGACGGCACAGGCAGCGGACGCAGCATCCGGTTTGAAGCGCCCCTAAGCTACCAGGACGGCTCAAATGGCCGCGAGGCCGTGACCAGCCACTATGTGTTGGCCGATGACGGCAGTGTGCGGTTTGCCCTCGGACCCTATGACCCAAGCCGTCCGCTGGTAATCGATCCGACGCTGGCCTATGGCACTTACTTTGGCACGACTGGCAGCGACAGCGGCACCGGCATCGCGGTCGATGCCAGCGGCGCGGTCTATCTGAGCGGCTACACCAACGCGAAGGTTTCCACGGGGCATGTTGAGCTTGGAACGCTGGCGGGCATCGATGCCTTTGTCACCAAATACGACGCAGTTCTCTCCACCGCAATTTTCACCACCTACTTTGGTGGTGTAGGGGCTGACCAGGCGAACGGCATTGCCGTCAATGCCGCTGGCCAGGCGTACGTGGTTGGCACCACTGAGTCGCCTCTTTTCTTTGGCAACGTGATCTCCGGAACCGATGCCTTTGTCGTCAAGCTTGCGGCAGACGGTGCCAGCATCGTCTACGCGCGCAACATCAACAATGGCCTCAACGACGAAGGCAACGCCATCGCCATCGGCGCCAGCGGCGAGGCCTATGTGGCGGTCACCGCCGGCACCGGCACAGCCACCGACGCAACGGTGGTCAAACTCAATGCGGCCGGCTCGGCATCGCTTTACACGTTCACGGTGGCAGGCAATGGCACAGACAGTGCACGCGCTATTGCCGTCAACGCGGCCGGGCAGGCGGTCATCACCGGCGAAACCCAGTCGACCAACCTTGGCGCATACCTGGTCAATGCCTTTGACACGTCCTTGTCCAACACCTCTGACGCCTTCGTCATCCAGTTGAACGCTGCCGGCAGCGCGGTCACTTACGGCACGCTCTTTGGCGGCAATCAGACCGACGCGGGCAACGCTGTTGCGTATGGTCCGGGAGGCAAAATTTACCTTGTTGGCGAAACCGTTTCGAACAACCTGTCAACCACATCGGGCGCTTTTCAGACTTCGAGGAGTCCGGGCATTAGCAGCGACGCCTTCCTGGCGGTGTTTGATCCTGCCCTGAGCGGCAGCGGCACGCGCGTTTACTCAACCTATTTGGCGGGTAACGGTGAGGATTATGGGCGGGCGGTTGGCGTTGATGCAGCCGGCCTGGTCTATGTGGTCGGTAGTACCAGTTCGACCGATCTCACCGCGACGCCCGGCGCTGCACAGACCAGTAACGGCGGCGGAGTTGACGGCTTTTTCTCGATTCTCAGTCCCGCAGGCGCAGGCAGTGGCGACTTGACATACCAAACCTACCTAGGTGGCTCCGGCACTGACAACATCGACGCATTGGCTTTGGGCAGCGGTGGCAAGGTGGTGTTGGGCGGCACCACGGCGTCAACCACCGGCATTGCCCGCGCAGGCGGCGACGACACCACTTTTGGCGGTGCCACAGACGCGTTTGCCGTGTCATTCAGCGCCCAGGCGACTTTGATCGTGGACACCGCCGCCGACATCTCGGACGGAAACATAACGTCTATTTCGGCGTTGCTTGGCAACCGCGGTGCTGATGGGAAAATATCGCTGCGCGAAGCCATCATTGCCACCAACAATACCCCCAACGGTGCAGGTGGTCCGGATCAAATTCTTTTTTCAATCGGTGGTGGTGGTAACGCAACCATCAATCTGGCCAGTGCTTTGCCCGCAGTCACAAACACGGTGATGCTTGACGGCACCAGCCAGGGCGGCTACGCTGGCTCGCCGCTGATCCAAATTACAGGCAATGGGACGGTGGCCGGGGACGGTCTGGTTCTGAGCGCAACCGCTAGCGGCTCGACCGTGCAGGGGTTTGTCATCAACCGGTTTGGTGGCAACGGCATATCTGTGCTGGGCGGCGGCAACGTCATTCAGGGCAATTACATTGGCACCAATTTGGCGGGTAACGCAGCGTCTTCAAACTCGGGTGGCGGGCTGTACATCATTTCCGCCAACAATTTGATTGGTGGCACGTCGGCCACGGAGCGAAATGTAATTTCTGGCAACGGCGTCGGCCTCACGCCTGGCATTGAGCTGTTTTCGCCCGGCGCGACTGGCAACCGCATCACTGGCAACTATATCGGCGTGAACGCGCTGGGCAATGCGGCCATTCCAAACGCAGCGGCAAACATCGTCATCTATGGGGGCGCGAACAGCAATTTCATCGGCGGATCGGCAGCCGGCGCAGGGAACGTGATTTCCGGAGTGAGCTTCCCCCTCAGCAATGCCATTTACATCAACGCCGGTTTTGGCAACGTCATCCAGGGTAACAAAATTGGAACTAACGCCTCGGGGACGGCTGCAATCCCCAACGCGTATGCCGGCGTGCTTATCGACAGCTCCATCAATAACATTGTTGGTGGCACTGTGACTGGCGCGGGCAATGTCATTGCAAATTCATCGGTGGCGCATGGGGTGGCGATCACGGGGACAGGTGCGACCGGTAACAGCATTCTTGGCAACTCCATTTACGGCAACACCCAGCTTGGTATTGACATCAACAACTCATTCAGCCCGTACCTCAACGACGGCACCAAATCTGCCAGCCTTGCCAATGCTGGCATGGATTCTCCCGTATTCACATCGGCCATAGCAAGTGGCGGCAATGTGCAAGTGTCTGGCTACGTTGGCAGTGCCGCCGGGCAACCCGCATTTGGTGGTGCGCGTGTCGAGTTTTTCATTGCTGACCCGGACCCAAGCGGCTATGGCGAAGGTAAAACTTACCTCGGATTCCTCACAGCCGATGCGGCTGGCAATTTCAGCGGTAGAGTAGCGGCCGCTGGCGCTGCTGTTGGCAACACACTCACAGCCACGGCCACAGATGCAGGCGGTAACAGTTCGGAGTTTGGCGATAACTGGGTGATCACAAGCAACTTTGCGCCTGTGCTGTCGGGTGCCAATCCATTGACAACGGTCAACGAGGACGCTTTTGCCAATGGCGGCACTCTGGTGTCCACCCTCATTGCGGGCCAGGTGACTGATGCCAATGTCGGCGACCCAAGAGGCATAGCCGTGGTCGGTGTCAACAACACGTTTGGCACATGGCAGTATTCGACCAACGCTGGCGCTAGCTGGAGTCCATTCGGTTCGCCCAGTGGCAGCAACGCGCGGCTGCTGCTGGCCGACGCAAGCACCTATGTGCGCTTCGTGCCGCAAGCGAATTGGAACGGCAGCCTATCCAGCGGCCTGACCTTGCGAGCTTGGGATGCCTCCAGCGGTGCAGTTGGCGCTACCGCTGACACCTCGCCCAGCGGCCTGGGTACTGCGTTCAGCGCGACCACGGCGGCGGCTGGCGTCATCGTTGCATCTGTGAACGACGCCCCGGCCGGGGCCAACAACAGCGTGGGTACCGCGCAAAACACGCCCTACACCTTCAGCGTGGCAGACTTTGGCTTCAGCGACACCTCCGACAGCCCGGCCAACGCGCTGCTGAGCGTGCGCATCGGCTCCCTGCCAGCAGTGGGCGTGCTCAGCAGCAGTGGCACACCGGTGGTGGCGGGGCAGACGCTCAGCGCGGCCAGCATCACGGCAGGCCTGCTGGTGTTCACCCCAGTCAGCGGCCAAAGCGGCGCGCCCTACGCCAGCTTCACATTCCAGGTGCGCGACGACGGTGGCACCGCCAACGGCGGGCTTGACCTGGACCCGACGGCGCGCACACTGACAGTCAACGTCAGCGCCCCGGCCAACACGGCCCCGGTGATCACCTCCAACGGCGGCGGGGCCACGGCAGCGGTGCTGGTGGCAGAGAACACCAGCGCGGTGACGCTGGTCACGGCCACGGACGCGGACCTGCCCGCACAGCCGCTCTCCTACTCCATCAGCGGTGGTGCCGACGCCTTGAAGTTTGGCATCAACGCGGCCACCGGCGCCTTGAGCTTCATCGCGCCGCCGAACTTCGAGGCGCCCACCGATGCAGGCGCCAACAACGTATACGACGTCACCGTGCGGGTCACTGACGGCGCGCTCTCGGACACCCAGGCCATCAGCGTGACGGTGGGCAACGTCAACGAAGCCCCGGCCGGGGCGACCCCCATCCCTGACCAGCGAGCGATTGAAGACCTGGCATTCACCTTCACCGTTGCTGGCGGCACTTTTACCGACCCTGACGCCGGTGATGTACTGAGATTAGAAGCCGCGCTGATAACCGGGGCGCCGCTTCCGGCCTGGTTGACTTTCAATGCCACGACAGGGACATTCAGTGGCACGCCAGCCAATGGCGACGTTGCTGCCATCGCGGTACGCGTCATTGCGACCGATGCGGCGAACGCCAGCGTTTCTGGCACGTTCACGTTGGCGGTTGCCAATACCAATGACGCACCCACCGGCCTGCCAACAGTCAGCGGGAATGCCACCGTGCGTCAGACTCTGACGGCCAGCACCACGGCCATTGCCGATGCTGACGGGCTTGGCCCGTTCACGCTCCAGTGGCTGCGCAATGGCAGCGACATCGTCGGCGCGACCGGATCCAGTTATGCGCTTGGAGACGCCGATCTCGGAGCAAGAATCAGTGTGCGCGCAAGCTACACAGACGCACGCGGCACAGCCGAGGTGCTGGCCAGCGCGGCGACGGCCCCAGTGACCCGTATCAATACGGCCCCTGTTCTGGCGGCACCCATTGCGGACCAGAGCACGCGTCAGGACACGGTCTTCGCCTATGCCCTTGCCGGTGGCACTTTTACCGATGCAGATGTAAGCGATGCGTTGAGCTACAGCGCAACACTGGCGGGCGGGGCGCAGCTTCCGCCCTGGTTGGGCTTCGACGCCGGCACAGGGATTTTCTCCGGCGCGCCCGCCAGTGCCGATGTCGGCAGGATCAGCGTCCTGGTCACGGCAACAGACAAGTCAGGTGCGTCTGCGCAGGCCAGTTTTGGCATCGTCGTGTCTCCCACAGCGCCGAAGCCTCAAGTGCCAAGCGTCCAGCCTGCGGCACCAAATACCCAACCCAGCGTGTTGACGGCCGAAGCGGCGGCAACACCGACGCCGCAAGTCGCGCCGCAGCCAACCGTTGATGCGCGGCCAGCGCCAACGCCTGTTGACCCAAAACAGCCTGCCAAAAGTGGCCCTGCTGACATCATTGCAGCTCCGCTGCCCGCTTCGGTCGTTTTGACGACAGCGCCCGCGTTTGCAGCGTTCGGGACGATCATCCAGGCGCCCTTTGATGCGCAACCCACCGTGGCGCCAGCCACAGTGCGCCTGAGCAGCCGGGAAGACATAGTTTTCGTAAACGCACCGTTGACGCAATTCACCCAGATATCAACAACCGCGTTGACCCAACTGTTGCGCGGCGATGAAATAACGCGCAAGTTTGAAGAATTGCAGCGCCGTGGAATTGAGCAAGGCGAAGCGAGACACGCAACCATCGGCTCGTCCATGGTGGTTACGGGCGGTCTGTCAGTGGGCTACGTGGTGTGGCTCCTGCGAGGTGGTGTCTTGGTCAGTTCCATGCTGTCGGCCCTGCCGGCGTGGCAGATGGTTGATCCGCTACCCGTGCTGTCGGCCGCCCGGCCCCGCAAGGGCACGTCCAAGGGCGGGAAAGACGACGATGCCAGCGTCGAAGGGCTGTTTGACGAAAAAGCCAAATCTCCGTCAAGAAACCCGAGAGTGGCTGAAGCCAGCATCCCCAAGGGCAACTTGGGCAAACCAGTGGAGCCCGGGAAATGAAGCTGCGCTCGCTTTACCGGCGGTTCTCGACGGCAATGCATTTGGCGTTTGGCCTGGCTGCGCTGGCCGTGGGGGTTGTCCAGATCGCTGCCTACATTGGGCTCGTACCCGATTCAGAGGCCCTGACGCTGCAGCACCGTGCGGCTCTGTCAGAAACCATCGCCCTGACAGTTTCGGCGATGCTTGACGAATCGCAGCCCGAGGCGCTGCAGGAAACACTAGAGTTTTTGCGCGGTCGCAACCCCGGCCTGCTGTCAATCGGGGTTCGTTCAAGTGAGGGTCCGTTGCTGGTCAACCTGAACAACCATGCGGCGTCCTGGTCGCCGGGGTCCCATGCGGTGTCAACCGATGCCGAGATGATGGTGCCGGTGTGGCAAGCTGGCCAGCCATGGGGAAGCGTCGAACTCCGCTTTGCGCCGTTGCGTGAGGCCGGTTGGCGCGCCTACCTTGGGGACCCGGGGCTGAGGCTCGCAGGCTTCACATTTGCCGTCTGTTTTTTGCTGTTCCTCGCCTACCTTGCGCGGATGCTGCGTGAACTTGACCCCTCGCGCGCAGTGCCGCAGCGGGTGCGGGCGGCGTACGACACGCTGACTGAAGGGCTGGTCGTTGTAGACCGTGGCGGTGCGATCGTGCTTGCCAACAAGTCCACCAGCGTCATGCTTGGCGTGCCGGAGGAGAGGCTGGTTGGTCGGTCGCCGTCTGAATTTGGCTGGAGCACATCCGACGGCATGCCATTGCCCCGCTCCGCGATGCCTTGGGAAATTGCACTGGCCAGCAAACAGGCGCAACGTGACATGCATCTGAACGTCTCCCGACCTGATGGCGTGGGCTTTTCTTTGCGGGCCAACTGCTCGCCAATTCTTGATGACCGTGCCGGCCTGCAGGCTGTTGTCATCAGCTTCCAGGACGTCACCGAACTGGAACAGCGCGGTGCTGCGCTCCAGGCAGCCAAAGAGCAGGCGGACGCTGCCAACCAGGCCAAAAGCCAGTTCCTGGCGAACATGAGCCACGAGATACGCACACCCATGAATGCCATCCTGGGGTTCACCGAAGTGCTGCGCCGCGGCGGTTTGCGCAACGCTGTCGATGCCGAAAAGCAATTGAACATCATCCATTCCAGCGGCCGGCATTTGCTCAATCTCATCAACGACATTCTGGACCTGTCCAAGGTCGAGGCGGGTCGCCTGCAGGCCGAGCGAATACCTTTCGCGCCACACCTGGTTGCGCGGCAGGTCGTGCAAACCCTTGCCGAGCGGGCTCATGAAAAAGGCCTGTCAATCGACCTGGCATTTGCGCAGGCGTTGCCTGCCACCATTGAAGGGGATCCGGCACGCCTGCGCCAGATACTGACCAATCTGGTGGGCAATGCGATCAAGTTCACCGAGCGCGGCTCAGTCAAATTGACTCTCCGCCTTGAGCCCGTCGGCGACGGGAGCCGTTATGTGATTGACGTGCAAGACAGCGGCATAGGCATTCCTGCGGACAAAATTGAGACGGTGTTCGAGCCGTTTGAGCAGGCAGAGTCGTCCACCACGCGGCGTTTTGGGGGCACCGGCCTGGGGCTCACCATCAGCCGCGGGTTTGCACGTGCCATGGGCGGTGACATCACGGCCCGCAGCGTCTATGGCGAAGGGGCCACATTCAGCCTGTGGCTTGACGCGGGTGTTCAAGGGGCGGTCACCCTGTTGACCCCGGCGGAGCTGGCCAGCGCGGCAGATGCCGAAAAGCCAATAGAGACCGTGGCCTGGAAATTCCCGCCCAGGCACGTGCTGGTGGTGGATGACGGCACCGAGAACCGCCAACTGGTGCGGGTGCTGCTCGAAGAGGTGGGACTGCGGGTCAGCGAGGCAGAGAATGGCCAGATCGCCGTTGACCGAATTGCGGCGGGCGCGTTCGACCTGATCCTGATGGACATGCAAATGCCCGTGATGGATGGCCAGACAGCGACCCGTACATTGCGCGCGAGCGGCTGCACGCTCCCTATCATTGCACTGACAGCCAATGCCATGAAAGGATTCGAGGGCGAGCTCGCTGCTGCGGGTTTCAGCGGGTTTCAGACCAAACCGATTGACGTTGATGCTTTGATGCGCGATTTGGCGCAGCGTCTGGGCGGGCAAACGGTTCAGGCGGATCCGCTGCGCACCTCGACCCTGCAGGCGGGCCCGGACCAGCCGGACGGGCCAGATACTTCCGTCATCGTCTCGCGTCTCGCCGGGCGCGGCAAGCTGGGGGCGATCGTGGCCAGGTTTGTTGAGCAGTTGCCCGAGAAACTCGCTGCCATGGACGCTGCGGCACAGCGCCAGGACGTCACTGAACTGGCTGCGCTGGCACACTGGCTCAAAGGCGCTGGGGGCAGCATGGGGTTCGACGCTCTTTTTGAACCGGCGAAAGCCCTTGAGGAAGCGGCCAAGTCAGGCGACCACAATGGCATCAAGATGATCCTGGGCGATCTTCGCCAAACGGGGTTTCGCATCCAGCGCGGAGCCGCACCATCCATTGCGCAGGTTGAGGAGGCTGCATCATGAACAGCGACATTTGGGCCGCAACCGGCGTTCCGGCGTTTGACGCCCCTGCGGGGGATGTCAAACGGTCGCCGCTGCTGGACGCCAAGGTGATGATGGTTGACGACGAGCCGCTGATGACTGACCTCATCCAGGCTTATCTTGAAGACGAGGGCTACACCAATTTTGTGGTGACCAATGACCCGCGCGAAGCCCTGGAACTGTTGAGGCAGGAAGACCCGGGCGTTTTGCTGCTGGATCTGATGATGCCGCAGATGTCAGGATTTGAACTGCTGGAAGCGATTCGTGCTGACCGGGCGCTGCGCTACACACCCGTCATTGTGCTGACCGCGTCAACCGGGGCTGAGTCCAAGCTGCGCGCCCTGAAGCTCGGCGCAACGGATTTTCTGGCAAAACCGGTGGACGCCAGCGAGCTTGTGCTTCGGGTTCGCAATACGCTGGCGTTTCGCCAGTACCACAACCGGTTGATCAACTTTGACCCGGTCACCGGCTTTCCCAACCACCGGCTTTTTGACCGGGGCATTGACGACATGATCGCCGTGCGGGATCTTTGCGGCGGCATGGTGGCGGTCTTCAGCATTTCAGTGCCGGTTTGCCGCGAGATTCGCGAAAGCATTGACCAGGCAACGGCGGATGATCTGGCAAGGGTGCTGGCCAACCGCCTGAACCGGTTCGCCACTGCCGAGAATTTCAAGTCGCCGTTCGCCACCAGCAACGAAAAGGCCCCCCGGGTTGCGCGCCTTTCGGACGAGCAGTTTGGGCTGGTGCTGGAGGGGGTGGCCGACGCCGATGCACTGACATTCTGGCGGCCAGCGTGCTTGGTGTTTTATGCGAACCGGTCACACTCGGGCTACATGAAGTGGGTCCGGTTGCCTGGCTCGGCATCTCGGTGTGCCCTGCCGATGGCGACACCGCCGCAGCATTGCGCCAGAGCGCAGATCTGGCTGCCACCCACGCCCGCCTGCGGGGGGCGGTCCAAGGCGTGTTTGCGTCGCCAGAACTCAATGCAAGGTCGCTGCAACGCATGACGCTCGGCTCCCAGCTACGAGGTGCCGTCAAGCGCGGCGAGCTGCGCGTGCATTATCAGCCGAAAGTCGATATCAAGACTAACCGCATTGTGGGTGCGGAAGCGTTGCTGCGCTGGAATCACCCCGAGCTCGGCATTCTGCCACCGGGCCAGTTCATTGCCCTGGCCGAAGACCTCGGCCTGATCAGCGGCATTGGCCAGTGGGTGATGGCTCTGGCATGCCGCGACGCTGTCAACTGGATACGCGCAGGATTTGGTGATCTGAGGGTGGCAGTGAATATTGCCAAGCCCCAGTTCGAGTCGGGTGATTTGTGCGATGTGGTGCGTCAGGCGATGCAAGACAGCGGTCTGCCGCCAAAGCAACTGGTGCTGGAGCTCACGGAAAGCATGCTGATGGACAACGTCGAGGCCAGCCAGGCGCTGATGGCCGATCTGAAAAAGCTGGGCGTGACGCTTTCCATTGATGATTTCGGCACGGGCTACTCTTCACTGAGCTATCTGAAGAGTTTTCCATTGGATGAGTTGAAGATTGACCGGTCTTTCGTGGTCGACCTGCCTGGCGTCAAATCGGACGTGGCCATTGTGCGCACAATTATCGAACTCGGCCACCGATTGGGCATGTCGGTGATCGCTGAAGGGATTGAAACCAGCGAGCAACTGCACTGCCTGGCGCGTCTTGGGTGTGACCGCTACCAGGGCTTCCTGTGCAGCAAGGCGCTGCCCGTTGAGGAATTCATGGAGCTGCTCGCCGGCCAAGAAGCGACGGCCCCCTGACGGCTGCTCAAAGTCTCATGCCACACGCTGCAAGCCATAGCACCCTTGGCGCTTTCTGCGGTGCGGGATAGCGGGGACTGCGGAGCATCGCTGTACTCTGGTTTTGCCGAAAAAACCCATAAAAATGGCCTCTAGCCCTTGTTAGATATGCATAAACAGCTATATAATATATAGCAATTGTTGATCTGGCTTTATCCATTGCAATAGCCTTACGGAAAAAAAGTACGTGCCCGCGCTGGTCAATGCGCAGGAAAAGCTGACGGGCGCGAAGATTACGCCGGTGCAATCGTAATAACCGCAGTCACCGCCTGAGCTGCGCAAACGCCGCAAACTCCCAGCTGCGCATGCCCAGCAGCAGGGTGAAGCCCTCGCGCTCTTTGTCGGGCAGCTTCTGGTCGGCCAGGTGCTGTTGCGCAAAGTCCTGTGCCACGCGCTGCATGCGCTCCACAAATGAGGGTGCCAGGCTGCGGCTAACGGAGCCGTGCACCAGCAGCAGGCCTTCGCCTGCGCCATCAAACCCGCCTGAAAAATAATCGAGCAGCGCGTTGTCGCGA
>JANYJD010000281.1 GCA_025358555.1 Rhodoferax sp.
AGATGATGATGCGGCTTTTCCCCGAGCTGTTCAATGCGCACCGTGTGGCCCCTATTGCGCACTACCCCGCCCTGCTGCTGGAGACCTTGCGTGCCAGCAGCCCGGCCACCACGGCCGAGCCCACCGTGGTGGTGCTGACGCCCGGCATGCACAACAGCGCGTATTTTGAGCACGCGTTTCTCGCGCAGCAAATGGGCATCGAGCTGGTGGAGGGGCAAGACCTGATCGTCAAAGACAATTTCCTCTACATGCGTACCACGCGTGGCCCCAAACGCATCGATGTCATTTACCGCCGGGTAGACGATGATTTTCTGGACCCCGATGTCTTCCGCCCCACCTCCACACTGGGTTGCGCTGGCCTGCTGGACGTTTACCGCGCCGGCCACGTGACGATCTGCAATGCCGTGGGCACCGGTGTGGCGGACGACAAGTCCATCTACCCCTACGTACCCAAGATGATCGAGTTTTACCTGGGTGAGAAACCCATTTTGAACAACGTGCCCACCTACATGTGCCGCAACAAGGACGACCTGGCCTACACGCTGGCCAACCTGAAGGATCTGGTGGTGAAAGAAGTGCATGGTGCAGGCGGCTACGGCATGCTGGTGGGCCCGGCGGCCACCAACGCCGAGATTGAAGACTTCCGCAAGGCCGTGCTGGCCAACCCGAATGGCTACATCTCGCAGCCCACGCTGAGCCTGTCAAGCTGCCCTACGTTTGTGGAAAGCGGCATTGCGCCGCGCCATATCGACCTGCGGCCCTATGTGCTGAGCGGCAAAACCGTGCAAATGGTGCCCGGCGGGTTGACTCGCGTGGCGCTTAAAGAAGGCTCGCTGGTGGTCAACTCGTCGCAGGGCGGCGGCACCAAGGACACCTGGATTCTCGAGGGTGACGAAGTGCCCGCAACGCTGGCCTTGCCCGTGGCTCTGACACAGACGCAAGCGCAGACCCAGGGGCAAGCGCAGACCCAAGCGCAAGCGCAGGCACAGACACCCGCAAAGATGCAAGTGCAAAGCCAGTCCCAATCGCAAACCCCACCGCCCCGGGTTTAAGGAGCCATTCCATGCTGTCACGCACCGCCGACCATCTGTTCTGGATGTCCCGCTACACCGAGCGGGCCGAAAACACCGCCCGCATGTTGGATGTGAACTACCAGACCTCACTTTTGCCGCAGTCTCAGGCCGTGGCATTGGTGGGCTGGCAGGGCCTGATCAGCATCAGCGAACTGCTGCCCGCGTACACCGAATTGCATGGCGACATTGCGGCGCGGGAGGTGATGAATTTCATGGTGAAAGACGAGAGTAATCCGTCATCCATCATCTCGTGCCTGGGCGCCGCGCGCGAAAACGCCCGCGCCGTGCGGGGCACGCTGACCACCGAAGTGTGGGAGACGCTGAACACCACCTGGCTGGAAGTCAAACGCATGATCAAGGCAGGCGAGTTCGAGGCCGACCCATCGCGTTTTTTTGAGTGGGTGAAATTTCGCTCGCACCTGTCGCGCGGCGTCACTGTGGGCACCATGCTGATGGACGAGGCCTTGTATTTCATGCGCCTGGGTACGTTTTTGGAGCGCGCTGACAACACGGCGCGCCTGGTTGACGTGAAGTTTCACGCCGTGCAGAGTGACTTCTTTGGCGCGGCCAGCGAGAAAGACCAGGAGTACGATTTCTACCACTGGAGCGCGATTCTGCGCAGCGTCTCCGGTTTTGAGGTCTACCGCAAGGTCTACCGTGATGTGATCAAGCCCGAGCGCGTGGCCGAGCTGCTGATTTTGCGGGCCGACATGCCAAGGTCGCTTCACGCCAGCCTCAATGCGGTGGTCAACAACCTGTCGCTGGTGGCCAGTGACCCCAACAGCGAAACCCAGCGCCGTGCCGGCAAGCTGGCGGCGGAGCTTAAATATGGTCTCATCGATGAGATTTTGGCGACCGGCCTGCATGCCTACCTGACGCAGTTCCTTGACCGGGTGAATGACCTGGGCGCCAACATCAGCCGCGAGTATTTGATTCCGGCGGCGGCTTGAACTAGCAGGGCCGGCTGGTGCGGCGCATCATTGGCGCAGCGGTCGGCCGCCTTTCTGCCATTTAAATAAGCCAGGCAGTAACCTTCGAATTAGCCGTACTCGAAAGTTTAAATCAGCCGATGCTAAAACTTGTTATTAGCCGGGGTTTTGTCTTTTAATCAGCCGTCTATCTGGCTTACAATCAGCCGATGCTTGAACCCCTCCTG
>JANYJD010000275.1 GCA_025358555.1 Rhodoferax sp.
CATTCCTGCGTTGACCCAAGCGAACGCTCCCTGCGCGCCGCTTACCTGCGCCAAGTGGAGAGCCGCCCGACACTGGGCGTGTCAGCGCATACATCTTCGGCGTTTGGCGTGCTCGCGGCGGCGGTCAAACAAGCAGGGCGATCGCCCCGGCCGCGTTACAACGATCTTTGGATCGCGGCACAAGCCATTGAACACGGGTATGTGTTGTTGACTGTGAACACCGCCGATTTTGACGGCCTGCCGGGGCTGCGACTTGCGGGGTTATCACACCGAAGCATTTGAAACAAACCGAAATTCAAATGACGTCACGCTTGGGCCGACCAGCTCCGGCAGATACTGACAGTCCGGTCTGAGGTGCTCGCCGTACACTGTTTCGATCTGGTGCGCGCTGGCTCGAGCTGGCTCACACTCGCTCACACCGCCTGCCTGCGCGGTCACGTCAATCAACTCCTACGAAAACCCCCATGCATAACTCGGCTTCACTTTCCTTGCTGCCGCGTCCAGTCCAGTGGCTGTTAGTTTTCTACTTTTTGGCAAGCCTAGCCCACTTCGCGCACAACGCGGAATTCATCGCGTTTTACCCAAATTTCCCGTCGTGGATCACTCGCCAGACGGTTTATCTTGGCTGGTTGGCCATCACAGCCGTGGGTGTTGCCGGCGTGCTGGCGTTGCGTTTAAAGTTACCCATCATCGGGGCCCTGTCTCTTGCAGGCTACGGCGCGTTTGGCCTGGACGGTTTGGCGCACTACACCCTGGCGCTGTGTTCAGAGCACACACTGGTCACCAACATCACCATCTGGTCGGAAGCGATATCCGGCCTTTTGCTCCTTTTGGCGGGGACGGTGCTTGCTGCAAGGCAGGTTCAGGCGAAGGCCCGCGCGAATGCCGCCTAGCGTTCCCCTAAACGGGACAGCTTCCGGGCGACGCATTCTGGTCCATTCAGCCTCGTCCAATCCCCTTGTCGACCTCACGCTGACAAAGACTTGATTTAAAACTACATTGTAGTTATTATCTGGACGTGAGTAATCTGAGCTTCGAATGGGATGAGCGCAAATCTGCTGCAAACGCAAAGAAACACGGGGTCAGTTTTGAAGAAGCGAAATCGGTTTTCATCGACGAGCGCGCCAAATTGATTGACGACCCAGACCACTCTAACGATGAGGATCGGTTTGTACTTCTTGGCTTGAGCGGGGCTTTACGATTGCTTCTGGTTTGTCACTGTTATCGCGGTGACGGCAACGTCATTCGAATCATCTCGGCCCGCAAAGCAAGTGCCAGAGAGTCAAAATCCTACCCTTGAAAGGTGTCCCATGCGCAAAGAATACGACTTCACTGCAGCGAAGAAAAATCCGTATGCAACCCAGCTTAAGAAGCAAATTACCATTCGTCTCGATGAAGAATCCATAAGCTATTTCAAATCGATTTCGCAAGACGCTGGTATCCCTTACCAAAGCCTCATCAATTTATATTTGCGAGATTGCGCGACATCTCATCGCAAGCTCAATTTGAATTGGTCGTGAGTTTTTGCATTGCCGCACTGGACAAGCCGGTCGAACTTTCAGTTGACGTGACAGTTGCTAGGTTGACAGTTGTTTTGGCTTTTTCTCCACATCCTTATTACGTAGTAGGCTATGTATAGTATAGCAATTAAATTATTCTATCGTGCTTGAGGCAAACTATAGCGGCGACAAGCTGTGCGCTAAAGCTCACGGATTTGGCGCCGTCGCATCATGAACCCCACCGATCTGGCCATCCCAATCCTTCCCAGCAAGTCGCTGCCAAACATCTTGGCGTTTTACGGCCGCCTTGGGTTTAAAGGCGCGATCATGGGTGAGGGCGATGCCTATGCCATCGTCACTCGGGGAAATGTTGAAATTCACTTTTTTCTTTACACCGCGCTGATGCTGGCCGATTCTTGGGCGGGCTGCTATGCGCGGGTCGCCGATGTCGATGCTTTGAACACATCATTCTTGGCGGCGGGTTTGCCTGTGCGCGGCATTCCCCGCATGGACACCCTGGAGAACAAGCCCTGGGGAATGAGGGAGTTCGCCATCGTCGATGAAGATGGCAATCTTTTGCGGGTGGGCCAATCGCTCTGAATCGCTTTGAGTGCTTCAGGTTACAAGGTCAGCGCGAATTCGTTTACTGTCAGCTTGAGGCCGCCCCCACCCTTCCCCCTTTTTTCCGGAAAACGAACACTTGGATCGGCGGCGTGGTTACGCAGGAACATTGCGCTACAGTTGCATATGAAAAGCAATTTCATACGAAATGGACTCATCGCCGCGGGCATGATGAACATCGCGGGCGTTTTGTTGTTTTCTCGCGCGTTCACGAACACTGCGATCAACACGGCTGATCCGGTCGTAATGTCCAACTTCGGACTTCTCATGATCGTCGTTTGGGGCTTGGCCTACATAGGTGCGGCGTACATCGCGTCACCGATCAAATGGCTCGCTGGCGCATTTGCTGTTGAGAAACTCGTTTATGTCCTGGTGTGGATCAAGTGGCTATCGGAAAACAGCTTGGCACAGTTGTATTTAAAAGACTTTTTTGCCGGTGCGTTTTTCAGTATTTACGGCATGAACGACTTCATTTTCATGCTGTTCTTTGCGTGGGTATTCGTGCAGCAGCACCGCAGCAGGTAGGTTAAGGAATCTCTTCAAAGCGCCCGCTGCCGCCAGGCCAACAGCGCCCCCACCCACAGCGCCACGGCAGAAAATACCAGCCCCCGGGCCAGGCCGCCCGGCCCGTCAGCGATGAGACCGACCACGGTGGGGCCCACAATTTGCCCGGCGGCAAAAACTGCCGTGAACACGCTGATGCCTGGCCCCCAAGCCGCTGGCGGCAGGTTGTGCCGCACCAGCGCGGTGGTAGACGCAACGACCGATAAAAACACGCCGCCAAACAGCAAACCAGACGCCAGCACCACGGGCCAGCTAGACGTCAGCGCGGGCAAAATGGTGGCCACACCCAGCAGCGCGTTGAGAATCGCCAGCGCCTGCCCGCCCTTGAAGCGGTCCAGCAGCCCGGCCCACAAGCGCGACGACACCACCACCGCCACGCCCAGCAGCGCATAAAACAGCGTGACCGCGTCTCCGCTGACGCCCTGCTCGCGCAACAGCGCAATCACAAACGTCATGTAGCCGATGTAGCCCACGCCAAACAGCGAGTAGCCTGCCAGCGCGAAGGAAAAATCCCGCCAGGCGAATCGTCGCTCCTGAAAATGGTGGGGCGGGGGTTTCAGCAGCGGGCCAGGCGCCCGCGCTGTTGGGGCCGTAGCCGCTGTCGCCTCCGTCGCGTTGGCAAAAGCAGGTGGCGCAACTGCCGCCTTGCCCGCATCCCCCAACCCCGCCAGCGCCCGCACCGGCCACACCAGCACGGCGCACGCCATTGCGCACAAGCCTGCCAGCGCCCACCAGGCCCAGGCCCACCCGTGGGGCTGCTCACTGGCCGCGTGCAAAACAGCCGGCACCAAGAGCGCTGACACCACAATGCCAAAGCCAGTACCGCCGTAATACAAACCGATCAAAAAACCACCGCGCTGCGGCTCGGTGGCGGCCAGGCGCGCGGCCAGCAGGCCCCCGGCACTGAACACCAGTGCACTCGCAATGCCCGCCAGCAGCCGCTGCAGCAGCAACGGCCCGGCGTCGGTAAAAAACCCGCTCAACCCCATGAAAACGCTGGCCAGCACCGCGCCGCCCAGCACCATGGTCGTTGGCCCAAAGCGCTGCAGCAAGCGCGGCATGGCCAGCGCGCCCAACAAATAACCCATGGCGTTGGCGGTGTTCATGAAACCGGCCAGCGCGTAAGACCAGCCTAAATCAGCGCGCATGGGCGGCAGCAGCAGGCCGTAGGCAAAGCGCGTGATGCCCAGCGAAATGGCGGCACCAAGAGACAGCGCCAGAGCCAGGCAGAGTGCGCGTCGGCCCCGAGTTGGCGCTGGGGATTTTCGTAGGAGTTGATTGACGTGACCGCAGAGGCTGGCGGTGGTGAGGCAGCGCTAGCCAGGTGGAAAAAAGAGGATGGCTTGCCTCTGAAGCGTTGGATTGTGTTGGGGCACAGGATGTTGGTTTCTAAACTCAACCCTGCGCCTTGTTTGGGTCTTTGACCCGGTTGTTTTGAATTTCGGTTTGTTTCAGTTGCTCCGGCGCGATATTCCTGCAAGTCGCAGCCCCGGCAGGCCGTCAAAATCCGCAGTGTTCAATGTCAACAACACGTAACTGTGTTCAATGGCTTGTGCGGCGATCCAAAGATCGTTGTAACGCGGCCGAGGCGATCGCCCGGCTTGCTTGACTGCCGCCGCGAGCACGCCAAACGCCGAAGATGTGTGCGATGAGACTCCCAGCGTCGGGCGGCTCTCCACTTGGCGCAAGTAAGCGGCGCGCAGGGAGCGTTCGCTTGGGTCAACGCAGGAATGAACGCCAAAACTGAGCTCACCCAGCGAAATGACGGACGTGAACACCGGCGTATCGCCCGCCACGGCAATCACTGTCTCGCGGCCCACTTGCTTGGCAGCAAGCGCCACCCAGATGCAACTGTCGAAAATCATGCCCATGACATTTGACCAGGCGTTATGCCCAAGCGTTATGCCCAAGGGTCCCGTACCGCATGCCCAAAATCGTCCTTGCTGTCTCGCAGCCAAGCCGCGGCCTGTGTGGCTGACAACATCGGCAAAGCCAAGCCAGCAAGCGCTTGCGAAGCTGTCATCGTTCGCTGTGGCGGCATGATTTGCGCAATCATGGTGTTGTTGCGCTCAATCGCCACGGTTTCCCCTCGGCTGGTAACTGTGTCCAGAATTTCGCGGGTATTTCGGGCGAGGTCGGTGGCAGTGAAGGTTTGCATGATGATTTTACGTATATTACTTATCCGTGTGCATAATACATGAAAATTTAGCCGAAGTGCAAGCGTCAAAACAGCGTAAAAAAACGCTTGGCACGTTGGAATCAACGAGGTGTGCAATGAAACATCATCAGAACTGGCTGGCAGGGCAATTGAAAAACGACGACTTTGCGGCAAGCTACCTGACGCAGGCCGCTCAAGATTGGGAGCCCGCTGTATTTACAACGTTTACAACGGCGATGCGTTCAGTGTCAGTGTCACTATCGGTAGCTGGTAGGCTCAAGCGAAGATCGAATCCACGCCTCTCGCAAGCACGACCTCCCACAGCGCACGCGTTCGAAAAGCTCTTTTGTTTGGGGCCATTCAAAATAGTGCACTGAAAGGCTTGCGACAACCGCGCCGAAGCCGCCTGCAGTCGTCGGAAACGGTCCCCGCAGGGCTTGTTGAACGATCTGAGTAGACGGTACGCGCTACCACTTGCGGTAGCCAGCGTTCGAGCCATGGGTCGAGTTGCAAAATTAGCCTCCGTTGACGTCTGATGCCTCAATCAAGCGGCAACGCGCTTTCAGGGTGTTGCTCAGGGTGTTGATCGCGTTGTAATTCAAACCCATATTGCCCAGGCGGGCGTAGGCCTGATGCAGTAACACCGTGAGTTCAATGATTGAATCGGACGCCTGGCTTTGCAGTGCCCGGCGAATTTAGCTGAGACAGCAGCGAGCTGTGCTGTCACTATGACAGCGAACGACAGCAAACGACAGCGCATAGTCAAAAACAAGCTGCTCCATAAGAAATAGCAAATTATTGATATAGGACGTGGGCAAATAGCCATTTTGCCTATTTTGCCTGCCGCGCCTTGTCAAATCACCCGAATCCAGTACCCCGAGTCGTACCCACCCAGCATGCCGACTCGGGGCGCGCTTCGCATCTGAGGAGCAGAGCCAGAAATATTGCGACCGTCTTGCCGGTTGCGGCGACTTGCAGTGGGTGGCGCGACATCGACACCATCGACAACATAAATCTAGCTTGCCGCTAGGTAGCCGCGCCGCTACGGAAACCGCAGCTGCGAAAACTGCCGTCCGGCCAAAACGGCGCGGCGTTCGATATCCGTGGCACTGTCGATCCAGCCTTTGTCTTGCAAAAACGTCAGAAACGCACGCGTACTGACTTTCAGGCAATCGTCGGGCAAATAGAAATTGGCGCTGGCGATGCGGTGGTCTTCAAAAAGGAGCACGGCGCTTTGCGGCGGCTGAGCCAGCGCCATCTGGTTGATGGTTTCCTGGATGGCAATCTCGCCCAGGTTGGCTTTTTTGCGCGCGGGCTGGCCTGCTTGTGCCTGCATATGGATGCGAAAAGTCTGCGTGGAGACGATTTGCACGGATTTGTGTTTTAGCCACTTTGCCAGCTTTCTGCTGGTGGGAGTCGGGTTACGCGTGACTTCATGCTGCACCATGTCGACCACGCGCACCTGCCAGCCCGGCAGAATCAGCACGTCCAGCGCATCGGCATAAGCCAGCGTGATGAGCGGCCCGGCATCCGGCAGCAAAGCTATGCCTGAAGGCTGAGCCATCACGTGGCGGCAGGCAATTTTTTGGCTGGTTTTGAAGCGGGCAGCTTGGTGGGCAACTGGTGCAGGCTTTTGACCATGGCTTGGGTGGCTGCCTCGGGTAGTCGAGGCATCGGCAAGCGGGCTTGGACCATCAGCAGAAACAAGTCCTCGGGGCTGTCTGTGCCCAAGCGTTCCAGGGTTTGTACGGCATTGGCCTGGCCCAGTGAAAACGCAATCAGGGTTTTGTAGTTCTGGTTGCCTGAGCTTTCGGCGCCGTCAAAGGTCTCAACCAAATAGCGAAGCTCGGCGTTGAACAGCGCGTTGATAGACGTGTCGTTCTTGGCGGCGACGATTTTTGCGCGCTTCAGGAGGTCGCGGTCGACTGAGCTTGTGAAGTTGACGGTTGGGGTGGCGGTGCGCATGGTGACTCGCTAGGTTGTTTAGACTAGTGTACACATAAGTATGTGTAATGCGTGGTTAGGTGTTAGCTCCCTTGGGTGGTAACCTTGCTGAAGCAGGGTGCGCAATTTAGGTCTGACATAGACCCGTCGCCTAGCGCTCGCTTACAAGCGTGACTAGCTACAGCGCGGCCAGCTATAAAGAGTTTCCTCAGGCTGCAGCTGAGTCCTCAATTTCCTTGAGCAGCTCAGGGTGCCTATCGAGCAGGCGAAACAAGTTAATCACCGCAGCCACCGGCCTGACTTGGCCGCGTTCGTAGCGCGAGAATGCGTTTTTGCCACCCCCGGCCAGTTGCGCAGCTTCCAATTGGGTGAGCTTGAGCTTCTTGCGAATGCGCACCAGCTCTGTTGCCCCGTGGACATCGACCTGATCGCGAAACGCCAACCACGCCAATTCTTCTTTCGCGTCGGGCTCAACAAACCCGTCACTGCAGTGGTTGCAAAACGCGCCGTGCGAGTTGGAGGTAAAAACCTTAGCTTTGTATTTTTGCGAAATCACTTTCACACCATCAAACAGCGTACCGTCGCCGCAAAGCGGACAAACCTGGCCGCTCCACTTACTGGTTGCGCTGTTCGATGGTCTATTTTTCATGTTGAACGCCATTTCACAATTCCTGGAAAGAGATTACAAAATACTCACCAGCCCGCTGGAACTTGACCTACAGCCCCAAGCCATTCCATTCGCCGTGGTAGACGTCCTGCCAAATCTTGTAATCGGCCACCGTCGTCATACTTTTGTAAAACTCCTTGCGACTGAGCGATCGCACCAAGGCCAATGCATCCGATTGCGACATGCCCGCGGCGCAAATTCCGGTTCTGGCGGACAGCGTGAGATTCATGTCAGACACCGACCGCATTTGCGTTTGAATTGCAAGCAGCGGGTAGTGCGGTGTCTGTTTTTCCACCCAGTGAACTATCCTCTATTGAGGGAGTTTCGGCAAACTCATGGCCTAGGGTTGCCTTAACGCACGCCTTGAGTCAGCGAAAAAATGACGCCTCCGTTTGGGCGCGCAGAAGCTGGGTGAAATCGCACTCTTTGTGGTGCCCATGTGCTCTGCGACTGCTTCTTGCGTCAGGCCCGCTTTTGCGCGGGCTTTCAGCACTTGACTGGCAACCGTGTATTCCAGCGCAAGACTGTCGTAAGCCTCAATTAACCCTGGGCGAAGCCGTGCGGCGGCCAAAAACGCAGTGTGATTGTGCGGAACGGGGTTGTAATTCATGTCAGTCATGCATTGCCTCATTCAGGCGCTTATCCGCCGACGCAAGTCTCTCCAAGCGGCGCAGGTTTTTTGATCAGATGCGGATGTTGCGCCGCGCATCTTTACGGAACGTCGTTTCCGCGTGTGTCGCTTATAAGATAAAATAGAGATTAAATATGCCTGAACCGATCCACCACACCTTGGTGCACTACACAGATGAAGCGGAACGCGATCTGTTCGGCGATTGGCTTGAAACTTTAGCGGATGTTGCCACTCGGGCAGCAATCGCGGCGCGGTTGATCCGGCTTGGGTTGGGCTTGTTTGGCGACAGCAAGGCGCTTGGTGATGGGCTCAACGAACTGCGCGTCGACCATGGGCCGGGCTGGCGGGCGTGCTACGGCAAGCAGGCTGGACGGGTGATTTTGTTATTGGCTGGCAGCGACAAGTCCACGCAAACTGCAAGCATCAAAACAGCGCGGAAGCGCTTGGCAAATTGGAATCAACGAGGCACGCAATGAAACATCAAGACTGGTTGGCTGTGCAATTGAAAAACGACGACTTTGCGGCAAGCTACCTAACGCAGGCCGCGCAAGATTTAGAGCCTGCTGTATTTACAACGGCGATGCGGCATGTCATCGATGCGCGCGGCGGGCTGGCCAAAGTGGCTGATGCCGGAAAGCTTTCGCGCCAAAGCTTGTACAAGGCGTTTCCATTAACTGGTCAGGGAAACCCGACCGCCAAGACTATGTTTGCGGCACTTCGGGCGAGCGGGTTGCAGCTGACTTTTAAGGGCGGGTGAGGGGCTGGTTGAGTCTGCACAGCGCAGCTTTTTTTATTTCCTGCAGATGATTTCAATTTCTAAAGGACTGAAACCTCCTCAAATCCGGGACGATTCATTTTTGACGTGGGACTACCCGAAGCGCAGCACCGTAAATGTTTCGTGACCAGTAGGTGGGACGCCAAGATGGCGCGGTAGATCTTCGTCAAGCAAGATGCGCATCTGGGATAAGCACCGCACGCGCTTCTTCAAGCAGTGCGACCGCCAGCTCGCGGCTAACAGACGGGAAGTCATCAAGAAAGACGTCAAGTGAGTCGCTGGCTTCAAGGTGATCGAACAGCGTCTTGAACGGCACACGGGTGCCGGTGAACACAGGCGTTCCGCTGTGAATTTCGGGATCTACGGTGATTAACTGGCTGTTCATGGTATGACCTCGCCGTTTTGTGAAATACTGGTTCACCAAGGGGGGCTGCGCGGCCTCCCAGCCCAGTAGGTTTCTGTTCTTCGAGGCTGCGGCAGTAGAGCGCCAGCCGCGATGCGGTGCTTCAGGCATCAACGGATGTACCAAATAGTTGCATCCGAGCAACCGCAATTCTTGGGGTCACCTATGTCATCAAGTTTGGCTTCTTAAAAATGAGCAAAATGATGAACTCAAATTCATAAACCTTAGCTGCGCCATGCTTACGACAAATTTATTAAATGTTGATGCCGCCTTTCTCACAGTCGTCTGTAAGGATCGCTGGCCCGAGACTGATACGCTTGAATTCAAAAGGGATTTGCCGGGGACATCAGACAAAGAAAAGCATGAGTTGCTGAAAGATGTCTGCGCGTTTGCGAACGCAGGAGGCGGAGACATCGTATTTGGCGTAGAAGAGCGCGATGGCTCGGCTGAAGCAATCGTTGCAATCACGTCTGAAGTTTTCGATGCTGCGCAAAGACGACTTTCGCAAATGTTGGACTCAGGAGTTGAACCCCGTTTGCGAGCACTGCAGATTCTACGTGTGGACGTTTCAAACGGGTTCGTCCTGATCATTCGCGTTCCCGCCTCATTGTAAGCGCTCTTTTAACCCCGCCCCTTGCGTGCGAACTTCAACTGTGATGGATGAGCCAGTGGCGCCGAGTGCGCTGGCGCGGGCTCACTGTGCCGGCAGCGCGATACGCCAGGGCAGCAGCGCCTCATAGTCGTCGGCGGTCTGCGCATGCGGCAGCGCGACGAACAAGGCCAGGAGATAGCTGTAGCCGTCGATGCCGTTGACCTTGCAGGTTTGCAGCAGCGAGTACAGGTTGGCGCTGGCGTTGGCGCCGGCCACGGTGTCGGCAAACAACCAGTTGCGCCGCCCGATCACGAAGGGGCGGATCGAGTTCTCGCAAGCGTTGTTGTCGATGGGGTAGCTGCCGTCCTGCACGAAGCGCGAGAGCTTGGGCCACTGCCCGTGCAGGTAGTGCAGCGCCTTGCCCAGCAGGCTGTTGGGCGCCACCGCATGCAAGTGCGCGAGCAGCAAGGTCTGGATTTGATCGAGCACGGGCACGCTGTGCTGCTGGCGCTCAAGCAGGCGCTTGGCCGCACTCATCTCGAGCTTTCGCGCACGGGCCTCCACGGCGTAGAGCTGCGCGATCAGCGCGATGAATTGCGCGGCCGGTTGCTCAGCCGTGCGAGCCTTCTTGGGCAGCACCTCCAGCGCCTCGATGAAGTAACGGCGACAGTGCGCCCAGCATCCCAGATGCACGAGCTGGTGCGTCTGCGCAATGGTGCTGTAGACCTCATAGCCATCGCTGACCAGCGCACCCCCCGGGCGCATACCGGCATAAAGCTCTTGTGCGGCAGCCGTGCTGCGCGAGGGCGAGTAGCCAAACAGCCGAATCGGCGGCCCTGTGCCAAGTGGCCCCGAGCCCTGGGTCATCTGCGCCCACATGTAGCTTTGGGTCTGTGCGGCACGCCCCGGCTCCTTGAGCACTTGCACTTTGGTTTCGTCACCAAAGACCAGCGGGCTGTCCAGCAAATGATCGCGCAGCAAGTTGATGATGGGCTGTACCCCCTGGCCCACGCGCACCATGCTGGCGGCCATGGTGCTGCGCGACAGATCGGTGCCACCGAAACGCCCGATCAGCGCAGCCTGCCGGTACAGCGGCAAGCCGTCTTCGAACTTGGAGATGGTGATCCAGGCCAGCGCGCTTTCGGTGAACAGCCCCTTGGGGATGATCTGCGCGGGCTTGGATGCCAAGCGCAGTGCGCCGTCACAGCACGGGCAGGCGTACTTCACCCGCTCGTGGCGGATCACGCGCACCTGCTGGGGAATGATGTCGAGTTGCTCGCTGGCCTGCACACCGATCTCGGTCAATGTGGCGCCGTCATGCGGGCAGATGCGCTCGGACTCGCTGAGTTCATGGCGCACGACGTGGCGCTGCAGCGCCGGGTCCAACGGTTTGCGCCCGCGTTTGGCGCGTTTGTGGCCGGGCACATCGACGCTGTCATCAGTCGCGCCAGCCGTATTGCTTTCTTCCTGCGCAGGTGCGGCCTGCGTGGCCGCAGCCAGCGCCTCGGCCTCGTTGAAGAACATGTCCTTTTGTTCGCTGCCGCGCGCCTCGCTCTTGGCGGCAAAGATCTTGCGCAGGAATTTGCTCAGTCGCTCTTTGAGCAGGTCGCGCTCCACGCGCAAGACACGGTTCTCGCCAGCCAACGAATCACGCTGTGATTGCACTGCATCGAGGGCCTGTTGCAAGGCCTTGAATTCTTCGATGCAGGGCGTCTTCGTCATTGCCCGATTTGACCTCAGGCAGTGACGCGAAGTTCCCTCAAGCCGCGCGCTGGTAGTGCAATATTTCGTGCCCGCGCATCGCCGCCAGATCGATGCCTTCGAGCAACCAGTGCAACTGCTGCACCGTGAGTTCAATCACCCGCGCATTCTCGCGCGGCCACACGAAACGTTCGCTCTCCAGGCGTTTGTGCAGCAGCCAGAAGCCATTGCGACTCCAGCCCAGAATCTTGATGCGATCCTTGCGACGATTGCCAAAGACGTACGCCGCCTGAGCGAACGGATCGAGCCTGAGTTCGTGCTCCACCAGCGCGGCCAGGCCGTTGATGCTCTTGCGAAAGTCGATTGCGTCCCGGTGCAGGTACACCGCCAAGTTCGCGTTCAGCCGGAACATGGCAGCCCCGCCAGCGTGTGCAACAGGTTCGTCTGCGCCGGCACGTCATTCGCATCGTGCATCCAGCTCAGCACCACGCCGTTGCCCAGCCTTGCCTGCATCGCAAACGTGGCCACTGGGCCGCCAAGACGTGCGCCCGGCGTGGCTTCGAGCGGCACCACCGGCTTGAGCTTGACCCGCACGAATGCCGATGTCTCGCGCGTCGGCACCGCCTTCGCCCGGTGCCGCTGATGCCGCGCCTCGTATAGTCGGCGCACGTTGATGCCGTGCCGTCTGGCGTACCCCGCCAAGGTCATGCCCGACGCCTGCGCCGCCTTCAATCGCTCTGCCCACTTGCCCTTGCTGATACCCATCGCGTACTCCTTTGTTGAAACGCATGGGTTTACCGCGCTTACGGCTTCAGGGGAAGGACGGGGTTAAAAGAGCGCTTACGCTCAA
>JANYJD010000027.1 GCA_025358555.1 Rhodoferax sp.
GGCAGGCGCCGCTCTCAAAAACTGCCACTGGCGCGCCCCCGCCAGCAGGGCTGTGATCCACGATGGCTGGCATGCGGTTGTGGGGGCGGATGTCCAGAAACTCGGGGGCAAACTGCTCGCCCTTGCCGATGTTGACCGGCACCATGCGGTAGGGCAGGCCGCACTCTTCAAGCATGATGGAAAGTTTCCAGCCGTTGGGCGTGGGCCAGTAGTGCAGGTCGATCATGGGGCGTCCAGGGGCATGTGAAGGCTGCATGATATTCCTGGATACTGCGAATGCGGCGGTGCGTGGCTGCAAACTGCCTCGGTTGCTGCTGGAGTGCGCGTGGTTGCGCGGTTGTGTGGTTGTGCTGTTGTGCGGTTACGCGGTTGTGCGGTTGTGCGGTTGTGCCTTTGCCTGCGTAAACTCAGTGCCATGAGCAAAGACCTAGAACCAGCCATTTCTCAACGGTTTTACGCCGTTGACGCGCTGCGCGGTTTTGCGATGGTGTGGATGACGGTCTTCCACTTCTGTTTTGACCTGAACCACTTTGCTTACTGGCGGCAGAATTTTCTGGCTGATTCGTTCTGGACCTGGCAGCGCACCGCCATCCTGAGCCTGTTCCTGTTCACAGCCGGTCTGGGGCAGGCCGTGGCGGTGCGCCAGGGCCAGAGTTGGCAACGCTTTTGGCGGCGCTGGGCGCAAGTGTCTGCATGTGCGCTGCTGGTGTCGGCCGGCTCCTACCTGATGTACCCCAGCACCTTCATCTATTTTGGCGTGTTGCATGGCATGGCCGTGATGTTGATTGTGGTGCGGCTTACGGCCCATTGGGGCCGCTGGCTGTGGTGGCTTGGGCTGCTGGCCATCGGCGCGTCGTATACTATGATAGTAATAGCTGACTATGCACTATTGACGAGGGCTACAGCCGACTTTTTCAACTCAAAAGCGCTGAACTGGCTGGGTTTCGTCACTCGCAAGCCTGCCACCGAAGATTTTGTGCCGCTGCTGCCGTGGCTGGGCGTGATGTGGTGGGGCATGGCGGCTGGCAGCTGGGTGATGCGCAACCGTGTGGCGTGGCTTTCATTGCGGTCTTCGAACGGCAGTGTGGCAGTCAAAGCGCTGACGGCCATGGGCCGCTGGAGCTTGAGCTACTACATGCTGCATCAGCCGGTGATGATTGGCGCGCTGATGGCGTTTGGCTGGCTCGCCAAGTAAAAACGCGGCCGGGGCCGCGTTTTCATGTCCCATTTACGGGTTCAAATTCGACTCACTCTACTTTGGCCTTGGCCCGCAAGTCTTCCTGGTACTTGGCCAGCTTCTGCTGCGTGAGTTGCTGCGCAATTTGTGGCTTGACTTCTTCAAACTTGGGCAACTGGGCTTCACGCGTGTCGTCCAGTCGGATGATGTGGTAACCGAACTGGGTCTTGACCGGCGTCTCGGTCATCTTTCCTTTTTCAAGCTTGGCCAGCGCCTCTGAAAACTCGGGCACATAGCTGCCCGCAGCGGCCCAATCCAGGTCGCCGCCATTGGCGCCAGAGCCTGGGTCTTTGGACGATTTTTTGGCGATGTCTTCAAACTTGCCGCCTTTTTTCAGCTGGGCAATGATGGCCTTGGCGTCGGCTTCTTTTTCCACCAGAATGTGGCGCGCCTTGAATTCCTTGCCGCTGTTGGATGCGGCAAACTTGTCGTACTCGGCCTTGATGTCGGCATCAGTCACCGGGTTTTTGGTCTGGAAATCGGCAAACAGCTCGCGGATCAAAATTGACTGGCGGGCCAGTTCGATTTGGGCACGGTAGTCTTCCGTCGCGTCCAGGCCGCGCAGTTGCGCTTCTTGCATAAAAACTTCACGCGCAATAATTTCATCGCGCAATTGGCCCTGCATCTCTGGTGTGACCGGGCGGCCGGCGCGTGCCACTTGGGCAGCCAGCGCGTCCACGCGAGCTTTGGGCACGGCCTTGCCGTTGACGATGGCCACGTTTTGGGCGATGGCGATGGGGCTCAGTGCGCCCATCATGGCCGCGCTGACCAGGGTGACGAGAAGTTGTTTTTTCATGGGTTAGTCCTGACAGCTTTCAATTCAAATTTGGGATTGGGGGAGGCGATTCAGTCTCGATGGCAATGGCGTGGACGCCCTGGGCGATAAAAACTTGCAGCGAATCATACACAAGGCGGTGGCACGCCACACGTGTCTTTCCGGTAAACAAAGGTGACGAAATGCGCACGCGAAAGTGGGTGCCGAAACCGGTGCCGTTGGCGCCGACGTGCCCGGCGTGGTCAGCGCTTTCGTCCAGCACTTCAAGTTTGCCGGGCTTTAGCGTCTCGCGCAGGCGTTGCTCAAGCTGACGGGCGGAATGGGCACTGGCGGGACTGGCGCCGAGGTTGTGGTTTTGCATCGTGGCAGTTTGATGGGTATCGGCGTTGTGTTGGGGCGGTGTTGGCGTGATGTGGGCTTCAAACCTGCGGTTTGTCGGGCTTGATATGCGGCGCAATGTACAGGCCTTGTCCAATGATGAATGCCAGCGGGAACACGTAGCCCCAGAGCTTGAAGTTCACCCAGTCTTCGGTGCTGTAGTAGGCGGCGACGTACCCGTTTACCACCGACATGAACACGCAGTAGCTGATCCACACCACGTTGAGCCGCATCCAGACCGCATCGGGCAATTCCAGCTGGCTGCCCAGCATCAGCTTGAGAAAGTTTTTCTTGGCCGCCCACAGCGCAATCGCCAGGCCGATGGCCATCGCGGCGTACAGTACGGTTGGCTTCCATTTGATAAAACGTTCGTCGTGCAGGGCCAAGGTGAGCGCACCGAAGCCCAATATCATGACCAGGGTAATTTTGTGCAGGGTGCTCAACTTGCGCTCAACAAAGTAGATCAGCGCCATCTGTAGCGCTGTGGCCGCCATCAAAACGCCAGTGGCCATGTAAATATCGTAGAGCTTGTAGGCGCCAAAAAAAAGCAGGATGGGGAAGAAGTCGATCAGGATTTTCATGGAATGGTCAAGCAATGGCCCCCACGGGGGGCAGCGCAGTACACGCAGTGAGAAGCGTGGGGGTCGTCATTTAGGCGCGAATTCCAGCGACGCCGAATTCATGCAGTAACGCAGGCCGGTGGGCGCAGGGCCGTCTTCAAACACATGGCCCAAGTGGGCACCGCAGTCTGCACAGTGCACTTCGGTGCGCTTGGCCCACAACATGCCATCGACCTTGGTGCCCACGGCGTCAGCGCTGATGGGCTGGAAGTAGCTGGGCCAGCCGGTGCCGGATTCGTATTTGGCGCTGGCGTCAAACAGCGGCTTGTCGCAGCAGATGCATTTGTAGACGCCCGCCGCCTTGAGCGCCGCCAGCTTGCCGGTGTGGGCGCGCTCGGTGGCCTCGTGGCGCGTCACGTCAAAGGCCATGGGCTCCGCGCCTTTGTCTGCCAGCAGCGCTTTCCACTGGGCTTCGGTTTTTTCAATTTTGTAGGTCATGGGCGTATTTTCTCAGGTTTCAAATTTGGCTGTTGATTGGGGGAAAGCGTTATGCGCCTTATTGGCGGGTCCGCCTTGTTTGCCTTTGTCGCCGGCCCGCCCGCCCGCACGGCGACAGCACATTGCCAGACGCCGCGCGGGATCAGCCACGCACCCAGTCCGGCGTTCCCGCAGGTCCAGGCAACCCCTACCAAACCTCCACTGATAAGCGATCGGGCATCTGTCTAAAGGCCTTGTCACGGCTGACGAGCGTTGCACCCGCAGCAACGGCATGGGCGGCGATCATCATGTCGAGGTCGCCCAGGTTGATGCCTCTTGCTTCCAGTGCCGCACACAACTCGCCGTAGCATTGCGCTACCGTTTCATCCCAGGGGAGCACATCCATGCGAAGCAACACTTGATCCATCGCATGTTTCAATCGCGCTGGCTGCCCCTTGCGATGCAGGCCATACTGCAGCTCTGCCAGCGTCACACTGGATATCACCACATCGCCGACAAGCACCGAAGCAAGTTTCTCAAGCAGCGCGGTGTCCCGGCCTTGCATGATGTGGCTGACGATGTTGGTGTCCAGCATATAGCGGTGGCTCATTCCTTTGCGCCTTCCTGCCAGTCCGCAAATGGGTCGCGGCGGGGTTGGCCAGGCCTGCGTTCAAGCAGAAAGTCATCGTCCCTGTTTAACGCTACTGCGTCCAGCAACCCTTGCCAGTCAGACGGTCTGCGCGACAACACCACGTCGCCAGATGCGGGGTCGCGGCGGATGAAGACCTCCGGCACGTCAAAGCGGAATTCCAGCGGCAAACGAACCGCCTGGCTTCGGCCCGTGGTGAAGATTTTGGCGGTTTGGAGCATGGTGGCAATTTTCTAATGATATGTCTCATGGTACGTATCAAAACCGTACCTGTCAAGCCAGGCTTTTTGTGCCAAGTTGTGACTCACCTTGTTTGCCTTCGTCGCCGGCCCGCCCGCCCGCCCGGCATGGCGACAGCACATTGCCCAGACGCCGCGCGCGGTCAGCATCCAATCCAAAGCTATCCAATCCGGGGATCAACCAATCAGGAAGAGCAGCTAATCTCAATGCCCGACGCCCAATCCGGCGGAAAACCGGCCCAGGCTTCAAACGCGGGGTGCTCGTCAAACGGGTTCTCCAGCACCGCCAGCAAATCGCGCACGAGTGAGAAGTCTTTAAGTTTGGCGGCGCGGATGGCCTGTTCGCCCAAATGGTTGCGCAAAACGTATTTTGGGTTGATTTTAAGCATGAAATTGGCCTCTAGCCCTTGTCCTCTGTGCATGAACAGCTCATTATATTGTAGCAACCATGAATCAAACGCGGCACCATCCAGAAACAGGTCGCGCACCGTGTCCACGCTGGCACCGGCCACGTGGTGGCTCAGGCGACGCCAGAAAATGGTGTAGTCCACGCCTTCTTTGGCGAGCAGTTTGAGGGTGGCTGCTATTAAGTCGCGGGGTCTGGTAGCAGACGTTATGTCATTGCTGGCGACCTCCGGGTTAGCCGGGTCGGTACTAGACACGTGCGGACTTGCCAAGCCCAGCTTGGCGCACATCCGCGCCTCAAATTCGGCGGGGAAAACCGTCTTGTAAGACTCCAGTGCCGCCACGGCCAGCTCTTGCTCGCCAATCAGCGGCAGCAGTGCCTGGCCGAGTGCATACAGGTTCCAGTACGCGATGTTGGGCTGCTTGTTGAAGGCGTAGCGGCCACCGGTGTCGCTGTGGTTGCAGATGTGGCCGGGCACGTAGGCGTCCAGAAACTGGAATGGGCCGTAGTCAATGGTGAGGCCCAGGATGCTCATGTTGTCGGTGTTCATCACGCCGTGGCAAAAGCCGACGGACTGCCATAGCGCCACCATGGCGGCGGTGCGTTCGCTCACGGCCTCCAGCAGGTTGGCGTACACGTTGCCGACAAACCTGGTGGACGATCTGCACGCCGGGTAATGGCGATCTATCACATAGTCGGCCAACTGCTTGAGCTGATCGTGCTGGTCACTGTGCGAGAAGTGCTCAAAGTGGCCAAAGCGGATGAAGCTCGGGGCAACGCGCGTGACCACCGCCGCTGTTTCGATTTCTTCCCGGCGCACGCGTGCGTCTGAGCCGGTGACGCACAGCGCACGCGATGTGGGGATGCCCAAGCCGTGCATCGCCTCGCTGCACAAAAACTCACGGATGCTGGAGCGCAGCACGGCCCGGCCATCGCCCATGCGCGAGTAGGGGGTGAGGCCTGCGCCTTTGAGCTGGATTTCAAGGCCCACTTTCTCCCTTTCCCCGTGGGAGAGGGCTGGAGATACGGCTGGGGTGAGGGCTTCCCCGAGCAAGATCGCCCGCCCGTCGCCCAGTTGCCCGGCCCACTGGCCAAACTGGTGCCCGCTGTAGACGCTGGCCAGCGGCTGTGTACCCGCCAACAGCGCGTTGCCGCTCAAGGCATCCAGCAGGGCAGGGGAGTCCAGCCAAGACTCGGGCAGCCCGATGTCACGCGCAACAGCCAGGCTCTTGCCCACCCAGTAGGGCGCGGGCAAGGGCTGGGGTTGCAGCCTGGTGTAGAAATCCGGGCCGAGCTTTGCAAAGCTGTTGTTCCATACGAGGCCCAGGTCTGTGCCAAGTTCCAAGCCCCCATGATTAGGGACATCGTGAACCGCAGGGTTCGCGTGGATGCCCTTGGTGCCCATGTCCCGCGTGTTATCGCCATCTGCCCGCGCTGCTGTGTTCATTGCAGAATTGTCATGCAAAACCCATGGCAGGCTGCCGTCTGCGGTATTCTTGTCAGTCCCGCCAACTACCAGGAGCCAATCCATGCTTGGGTTAATGCAGAGCCAACAGTTACTCATCTCCAGCCTTATCGAGTTTGCAGAACGTCACCACGGCGAGGGCGAAATCGTCTCGCGCCGGGTGGAGGGCGACATCCACCGCTACACCTACAGCGAGGTCGCCGCGCGCTCGCGCCAGGTGGCCAACGCGCTGGACGCGCTCAAACTGCAATTCAGCGACCGCGTGGCCACGCTGGCCTGGAACGGATATCGCCATCTGGAACTGTATTTTGGTGTCAGCGGATCGGGCCGGGTGCTGCATACGCTGAACCCGCGCCTGCACCCCGACCAGATCACCTGGATCACCAACCACGCCGAAGACCAGGTGCTGTGTTTTGACATGAGCTTTTTGCCCATCGTGAAGGCGATTCACGGCAAATGCAGCACCATCAAACACTATATTGCGCTGTGCGATGCCGACAAATTGCCCGCTGACACCGGCATCCCCGGTCTGGTGAGTTACGAGGCGTGGATTGCGAAGCAACCGTCCAAGTACGAGTGGCCACAGTTTGATGAAAACTCGGCCTCCAGCATGTGCTACACCAGCGGCACCACAGGCGACCCGAAAGCGGCCCTGTACAGCCACCGCTCCACCATGCTGCATGCCTTTTCCGGTGCGCTGCCAGACGCCCTGAGCATGAGCGCACGGGATACCATATTGCCCGTGGTGCCGATGTTCCACGTCAACGCCTGGGGGCTGCCGTACTCGGCCGCCATGACCGGGGCCAAGCTGGTTTTCCCGGGGCCTGCCATGGATGGCAAGTCGATTTTTGAGCTGATTGAGAGCGAAAAAGTCACATTCGCCGCAGGTGTTCCTACGGTTTGGCAAATGATGCTGGCGCACATGCAATCGGGCGGCTTGAGGTTTTCGACGCTCAAGCGCACCGTGATTGGTGGTTCCGCCTGCCCGCCCGCCATGATTACCGCGTTCAACGATGTTTATGGCGTTGAAGTGCTGCACGCCTGGGGCATGACCGAAATGTCACCGCTGGGCACGGTCTGCACGCTGAAGAACAAGCACTTGCCGCTGGCCGCAGATGAAAAAATGAAGGTTCGCCTGAAGCAGGGCCGGGCGGTGTTTGGCGTGGACATGAAAATTGTCGATCCTGACGGTGCAGAGCTGCCATGGGATGGAAAAAATTCAGGCGATCTGCTCGTTAAAGGGCCGTGGATCATCAGCGAGTATTTCAAACAGGAAGGTGGCTCGCCTTTGGTGGCGGGCGGCTGGTTCCCGACCGGTGACGTGGGCACGATTGACCCTGACGGTTACCTGCAGATCACTGACCGCAGCAAAGACGTGATCAAGTCTGGCGGCGAATGGATCAGCTCTATCGATGTGGAAAACGTCGCCATGGCGCACCCGGCTGTGGCCATGGCGGCCTGCATTGGCATGAAGCACCCCAAGTGGGACGAGCGACCCATCATTGCCGTCGTCAAAAAGCCTGGCGCCGAGGTCACGCGGGATGAACTCAT
>JANYJD010000096.1 GCA_025358555.1 Rhodoferax sp.
GTGACACCACCCGTCACGCCCGCCAACACCGACACCACGCTCACCGGCTCGGTTGTCAAGGGCCCGGTTGGGAGCGCCACCGTCACCGTCAAAAAGCCCGATGGCACGGCATGCGGCACCACGACCACCAATGCTGCCGGCCAGTACTCGTTCACCACCGCCTGCATCGGCGACGTGATTGTTGAAGTGACGGGTGGCAGCTACACCGATGAAGCAACCAACCTCATCAAAACGCTGACAACACCGCTGAAAACCGTCATCTCGGCCACCGGCGGCACCGTGAATGCCGTGGTCACGCCCCTGACCACCATCGCCTTCAGCTACGCTTTTTCCAGCAGCAACGCGGCAACCAAAGCCGCGTTTGACGCCCAGGCCGTGAAGATTGCGACCCAGTTCGGCCTGGCAGGCGTCAACCTTTCAACCAGCCTGCCTTCGGTAACCGGCGTCACCAATGCCTATGGCAATGCGCTCAAAGGCATTTCACAATACCTGAAAGACAATCCGGCGCAAACACTGGCTGCGGTGACGACTGCGACCCTCAAAAGCTCGGCAGACTTCACCAACTTTGGCACGCTGTTCAGCGCCGCATACAACAGAGCCAATGCATCCAACATCACGCTGAATTTTGACGGCGCAGCGTTCAACTTCACCGGCACCGGCGCAGGCGGCGGCTCGGGTACTTGCGGCATCAGCCAAAAAGGCACCTTCACTGCGGCCAACATCACGGTGCCGATCAGCTTTGACTACTGCGTCTCGGGCATTGCCGGCAGCTCGTGCGATACGGGCAACTCGGCGTTGAACCAGTCGCTTTCAGCGGCTGGTGGCGTGATTGGCGGAGCCAATGTTGTGACGACCTACTCTGCCACCTGTGCCCCGGGCGCGACCTCCATTGTCCTGAAATAAGCAGACCGCGCTTGACTCAAAAAGCCGTCCTGTGGGACGGCTTTTTTTCGGCCAACCCATCCAACGCATTCAGTGCCACGCGATGTTTTACAGTGGACCCCATGCAAGGACTGCACCTGACCGCCGATTTGCACCATTGCCGGTGCACGCCCGACTGCCTGCTGGACGCTGAATGGCTTGGGCGTGCATGCCTTGAGGCGGTCGCCGCCAGCGGCCTGCGCCCGGTGCAGCAGTTGTTTCATACCTTCCCAGCAACAGACCTTGGCAAGGGCGGCGTGACAGCGACCGTGCTGCTGGCCGAGTCCCATCTGTGTGTTCACACCTGGCCCGAAAAAAGTGCGGTAACGCTGGACGTGTATGTCTGCAATTTTGGCGCTGACCACTCGGCCAAAGCCCATGCCTTGATGGACGCGTTGCTCGCCCTGTTTGACGCATCCCAAGTCACACGGCACGCGCTGCAACGTGGCGAGTTGCCAACCGAGGCAACCGAAAGAACCATCGCGTGAAAGCCATGATCCTGGCCGCAGGACGCGGCGAGCGCATGCGGCCCTTGACGGACACCACGCCCAAGCCGCTGATGCTAGTGCGCGGCAAGCCGCTGATGCAATGGCCGCTGGAAGCGCTGGCGCGCGGCGGCTTTTGTGACGTGGTGGTCAACACCGCCTGGCTGGGGGAGCAGATTTCAGCGCAATTTGGCCATAAATTTGTGCTGCAGCCCCTGTCCAGTATGCATAGTAAGCTATTAAATACGGAGCATTTGTTGATCGCGTACTCGCACGAAGGCCGCGACTTTGGTGGCGCGCTGGAGACTGCTGGCGGCATTGTGCGCGCCCTGCCGTTGCTGGGCGATGTGTTCTGGGTGCTGGCAGGCGACGTGTTTGCGCCGGGTTTTGTGTTTTCGCAAACCGCCGTTGAGCGATTCAGGCATAGCGGCAAGCTCGCCCACATCTGGCTGGTGCCCAACCCGGAGCACAACCCAAAAGGCGATTTTGGTTTGTCGGCCGATGGCTTGGCGTTGAACGTGGCGGCAGGCGTTACGCCGCCTAGATACACCTACAGCACCATCGGCCTGTACCGCAGCGCCCTGTTCGCCCCGCCGTTTTGCGACATCACAGCAGGTAATCCGCAGGGCATCCAGGCGGCGCTTGCACCGCTGTTACGCAAGGCGATGGATCAGGCGTTGGTGAGCGCCGAGCTGTTCCAAAACCAGTGGACCGACGTGGGCACGCCCGAGCGGCTAAAGTCGCTGAATCAGGGCGAAAATCAATCAACATCAGATGAAGCGCGGCCCCCGGCGGCTGCGCAAAGCACAAGGTAAATCCTAATGACCCGCAATTCAATCTACGCCCAGCGCCGCGCAACACTTGCCGCGCAACTCGGCCCCGGCGGCATCGCCATCATCCCCACCGCGCTGGAGCAGCAGCGCAACCGCGACAGCGATTTTCTGTTTCGCCACGACAGCTATTTTTATTACCTCACCGGCTTCACCGAGCCCAAGGCCTGGTTGGCCATCACGGGTGACGGAAAGTCAACCCTGTTTTGCCAGCCCAAGGACCTGGAGCGCGAAATCTGGGATGGCATCCGCCTTGGGCCTGACGTAGCTCCCGCCACGCTTCAATTAGACGCTGCGTATTCAGTAGCAGATATTGACGCCCACTTGCCCAAGCTGCTGGACAACCGCAGCGTCGTCTGGTATCCGTTTGCCATCCACAAAGGGCTGGAGACGCGGGTGGACGGCTGGCTCAACGCCCTGCGCGCGCGGGTGCGCTTTGGCGCGATGGTGCCCGAGCAGCAGCGCGACCTGTGCGTACTACTTGATGAGATGCGCCTCATCAAAGACACCAGCGAGCAAGACACCATGCGCCGCGCCGCGCAGATCAGCGCCAAAGCCCACATCCGCGCCATGCAGCTGTCGGCCAGAATGCTGCGCGACGGCAAAGACGTGCGGGAGTTCCATCTGGATGCTGAGCTGCTGCACGAGTTCCGCCTCCAAGGCTCGCAGTACCCGGCTTACGGCTCCATCGTGGCGGCCGGTGCCAACGCCTGCGTGCTGCACTACCGCGCCGATGTGGCCCCCGTGCGATCGGGCGACCTGGTGCTGATTGACGCCGGCTGCGAGCTGGACGGCTACGCCAGCGACATCACCCGCACCTTCCCCGCCAACGGCAAATACACCGGCCCGCAGCGCGCGCTGTATGACTTGGTGCTGGCATCGCAAGAAGCCGCCGCGGCCGCTACCCATGCCGGTGCCCGCTTCACCGACCCGCACGAAGCCAGCGTGAAAGTGCTGGCGCAGGGCATGCTGGACACCGGCCTGCTGGACAAAAACAAGGTCGGGTCACTGGACGATGTGATCGAGAAGCGCGCCTACTTCCAGTTCTACATGCACCGAACCGGCCACTGGCTGGGCATGGACGTGCACGACTGCGGCGGCTACCTGGAGCCTTCCGAGCTGGGCAAAACCAGCGAGCGCAAAGACGCGCTGACCGGCGAAACCATCATCAACCGCCCCGCGCGCATTTTGAAGCCCGGCATGGTGCTAACGATTGAGCCCGGCATCTACGTGCGCCCCGCGCCCGGCGTGCCCGAGAAATTCCACAACATCGGCATCCGCATTGAAGACGACGCCATCGTGACCACAAAAGGCTGCGAGCTGATTTCGCGTGGCGTGCCGGTGAAGGCGGATGAGATTGAGGCGTTGATGCGGGGATAGGACTGCAAAGGGTGGCTCAGGATCTGATTAAAATCGCCACTGGGCAGAGCACCAAGGGTGCTACATTATATATAGCTAGTTGTGCACTATTTACAAGGGCTACAGGCCATTTTAGCGAAATTTTGGATCACCTACCCTGCGTACCGCAATATCAAAGTGCATCACCTCTTCTTTCCTGCCGAGCTTTGTGTACAGGGCAATGGCAGGCTCATCGCCATAGTCGGCCTGGACGTAGATCACCCATGCACCGCAGTCGCGCGCGATGGGCTGCAGGGCTTCAATCAACGCCGTGGCGATGCCCTGGCGCCGGTGCGCGGCGTCTACGGCCAGATCGTAGATGTAAATTTCGCTGCGCGGCTGCTCAATTTTGGGCAGCTCATAGGCCACTAGACCGCCAATAACGCGTTGCCCGTCGACCGCCGCCAACGTGATCACGCTGTCTTTGGCAAGCAGCTTTTGCAGGTAGGCGGCGTTTTGGCGACTGGCACTGTAGCTCCGCGTGTCTTCGAACGCTTCACCAAACATATCGAGCAGGCCAGGTACAAGGGTGGCGTTTTCCGGGCGCAGGCGTTGGACTTTGAACTGGGTGGGCACCGTCAACGCATGAGGCTGCGGGCGGCCTGATTCGTCGCCGCCCAGGGACTCTGAATGGTCGTTTTTGCTTTGCATATTAAAGTGTTTTGGCAAGTGCTTCAAGCTGGTCTGCGGCAATGCCCCAGCCTTGGTGAAAGCCCATTTTTTCGTGGGCGGCACGGTCTTCTGCGTTCCAGTGCCGCGCAACCGCCTTGTAGAGCGTGCCCCCGCCGGGTGCGTCGGCCAGGGTCACTTGCGCCACCATGAAGGCTTTGCCTGAAGGCTGCCAGGCGCTGGTGAAGGCATCGGTGAAGACCAGGCGCTGGCCGGGAATGACCTCCAGGTACACGCCCTGGTTCGGAAATTTTTCACCAGCCGGGCCGTTCATCGTCATCGAGCTGGCCCCGCCCGCGCGAAGCTCGGCCTTCACATCGCTCACGTACCAAGGCTTCGGGCAAAACCATTGCTCCATCAGCGCGGACTCGGTCCAGCAGCGCCAAATGGCCATGCGCGGGGCGGCCAGCAGGCGCTCAAGCACAAGATCATTTGACTGGGTAGATTCCGAAACGGTCATGGTTTACTCTTTATTTAATAGCAACTAAATGTTTACGGATGGGGGCCAGCGGCTGATTCGGCTGCGATTAACCATGCCTACGACTCAGCCCCGCCGCGCCGCTTCGATGGCCGCGATGTCGATTTTTCCCATCGTCATCATCGCCTCGAACGCGCGTTTCGCCGCAGCGGGGTCTGGGTCTGTGTAGGCCTGTATCAATGCAATGGGCGTGATCTGCCACGACAGGCCCCATTTGTCTTTGCACCAGCCGCATTGGCTTGCCTGACCGCCATTGCCGACGATGGCGTTCCAGTATTTATCGGTCTCGGCCTGGTCGCTGGTTGCCACCTGGAAAGAAAACGCCATGCCGTGAGGCGTACCAGGCCCACCGTTGAGCCCCAGGCACGGGATGCCCAGCACGGTGAATTCAACGGTCAAGACATCGCCCTGCTTGCCTGCGGGATAGTCCCCCGGCGCGCGGTGCACGGCTTTGACTTTCGAGTCGGCGAAGACTGAGGCGTAAAACCGCGCGGCCTTTTCGGCATCGCGGTCGTACCAGAGGCAGACCGTGTTCTTCGGGGGGATGGTTGCGGGGGTGGTCATGTCATTTCTCCATGATGATCTGAAAACCGCCGATCAGGCTTGCGGCCCGTCCACACCCACCATCCAGTTCACGCCAAACTTGTCGCTGCACATGCCAAAGCAGGGCGACCAGAAGGTTTTGCCCATCGGCATGAAGATATTGCCGCCAGCGGCCAGCGCGTCAAACAGGCGCTTGGCCTGCGCTTCGTCGTCTGCCGTGATCGACAGGCTCACGCCAGAGAAATTGACCTTCTCGGCGCTCATGCCGTCGGAGGCCATGACCAACGTCTGCCCGACCTTAAAGCCGCAGTGCATGATCTTCTCGCTCCAGTTGGGCGGCAGCGGCATGTGCGGCGGCTCGGGGCTTTCTTTGAAGCGCATCACCATCACCGGCTGCGCGCCAATTGCGCTTTTGTAAAAGCTGAGTGCTTCTTCGCAGCGGCCTGAAAACATCAAATACGGTTCGACTCGCATGGGGATCTCCT
>JANYJD010000112.1 GCA_025358555.1 Rhodoferax sp.
ACGACATGCCATGGCCAACTACTGTCCCAACAACCTGGGCGAGCTGCACACAACCGCGCGCAACAAGCTCAAAAGTGCACAGAAGCGCCCCTCGATCATCGCTGCTTGTTGGATACAGGCTACGCTTTGGTAGTGTCATGAATTATGGAAATCTCAATAAATTGCTTCCGTCGCTAGCTGGGCGGTCAGCGGTGGCCGTCGGCAACCTACCCCGGTATCGCTTGCGCGTGAAGCTGTACCCCCAACGCACGGGCCACCTTGAGCACGGTTGCAAAACTTGGATTTCCGTCGGCACTGAGCGCCCGATAAAGGCTCTCACGAGATAGGCCGGCATCTTTGGCAACTTGCGTCATGCCTTTGGCCCGGGCGATGTCGCCCAAGGCGCGCGCAATGCCTGCAGCGTCTTCCGGCGCGTCTTCAAGCCAGGCATCCAGGTACGCTGCCATCTCTTGCGGCGTGCGTAAATGTTCGGCCACATCGTAGCTCGTGAACTTGTGTTTTTGAACGGGCTTGCTGCTTGTTTTGACCATGACCGCTACCCCTTAACGTTTTGACTCAGTTGAATTGCCTTGGCAATATCCGATTGCTGCGTTGCCTTGTCCCCACCGGCGAGCAACAGCAGGAGGACTTTGCCCCGAAGCGAGTAATACACGCGGTAACCCGGGCCGACGTCAATTTTGAGTTCCGAAACCCCGTCAGTCAGGTTTCGATGTGACCCGGGGTTGCCGTACATCAGGCGATCAACCCGCATCAGAATTCGAGCCCGCCCCGCCCTGTCTTTCAAGCCATCGAGCCAGGCAACGTAGTCGTCTGATTTCTCAACTTGCATAAGTGTAGTGTAGCTCATGGGCTACGATTACGCAACCGCGCCAGACTACGTCCCCACCCCCAGCGGCACCAAAATCCGCGCCACCATGTTGTACGTGGCAATGGCAACCGTCAGTTCCACAATTTGCGTGGTGTCGAAATGCGATTTCATTTTGGCGAAGGTCGCGTCGCTCACCTTGACGTCCAGCGTGACCTGCACGGCGTATTCGACAACTACTATTTCAATAGCGCCCAATGCAGTATCGACGAGGGCTGCACGCGGGTTTGAGTTGATAAAACGACTCAAGACGTCAAGTTCTTCCTGAACGCCACCGGCACTCAGAAAATCTGGCGCATGGTGTTTGTATTCGTAGTCGGCACCGGTCAGCAGGGCCACGGTTAGGATGCCCAGCTCGCGCAGCTTGCGGCTGGTGGGCAGGCCGGTGCGCACCGCGCCCAGGTAAACGTTCCAGCCGCGCGCGACGGGCTCGCTCCACAGCAGGACTTTGTCGAGTTCGATGAGCGCGCCGCCGCGGCGCTTGAGTGTCGCGTCGATCAAGTCTTGAGGTTGGGGTTTGAGGTCGGCTGACCAGTCGGGAATTCGCATGGGAATCTTTCAAAGTGTGGGTTGAACGTGAGTGGGACGTGAATGAGAAGTGGGCGAAATGTCGGCGGAGAATAGGCAGGAGGATAAAGGGATAATTCATCCTATGCAGATTCCATTCACAAAAATGCAGGGCGCGGGCAATGATTTTGTCGTGCTGGACCAGACGCGCGGGCGGCTGGGGCTCACGCAAAAACAGTTCCAGTTTTTGGGCGACCGGCACTTTGGCGTGGGCGCGGACCAGATTCTGTCGGTGCTGCCCTCGCCCGGGCCGGGCATTGATTTTGAATACGTCATCCACAACGCCGATGGCCGTGAGGTAGAACACTGCGGCAACGGCGCGCGCTGTTTTTTGAAGTTTGTGCGCCAGCAGGGCTTGACCACGAAAGACGTGGTCAGGGTGCAGACCATGAACCGCGTGCTGGCGCTGCAATGGCAGCCCGATGGCCGCGTGACGGTGGACATGCAGGCCCCGGTGTTCGATCTGGCACAGGTGCCATTCAGTGCCGCCGGATTAACGCCAATTATCGTAAATGGATGGCAAAAATGGCCTCTAGCCCTTGTCCACAGTGAACATACAGCTATTATTAATGTAGCAATTGTGTCTTTGGGCAATCCACACGCGGTGACGCTGGTGGACGATGTAGATGCGGCTGCGGTGCTGGTGCTGGGGCCGCAGGTGCAGGCCCTGGCGGCCTTTCCTCAAGGCGTGAATGTCGGCTTCATGCAGGTGCTGGACCGCGCCCACATCCGGCTGCGCGTGCACGAACGCGGCGCGGGCGAAACCTTGGCCTGCGGCACCGGGGCCTGTGCGGCGGTGGTCTGCGGCATCCGCTTGGGGCTGCTCGGTTCGCGGGTTGATGTACAAACGCGTGGCGGCGTTTTGACCGTTGAATGGGCCGGCGGCGACGCGCCCGTGTTGATGACCGGCCCCGCCACCACTGTTTTCAAAGGCGAGATTGACTTGCCCGACAACCTTTAGGCGCAGGCCTGGCCAGACGTGCCACCGGGTGGCCCGTGCTGCGACAATTTACAACCTATGAACAACCAATTCACCAACCCCATCACCGAAGACGACATTGCCAACTACCTTGGCAACACGCCCGATTTTTTTGAGCGCCACGCTGAGCTGCTGGCCGCCGTGCACCTGAGCAGCCCGCACAGCAACCGCGCCGTGAGCCTGCAGGAGCGCCAGGCAGAGATGTTGCGCGAGAAGATCAAGGCGCTTGAGCACCGCATCATGGACATGATCCGCAATGGCACCGAAAACGTCATGCTGTCCGACAAGCTGCTGCGCGTGACCCGCAGCCTGCTGCTCACCTCAGACGCCATCACCATGCCCGAGCTGATTGCCAGCGAAATCCGCAGCCAGTTTGCCGTGCCCCAGGTCGGCATCAAGGTCTGGGACGTTGCGCCCGCGTTTGCACACGCCGGTTTTGCGCAGAGTGTGAGCGACGATGCCAAGCTGTTCGCGTCGTCGCTGGTGGAGCCGTTTTGCGGCGTAAACACCGGCTTTGAGGCCGTCAGCTGGCTGCCCGACCCGCAGGCTGCCGCTTCGCTGGCGCTGCTGCCGTTGCGCATGGGCAGCGCGGATGGCGGCAATGCGGCATTCGGCCTGCTGGTGCTGGCGTCCCCCGACGCGCAGCGCTTCAACAGCGCCATGGGCACCGATTTTCTGGCGCGCATCGCCGAGCTGGCCAGCGCCGCGCTGTCGCGCTTGAGGTGAGTGTGGCCACACAGCAAATGGGTTCGCCGTTGCGTCCAGAGTAGCCAAGTCTCCAGCGAGCAACAACGCAGCAAATGGAGCAAATGGGGTCAGATCCCGATTCAGAACAACCATGCATCCGGCGACCATTCAAAGTCAACGAAATCGGGCTCTGACCCCATTTGCGGACTCTGCTTCGCCCCAGCTTTCGGACCCGTCCGACGCCCCCGACGCCCCCAATGCGCCAGCCCAGGCATCAGGCGCTGCGGACTCCTGCCTCATCGAAAAATACCTGGAACACGTCCGCGTAGAAAAACGCCTGGCCCAGCGCACTGTTGAGTTGTACGCCCTCGACCTGCAAAAGCTGTCCGAATTCGCCGCCCAATCAAAAGTCGATCTTCCAGCGGTGCAAAACACCCACATCCGCCACTGGGTGGTGCAAATGCACAGCGGCGGGCGCAGCGGTCGGGGCATTGCGCTGATCCTCTCGGGCTGGCGCGGCTTTTACGCCTGGCTCGGCCGCGAAAGCCGCGTCGCCAGCAACCCGGTTCAGGACGTGCGCGCGCCTCGCGCTGCCAAGCCGCTGCCCAAAGCCTTGAGTGTGGATGATTCGGTTCAACTGGCCAGTTTTCATAATCAAGCAGACACGCCATGGCTGGAGGCCCGCGACGCTGCCATGACCGAACTGCTGTACAGCAGCGGCCTGCGCGTGGGCGAGCTGACCGGGCTGGACGTGGCGGCCAGCAGCAGCGCACGCGGCTGGGTGGACATGGACGCAGCAGAGGCGCACGTGCTGGGCAAAGGGTCGAAAAGACGCAGCGTGCCGGTGGGTGCCAAGGCCATTGAGGCTTTGAGGGCGTGGGTCAACGTGCGAGGTCAGGTTGCTGCGGCGCAGCCAGCCCTTTTCATCGGCCGCAACGGCACCCGACTCACCGCGCAGTCCATCTGGCAGCGCCTGCGCCGCCGCAGCCAGCAGGCCGGGCTGGCGGTGCCGGTGCATCCGCACATGCTGCGCCATTCGTTTGCCAGCCATGTATTGCAGTCCAGCAGCGATTTGCGCGCCGTGCAGGAGCTGCTGGGCCACGCCAACATCACCACCACACAGGTCTATACGCGGCTGGATTTTCAGCATCTGGCCAAGGCTTACGATGCTGCGCACCCCAGAGCGCACAAGAAGCCTGGCTTGGAAACAACGAAAAAGCCATGACGTCCACGCCGCATTGTCTATAGAATTTAAACAATGGCCATTCCATTAAAGAAACCGGTTGAACTGCTCGATTTTCTGGACTTTGACGATGCCAGTTCAGGCCGTCATGAGTTTGAAAGCGGGCACGTTTATGCGATGACGGGTGGTACCCAACGTCATAATCGGCTGGCGTTGAATATTGCCAGCGACCTTCTTCATAGGCTAAAGGGCAGCGCCTGCCAAGTCTTCATCAACGATGTGAAATTGCATGTGCAAGAGGCTGATGCCGTCTACTATCCAGATGTTCTGGTTTACTGCGGTTCAAGTATCGCCAACGAAGACAAGTTGGTGCCAGATGCCACTTTAATTGTGGAAGTTCTCAGCGACTCTACTGCTGCCAGGGACCGGCGCCAGAAGCGGTTGGCCTACCAGAAACTCCCGAGCCTCAAGGCCTACTGGATCGTCAGCCAGACCGAGCAGCGCGTTGAAGTCTACAGCCGCCAAGCCGGTGGTCCTTGGCAGGCAACAGCCTATGGTCCTGGGGATTCGATACCCACAGAGTGGCTGGTCGATGACGCTGTGACCATGAGCGCCATTTACGCGGGCACTGACATCGCCGCGTGACCTGCGTGCCTTGAACGCGCCTGGTCTGCGACCCAATTCCAAATCAACCCGCGACCCAGCCCGCGACCCAACCCGCGACAATAGCGGGCATGAAAACAATCCGTCTGAAAGAAGGCAAAGAGCGCTCCCTGCTGCGCCGGCACCCGTGGATATTTGACGGGGCGATTGCACGGGGCGGCGCGGATGCGGGCGAGACGGTGCGGGTGGAGTCGCATGCGGGTGAATTTCTGGCTTGGGCGGCCTTCAGCCCGGCGTCCAAAATCCGCGCGCGGGTCTGGAGCTTTGATGAAGCCCAGCGCATTGATGCTTCGTTTGTAATAGCTGCTTGTGCATATTCCACAAGGGCCAGAGCTCGATTTGACATCAAAAGTGACGGCCTGCGGCTGGTTCACGGCGAATCCGACGGTTTGCCGGGCCTGATTGTGGACCGCTATGGCGACACGCTGGTGGCGCAGTTCTTGTCGGCGGGGACTGAACGCTGGAAAGACGTGTTGGCGGATGCCTTGCTTGATGCGACCGGCTTGACCAAGCTCTACGAGCGCTCCGACGCCAACAGCCGCGCGCTCGAAGGATTGCCGGAGGTCACCGGCTGGCTGCGCGGTGGCCCAGTTGCGGGCGGGCAGGCGCCTCCGGTTGAAATCGAGTTGCAAGAGCATGGCTGGAAGCTGGGCGTCAACATTGCCGAGGGCCACAAAACCGGCTTTTACCTGGACCAGCGCGACAGCCGCAAGAAGTTTGCCGACACCACCCGCCGCCTCAAGTTCCAGCGGGTGCTTAACTGCTACTGCTACACCGGAGGCTTCACCGTGGCGGCGCTGTGCGGCGGCGCGGCCCACGTTACGTCCATCGACTCGTCTGGCCCGGCGCTTGTGAAAGCCGCAGCCAACGTGGCGCTGAACGGATTTGATGCGGCCCGCACCAGCTTCATGGACGCCGACGTGAATGCGTCATTGCGCCAGTTCGCCGTTGCGGGCCGAAGCTTTGACGCCATCGTGCTGGACCCGCCCAAGTTCGCTCCCACCGCCGCGCACGCCGAGCGGGCCGCCCGCGCCTATAAAGACATCAACCGGCTCGCGTTCAAGCTGCTGGAGCCCGGTGGCGTGCTGTTTACTTACTCCTGCTCGGGCGGCATCAGCGCGGACTTGTTCCACAAAATCGTCGCATCTGCCGGGGCGGATGCCGGTGTGGACGGCTATATTTCCGAGCGCATGGGCGGCGCGCCAGACCATCCCATGACCATTGCGTTCCCCGAGGGCGAGTACCTCAAGGGGCTGGTGGTGATGCGGAAGTAGTTTTTTATTGGGCTTGACCTCAAACGAGGGGGTATCCTTGCCCCGGGGCCGGGTTGAATTGGCCGCTAAACTCCCCATCTGCCCAGGCCCCAGCCGCACTTGCACTGCCTTCAACCGTAGAGAATTGAAAATCATGAGTCTGATCCCCGCAACCATCCTGACTGGCTTCCTTGGCTCGGGCAAAACCACGCTGCTCAAGCGCATCCTGCAAGAAGCCCACGGCCAGAAAATCGCCGTGATTGAGAACGAGTTTGGCGAAGAAAACATCGACAGTGACATTTTGGTATCCGAGACCAAAGAGCAGATCATCCAGATGAGCAATGGCTGCATCTGCTGCACCATCCGCGAAGACTTGCGCGGCGCACTGCGCGACCTGGCCGAGAAAAAACGCAAGGGCGAGCTGGACTTTGACCGCGTGGTCATTGAGACCACCGGCCTGGCCGACCCCGGCCCGGTGGCGCAGACCTTTTTCATGGATGACGAGATTGCCGAGAGCTACCTGCTGGACTCGATCCTGACGCTGGTCGATGCAAAACATGCCGCTGGCCAGCTGAATGACCGCCAGGAAGCGCGCCGCCAGATCGGCTTTGCCGACCAGATTTTCATCAGCAAGACCGATTTGGTGGCCAAAGACGAGGTTGATGCGCTGATGCACCGCATCAAGCACATGAACCCGCGCGCGCCGCAAAAGGCCGTGCATTTTGGCGAGGTGTCGCTGGCCGAAGTGTTCGATTTGCGCGGCTTCAACCTCAACGCCAAGCTTGACATTGATCCGGATTTCCTCAAGGAAGACGATCACGCCGGGCATGACCACGCCGCAGACGATCACGGCCACGAGGGCCACGACCACGCGCCCGGCGAGCAGTGCGACCATCCCACGCACGCCAAGGAGGCTGGGCATGAAGGCCACGGCCACCACCATCACCATGACGACGACGTGAAAAGCTTTGTTTTCAAGTCAGACCGTGCCTTCGATCCGGCCAAGCTGGAAGATTTTCTGGGCGCCATCGTCAACATTTATGGCCCCAGAATGCTGCGCTACAAGGGTGTGCTGAACATGAAGGGCACCGACCGCAAGGTGATTTTCCAGGGCGTGCACCAGCTCATGGGCAGCGACCTGGGACCGCCGTGGGGCGCGGATGAGGTGCGCACCAGCAAGATGGTGTTCATCGGGATCGACCTGCCCAAAGACATTTTTCTGCAGGGGATGGAACAAAGCCTGGTCTAGGGGTTGGTCTGTGGCCAGGGCACAGGAAAGAAAACGCCAGCGATGTTTGTCTCGATTTTGCAACTGGTGATGGGCCGAATGCATAAACCGGTACACTCGCGCGCCAGTGAAAACTCTGGGCGCCAGCGTGAAAACGCCCGCATTGAGGGTATAACTGCGAAAGATGTCAGCCCGATATCTTTCAACGGTAGGACCGCTGTACCAGCGCATGCGCAGCATTTTCTGCGAGGAGAACAGACGTGAAAGCTAAAGCCGGCAAGACCAGTGTTCCTGCCAAAACGCCCGCAAAAGCCAAAGGCCAACCTGCGCATGCAGGGGCAGGGGCCCAGTCTGCAAAGAAACCTGTCATGAAACCTGCTGGGAAACCCGCCGTAAAAGCGGCGCCTAAATCCAGCGCCAAGCCCACTGTAAAAATCAATCCAAAGGCGCCTGCCAAGCCAGGTGCCAAGGCCACGACAAAGCCGCCAGCCAAAACTGCGGCCAAGACCCCAGTCACAGCGGCCAAGGCATTGGCCACCAAGCCAAGTGCGAAACCCGCCGTGACAGCTAAAAACCAGAAGCCAGCGCCGAAAGCCGCAGCTAAATCAGTGAATTCAGTCTTAAATAAACCCGCTAAACCCGTCGCTAAACCCGTCGCTAAACCTGCCGCAAAGCCAGTCAGCAAGCCTGCCACTAAATCTGTCGCCAAGCCAACGGTACCTGCCGCCGCCAAGCCTGCGGCGAAGTCAGTCGCCCCCGCTGTTGACAAAAAAGACTTGAAAAACAAAGTCAAAGCCGCAGCGGCCCCCGCGGCCCCGGCTGCAAAAGCCAAGGCGGCCAGCACGGTGCCTGCGCCAACGCAAGCTGCCAAGCCGGCCTCACCCGTGGCGGCACCCGCTGTTGCAACGGCTGCAGCAGTGCCTGCCAAGGCCGGGCGCCCCTCTTCCCGCCTTGCCCAGTTGACAGTGCCTTCCATGGCGCAATCGGTCGCGTCAACGGCGGCAAAATCCAGCTTCACGCAGAGCACGGCGTTACCGCTGATCGTGCCCCCGCTGCCCTCGGCCACCAAAAAAGACCCCAAGCTGGCCAACAACTGGAAAACCAAACCGGTTGAGCAACTCTCAGATCCAGAGTTGCTGTCCATGCCGGATTCCGAGTACATGAACGACAAGCAGATGGCGGTGTTCCGCCTGAAGCTGTCCATCCTAAAGACGGACATCCTGAACAGCGCGTCCGACACCACCGAGCACCTGCGTGAAGACACGGTGGTCGTGCCAGACCCAGCCGACCGCGCCACGATCGAGGAAGAACATGCGCTCGAATTGCGCACGCGCGACCGCGAGCGAAAGCTGCTCAAGAAGATTGAGCAGTCTATCAACCGCATTGACGCCGGTGACTACGGCTACTGCGATGAAACCGGCGAGCCGATAGGCGTCGGGCGCCTGCTGGCGCGGCCCACCGCCACACTGTCGCTGGAGGCGCAGCAGCGGCGCGAGCTCAAACAAAAGATGTTTGGAGATTGATGACCGCCATGCTCGCCTGCATTTGCGGCGCGGTCCGCCATAGCGTCATTTCTTGCATCAGTCCTGGCGTCTGCACTCGCCTGCGCCTGGGCTTCTGACTCGAATTTCCAGCTGAATTTCGAAACCATGGCGATCAAAGACAACAATCCGGGTTTGCTGTCCAAAGTGGCCAAGTTCGTGCGCAATCCCACGACAAATTGGGCTGATCTGGACAGCCGCCCGCCGGAGGCCGAAAGCGGCTACAGCAAGCAGGCACTCAAGGAAATGATTGAGCGCAAGCGGCAAAACGATTTTGTGCGCAGGCGGGAGTTTGACCAGCTGCGCAAGCTTAGAAGCCGTGACCCCACCGCCGGCCTCGACCCGGCAGGTCGGCCCTCATTTTTTCAGAGCAGCATTGCCGCCAACAGCGGCGAGCGGGCCGTCACGCTCAAGAAAATCGATGAAATCGAAGCCCAGATGTCCAAGCAATGGTGGAAGGGCAAACAGGTTGACGCGGGCGAGAACGGCAGAAACCTTCCGGTGGCGCCCGGGCCCGAAGGAAAAAGCGCTGAAAGTGCGCCCATCACTTTGGCCCCCCCCACAGGCGAGGCCAGCACCGGATTTGCGCTGACGCAGCCCTCGCAGCTGCCTTCGGAAGTTGAATTGCAGACCTCTGACTTTGTCTCGACCCAACTGGGCATCAGCAATCCCAAGCTCTACAACATGCCACGGCCCGGCACCACGCCAGTTGCACCCCGGCCGCTGGATGGTGGTGGTTCCGGATTCTCGTCTTCGCGGCTGTTTGCGGTGGAACTCAGCGATGATTCATCAGACCCTGACCTGGAAGATGCCGCCATCCGTTTTGCCAATGGCGACGACGCGGGCGCCGAAGCCGGTTTGCTGGACGCTTTGCGGGGCGACAACGTGTCAGTCGAGCTGGCCGACCTGTGGACCGCAGCGCTGTTTGATTTTTACCGTGCCACTGGCCAGCAGGCCCGTTTTGATGGCATCGCGATTGATTTTGCCGAGCGCTTTGGCCGGTCTGCGCCGGCCTGGTTTTCCATGCCCGAACAGCTCAATCTCAAGACCGCTGCCGCACCAGCCAGTGCGTCGGCTGAAGCCCTGCCGGGCAAGGCCATCTGGACCTGCCCGCCGAGCCTGGACGTGGGGTCCATGGGTGTGCTGCACCAGGCCCTGGCCGACGCGCCATTGCCCTGGTTCCTGAACTGGAGCCAACTGACGTCGATCAAGCCCGATGCGCTGGACTTTTTAAGCCAGCTGTTTGCCAGCTGGTGCTCCCAGCGGGTGCGCCTGCGGTTTGGCGGGGCGGAACAGCTTGACAAGGCGTTGCGCAATTACACCCTGTCGGGGGACAAGACGGTCAGCACGGTGTGGTGGCGGGTGCGGATGGATGCGCTGCGCATCATGCGCATGCAGGACGAATTTGAGCTGGTGGCGCTTGATTATTGCGTGACTTATGAGGTCTCTCCGCCGGCCTGGGCGGACGCCCGCTGTGAATACATTTCAGACAGCCGCAGCCTGGTCGGCAACGCGGGCGCGGGTGGCCACAAAGCCCCAGATGCAACAGCCCCAGGCTGGCTGCGCGGCGAAGGCGGCCAGGCCTTGACAGTGCCCATCGGCCTGGAAGACGTGCCCGCTGCCGTGGTGGAATTGACCGGCGAGATTGTGGGCGACGCGGCAGACGCATTGCTCAAGCTGGAGGCCGGCCTGCAGGGCGCGGGCCGCCTCGTCATCTCCTGCGCCAGGCTGATCCGTGTTGATTTTTCGGCGGCAGGCAGCATCCTGAATTGGGTGGCCAACCGTGAGTCTGAGGGTTGCCATGTGCAGTTCAGGGATGTGCACCGGCTGGTCGGGGCATTTTTCAACGTGATTGGCATCAACGAGCACGCGCGCGTGGTGCTGCGATCCAATTGATACCATTCCCCGGCTTCTGGCCGTGACCCGTTTTCACCTTGTTTTGGGCTTGCCTTGGTCTAGCTTTGGGCTTGCATTCGGTCATTGAGCCCTGACTTGAAAGCATCATGGAACAATTTCACGGAACCACCATCATCAGCGTGCGCCGCAAAACGCCGCAAGGCGACCAGGTCGCCATTGGCGGCGACGGCCAAGTCACGCTGGGCAACATCGTCGTAAAAGGCACGGCCCGCAAGGTGCGCAAGCTGTACCACGGCAAGGTGTTGGCCGGTTTTGCCGGTGCCACAGCGGATGCGTTCACCCTGTTTGAGCGCTTTGAGGCCAAGCTCGAAAAACACCAGGGCCACTTGGTGCGAGCCGCCATTGAACTGACGAAGGATTGGCGCACAGACCGCGTGCTGCGACGCCTGGAGGCCATGCTGGCCGTGGCCGACAAAGAGGCCTCGCTCATCATCACGGGCAATGGCGACGTACTGGAGCCGGAGAAAGGCATCATCACCATCGGCTCGGGCGGTGCCTTTGCCCAGGCCGCAGCCATCGCCCTGCTGGAGCACACCGATCTGTCGGCCCAGGACATTGTCAAAAAATCGCTGGAAATCGCCGGCGAGCTGTGCATCTATACCAACATGAACCATACCATCGAGACATTGGAATGACCCCGCAGGAAATTGTTGGTGAACTCGACAAGCACATTGTCGGCCAAAGCCAGGCCAAACGCGCTGTTGCCATCGCCTTGCGCAACCGCTGGCGCCGCCAGCAGGTGGAGCCCGGCCTGCGCGCGGAGATCACGCCCAAAAACATCTTGATGATCGGCCCCACGGGGGTTGGCAAAACCGAGATCGCCCGGCGCCTGGCGCGCCTGGCCGATGCGCCTTTCATCAAGGTCGAAGCAACCAAATTTACAGAAGTGGGTTATGTGGGCAAGGATGTGGATGCCATCATCCGCGACCTGGCCGACGTGGCCGTCAAGCAGACCCGCGTGGCCGAAATGAAGAAGGTGCGCGAGCGCGCCGAAGACGCCGCTGAAGAACGCATTCTCGATATTCTGGTGCCCAGGCCCCGGGCCGATTCACTGGCTTTCCCCAACGAAGACGCCCCTGAAGGCACGGCGCGCCAGACCTTCCGCAAGAAGCTGCGCGAGGGCCTGCTCAACGACCGTGAGATCGAGATGGACGTGGCGCAGGCCCAGCAGCAGCTTGAAATCATGGGCCCGGCCGGCATGGAAGAAATGACCGAGCAGTTGCGCGGCATGTTTGGAAACATGGGCCAGCAAAAACGCCAGACGCGCAAGCTCAAGATCAGCGAGGCGTTGAAGCTGGCAGTGGATGAAGAAGCCGCAAAACTGGTCAATGACGAAGAGATTAAAACCCAGGCGTTGCACATGCTGGAGCAAAACGGCATTGTGTTCATTGACGAGATTGACAAGGTCACCTCGCGCAGTGAAGGCAGTGGCGGCGCCGAGGTGTCGCGCCAGGGTGTGCAGCGCGACCTGCTGCCGCTGGTCGAGGGCACCACCGTGTCCACCAAATACGGCATGGTCAAGACCGACCACATCCTGTTCATCGCGTCGGGCGCATTCCACTTGAGCAAGCCAAGCGACCTGATTCCTGAGCTGCAGGGGCGCTTTCCGATCCGGGTGGAGCTGCAGTCGCTGTCGGTGCAGGATTTTGAGGCCATCCTCACGCAAACCCACGCATCGCTGGTCAAGCAATACCAGGCGTTGCTGGCCACCGAAAACGTCACCGTGACGTTCTCCCCGGAGGGCATCACGCGCATTGCGCACATTGCGTTTGACGTGAATGAGCGCACCGAGAATATCGGTGCCCGGCGGCTGTCTACCGTGATGGAGCGCTTGCTGGACGAGGTCAGCTTCAATGCGGTAGCGCTTGGGGGCCAGACAATCCAGGTGGATGCCGCTTATGTGGATGCGCGCCTGGGCGAGTTGAGCCGGGATGAAGACCTTTCGCGCTATATCCTGTAATATGCGACCGTAGTGTCTCGGGTCGGCGGGGATCGTTCATGGCCTGAATAGGGCTGCTACAGGCTAATTTCCTCAAGCGTTTAACACGCAGTTGCAATCGCTTTTCTTAAAGCAATACCTTCACAACACGCGCTAAGTACTTAATATAGAAGGATTTTTGCAGTATCCAACTCGCAGAATTCGCTCTAAGTCCTTGATTCCATTGAAAAATTTGTTGCAGGTCATCCTGCACAGCCTTGATTTGCTGATACAGTGCAAAAAGGTGCAATTAAGTGGTGAAAAGTGCCTTCATTTAGCTTTTTCAATCGGTATTTGCCAAACAAGGGTGCGCTGCGGTGTTTCAAGGGGCTTCTTCAATCAGTCTGGATGGTAAGGGTCGGCTTTCTGTGCCGACCCGGCATCGTGACGTCCTGAACGCCATTGCGTCCGGGCAGGTCACCATGACGAAGCATCCACACGGTTGCATCATGATATTCCCGCGCCCCGAGTGGGAAAAATTCCGTGAGCGCATCGCCGCACTGCCCATGTCGGCACAGTGGTGGAAACGGATATTTCTGGGCAACGCCATGGACGGGGAGCTGGACGCGACCGGCCGGGTGCTGGTGTCGCCTGAGTTGCGCGCCGCAGCCAACATCGAGCGGGACACCCTGCTGCTGGGTATGGGCAACCACTTCGAGCTGTGGGACAAAGCCACCCATGACGCCCAGGAAGCCCGCGCCATGCAGGGCGACATGCCGGATGTCTTTAAAGACTTTTCCTTTTGAAGACCGATGGTGGACACCCCATGGTTGCATGCCACGGTCCTGTTGAACGAAGCGGTGGATGCGCTTCTGGGCAATCCGGATTCTCCAGGCCTGGCTCCAGATGCGGCATTGGCTCCGTGCTCGGGCACCTTTGTCGATGCGACGTTTGGGCGCGGCGGGCATGCGCGCCTGATTCTCTCCAGCCTGTCACCGCAAGGCCGTTTGATTGCTTTCGACAAGGACCCGGAGGCGGTGGCAGCCGCAGCGCAAATCACCGACCCACGGTTCTCGGTCCGCCACGAAGGCTTCAATCAAATAGGACGTCTGGGGCCTGCCAGTGCAGCGGGCATCTTGCTGGATCTGGGCATCAGTTCTCCCCAGATCGACACGCCCGAACGGGGTTTCAGTTTCAGGTTCGAAGGCCCGCTGGACATGCGCATGGACACCACGCGCGGCCAGAGCGTGGCGCAGTGGCTGGCCACGGCAGAGGCAGAAACAATAGCAGAGGTGATACGTGACTATGGTGAAGAACGGTTTGCTGGCCCGATTGCAAAGGCGATTGTTGCTCGCCGACAGGCACGGGGCCCAATTTCAACCACCACCGAGCTGGCCCAGCTCGTGGCTGGCACGGTCAAAACCCGCGAGTCGGGCCAGAACCCTGCAACGCGCACATTTCAGGCTCTTCGGATTTTCATCAACGCCGAGCTTGAAGAGTTGCAGCAGGCGCTAGAGGCCAGCCTCGATGTACTGCAACCCGGAGGGCGCCTTGTCGTGATCAGTTTCCACTCGCTGGAGGACCGCATCGTGAAACAGTTCATCGCGAAGCATTCGCGTGATGAATTCGACCGCCGTGCGCCGTTTGCAGCGCCAAAAATCATGAAACTCAAGGCCCTTGGACGGGTCAAACCGAGTGCTGCCGAGGTCGCAGGCAATATCCGCTCGCGCAGCGCGGTGATGCGTGTGGCGCAGAGGACAGCGGTATGACCAGGTTAAACCTTGTCTTGCTGTTGGCCGTGCTGGCCAGCGCCTTGTATCTGGTGAGCGTGCAATACGAGTCGCGCCGGCTGTTTTCCGCCCTTGACCGGGCGGTTTCGGAGGCGCACAAAATTGAAGCCGACAGCGAGCGCCTGCAGGTTGAAAAGCGGGCGCAGGCCACGCCCTTGCGGGTTGAAAAACTGGCCAAGGAACAATTGCAGATGCGCACCGCGACGCCTGCCATCACCCATTACGTGACTTATTCCGCGCTAGCGCCCGAGTCTCAAGCAGGCGCAGTGCGCGCCGCGCCAGGCATCGAGCCAGCCGGGCAGCGCAGCCCGCAGGAATCAGCGGGGCGCAGCCAGTGAGCCGCAGCGTCGCCTACACCTCCAGCCCGCTGCTGGCCAGCCGCACCCCGGTGTGGCGCAGCAAGTTCATTGTGGCCGCCATTGCCATGGGCTTTGTGGGCCTTGCGGCGCGCGCGGCCTACATCCAGGTGGTGTCCAATGAGTTCTACCAGAAGCAGGGCGAAGTGCGCTTTGCCCGCACGCTGGAGCTGCCCGCCAACCGCGGTCGCATTCTGGACCGCAATGGCCTGATCCTGGCTTCCAGCGTGCCGGTGCCGAGCATCTGGGCGATTCCCGAGGATGTGGATCTGGACAAGAAACAGGCGGTGCAGCTGGCCCGGCTGCTGGAAATTCCGGTGGTCGAGCTGAATAAAAAACTTGCAGATGACGACAAGACGTTTGTCTGGCTCAAGCGCCAGGTCGATGAGTCCGTGGCGCAGCAAATTGCCGCCATGGGGCTCAAGGGCATTTACCAGCGCAAGGAGTACAGGCGCCAGTACCCCGAGCGTGAGGCCGCCGCCCACGTGGTGGGTTTTACCAACGTGGAAGACGTGGGCCAGGAAGGCGTGGAGCTGTCGTTCAACAAAGAGCTGGGCGGCAAGGCCGGCACGCGCCGGGTCATCAAGGACCGCATGGGCCGCGTGGTGGAAGCCGTGGGCGAGACCACCCCGCCGGTGGACGGGCGCGATCTGCAGCTCAGCATTGACAGCAAGGTGCAATTTTTTGCCTACCAGAAGCTGCGCGACGCAGTCACGGTCAACAAAGCCAAAGCGGGCAGTGTTGTCGTGCTGGACGCCATCACCGGCGAAGTGCTGGCGCTGGCCAACTACCCCAGCTACACGCCCGACAAACGCCGCAACCTCAGTGGCGAGCAGCTGCGCAACCGGGCCTTGACCGACACCTTTGAGCCGGGCTCGGTCATGAAGCCTTTCACGGTCGGGCTGGGCCTGGAGACGGGCCGCGTGACGCCGCAGAGCCTGATTGACACCGGCACGGGCAAGCTGCATTTTGGAGGCCATACGATTTCAGATTCACACGCCAATGGCGTGCTGACGGTGGAAGGCGTGATCCAGAAGTCCAGCAACATCGGCACTACCAAAATCGCCATGCAGATGCCCGCACGCGAAATGTGGGAGCTGTTCTCGCAGGCTGGCTTTGGGCAGAAGCCGCAGATCAGTTTTCCCGGTGCGGTGTCGGGCAAGCTGCGCCCCTACAAGACCTGGCGCCCGATTGAGCAGGCCACCATGTCGTATGGCTATGGCCTGTCGGCGTCGCTGTTCCAGATGGCGCGTTCTTACACCGTTTTTTCGCACGACGGACAGATCATCCCAGTCACCATGCTCAAGTCGGCCGAGCCTGCCGTCGGCGTGCAGGTGCTGTCGTCCAAAACTGCCGCGCAGGTGCGCAAGATGCTGCAGATGGCCGCAGGGCCTGGCGGCACGGGGCAGATGGCGCAGACCATGGGCTATTCAGTCGGCGGCAAATCAGGCACCGCCTACAAGCAGGTTGGCAAGGGCTACGGCACTGACAAAAACCGCAAATACCGAGGCTGGTTTGTCGGTATGGCTCCGGTAGAAAACCCGCGCATTATTGTGGCAGTGATGATTGACGAGCCCAGTGCGGGCAAATATTTTGGCGGGCAGGTGGCCGCCCCTGTGTTCAGTGAAGTGGTGCAGCAGACGCTGCGAATGATGGGGGTGCAGCCCGACATGGCCGTGGTGCCGCAAATTGTGGCCGTGGTGGAGGAAAGCATCTGATGCTTGAATTTAACCAGCCGCCACAGGCCGCGCAGTGGCTGCAGAGCCGCGTGACCGGGACGCTGTGCACAGACAGCCGCGTGGTGCGCCCGGGGGATGGTTTCATTGCCTGGCCGGGAGCCGCCACCGATGGCCGCCGCCATGTTTCTGCGGCCTTGCAAAACGGTGCCCGTGCCTGCCTGGTTGAGCACGGCGGCGTTGATGCTTTTGCCTTTGACAATGAGGCCATTGCCACCTACCCGCAACTCAAAGCTGCTACTGGCCCAATCGCTGCTGCGTATTTCGAACAGCCCACACAGCAACTTGATGTGGTTGCCATCACCGGCACCAACGGCAAAACCTCCATCGCCTCGTGGTTGGCTCATTCGCTATCAAATATTAAGCATGCTATGCACATTCCATGTGGGCTGGTAGGCACTTTAGGCATCGGGTGGCCACACTATGATGATACCGGACAGCATTTTTCCTTCGACGTTGTGGCGAACGGCCTGACAACCCCTGACCCAGTGCTGCTGCAGCAAAACTTCCGCAGCATGGCGGACGCTGGCGTGCGAGCCTGCGCGATTGAAGCCTCAAGCATCGGCATTGAAGAGAATCGCCTCGACGGCACGTTCATTCGCACGGCGGTTTTCACCAACTTCACGCAAGACCACCTTGATTACCATGGCACGATGCAGGCGTACTGGCAAGCCAAGGCATCCCTGTTTGCGTGGCCCGGCCTGAAATCCGTGGTGGTCAACATTGACGATGCCAAAGGGGTTGAACTAGTCGCATCGTTGCGTGCAGCCACCGATGCCCGCCTGCACGCTGACCTCGATGTCCAGGCGCTTGACCTGTGGACCGTGTCGTGCGCCGGCTCCGCCCGTCTGCAGGCCCGCGATGTCACCCATGACGCAGCAGGTCTTCGTTTCTGCGTGGTTGAAGGCGAGGACCAGCATGCGCTTGCCACCCATTTAATTGGCCAGTACAACGTGTCCAACCTCCTTTGCGTCATCGGCGCGATGCGCTCCCTTGGCGTGCCGCTGGCGGCATGCATTGAAGCCTGCCACGCGCTGTTGCCGGTGCCTGGGCGCATGGAGTTCCAAGGCGGACACGGCCAGCCGCTGGTGGCTGTGGACTACGCCCATACGCCAGACGCTCTGGGCCACGCACTGCAGGCACTGCGTCCCCTGGTGGCGCAGCGTGGCGGGCAATTGTGGTGCGTGTTCGGCTGCGGCGGCGACCGCGACCCGATCAAACGCCCGCTGATGGGTGCCATGGCAGCCAGCCATGCCGACAGGGTGATCGTCACCACTGACAACCCACGCAGCGAAAGGCCGCAAGCCATCATCAGCCAGATATTGCTGGGCCTGGCCGAGTTCGAGCCTGTGATTGTGCAGGCTGATCGCACGCTGGCGATTGCCCAGGCAGTGACGCAGGCCGATGCCCGTGATGTGGTGCTGGTGGCGGGCAAGGGGCATGAGGACTACCAGGAAATTGCTGGCATCAAGCAGCCGTTTTCCGACCGGGTACAGGTGGCCCGCGCGCTGCAAAGCTGGACCTCCCCCGCGCTGGCTGCCGCACCAAAGCCAGGAGCGGGCGCATGACCATGACCTCGGTTGACACGACGGCCCCCATGATGACTCTGCAACAGGCCTGGCAGTGGCTGCCGGATGCCCTGTTGTTGGGCGATGGCGCAGCCCTCGTTCAGCGCGTGCACACCGATACCCGCAGCATCGAGCCGGGCGACCTGTTTGTGGCGCTCAAGGGCGAGCGCTTTGATGCCAACGATTTTCTGGCAGAAGCCAAAGCCAAAGGTGCCGTTGCCGCCGTGTGCCATTCACAGGCCCAACTGGAACAGGCTGGCCTGCCGGGCCTTGTGGTGGCAGACACCCATCTGGCGCTGGGCCAACTGGCCAGCGGCTGGCGTTCGCAGTTCAGGCTGCCGCTGATCGCAGTGACGGGCAGCAACGGCAAGACCACCGTGACGCAAATGATCGCCGCCATTCTGCGCGCGCATGTGCCCGATGCCATGCTGGCCACGCAGGGCAACTTCAACAACGACATTGGCGTGCCGCTGACGCTGCTGCGGCTGCGCGCAAGCCACACAATAGGCGTGGTTGAGCTGGGCATGAACCATCCGGGCGAGATTGCGCTGTTGGCCGGCATGGCAAAGCCGACGGTGGCGCTGGTGAACAACGCCCAGCGCGAACATCTGGAGTTCATGGCCACCTTGCAGGCCGTTGCTGCCGAGAATGGCGCGGTGATTGAGTCCCTGGCGTCCAATGGCGTGGCCGTGTTTCCGCAAGACGATGCCTTTGCGCCGCTGTGGCACACCTTGGCCGGGCAGCGGCCTCAATTGACGTTCGCTGTTCTGCCAGAGAGCGTTGCACAAGTTGATGCAGATGCGGTTTCAGGTGCGGGTTCGGATTCGCGTGCGTTGGAGCAGGCTTCCTCGGGGACCAGCGCCGACGTTGTCTGCACGGCAGCGCTCTGGCATGCGGATGTCTGGCGGGTGAGCGCCACAACACCCGTCGGCCCGCTGGACTTTGCACTGCACGTCGCGGGCCTGCACAATGTGAAAAATTCCCTGGCGGCCATTGCCTGCACGCTGGCTGCTGGCGTGCCGCTTGAGGCAATTGCACGCGGGCTGGAAGCGTTCGAGCCCGTCAAAGGCCGTTCGCGGGCCCTATCGGGCGTGCTTAGCGGGCGCGCCTACACGCTGGTGGACGACACGTACAACGCCAATCCGGATTCGGTAAGCGCCGCCATCGACGTGCTGGCCGCCCTGCCCGGCCCGCGCCTGCTGGTGCTGGGCGACATGGGCGAGGTCGGCACGCAGGGGCCGCAGTTTCATGCTGAGGCGGGTGACTATGCCAAAGCGCGCGGGATCGAGAACCTGTTCACGCTGGGTGACCTGTCGGCCACCGCCAGCAGCCAGTTTGGCGTGGGCCGGCATTTCAATGACATCGACGCGCTGAACAAGGCGGTGGTGGGCCGCATGGCCCGGTGCAGCAGCGTGTTGGTCAAGGGCTCGCGCTTCATGAAAATGGAGCGTGTGGTTGAGGCATTTACCGCCTACGCGCAACAGCACCAGGAGGCGCAATGCTCCTAAGCCTTGAATCCAGGAAATCGCAATGCCATTAAGCCTCGCGAAATGGAGTTTGCAATGCTGCTAAGCCTTGCTCAGTGGCTGCAGACGCTGTCGCCGGAATTCGGATATTTCCGCGTGTTCCAGTACCTGACGTTTCGCGCCGTCATGGCCGCGCTGACCGCATTGTTGATGGGTCTGGCGGCTGGGCCGTGGGTCATCCGCCGCCTCGCCCAGCTCAAGATCGGCCAGCCGGTGCGCGGCTACGGCATGGAAAGCCACCTGCACAAAAGCGGCACGCCCACCATGGGCGGCGTGTTGATCTTGCTGTGCATCGCGGTGTCCACGCTGCTGTGGTCTGACCTGACCAATCGCTTTGTCTGGATCGTGCTGCTGGTCACGCTCGGGTTTGGTGCCATCGGCTGGGCTGACGACTGGCGCAAGGTCGTCAACAAAGATCCGGAAGGCATGCCTTCAAGAGAGAAATACCTCTGGCAGTCCCTGATCGGCCTGGTCGCCGCGCTGTACCTGGTGTTCAGCATTTCCGAGAACTCCAACCTGCGGGTGCTGGAGCTTTTCTTCAAGTGGGTGCAGTCGGGGTTCGACTTGAATCTGCCGCCCAAGGCCGGCCTGTTGCTTCCGTTCTTCAAGGAAGTCAGCTACCCGCTGGGCGTGCTGGGATTTGTGCTACTGACCTATCTGGTCATCGTCGGCTCCAGCAACGCCGTGAATTTGACTGACGGGCTGGATGGGCTGGCCATCATGCCGGTGGTGATGGTCGGCTCTGCGCTGGGCGTGTTTGCCTACGTCACGGGCAGCGCGGTGTATTCCAAGTACCTGTTCTTCCCGCATATTCCGGGCTCAGGTGAGTTGCTGATTTTCTGCTCGGCCATGGCGGGGGCGGGGCTCGCATTTTTATGGTTCAACACGCACCCGGCGCAGGTGTTCATGGGCGATGTGGGCGCGCTGGCGCTGGGGGGCGCATTGGGCACCATCGCAGTCATCGTGCGCCAGGAAATCGTGCTGGCCATCATGGGTGGCATCTTCGTGGTGGAGGCGCTCTCGGTCATGCTGCAGGTGACCTGGTTCAAGTACACCAAAAAGAAATTTGGCCAAGGCCGCCGGCTTTTGAAGATGGCCCCCTTGCACCACCATTTTGAGAAAAGCGGATGGAAAGAAACGCAAGTCGTGGTGCGCTTCTGGATCATCACCATGCTGCTGTGCCTGGTCGGCCTGTCAACCTTAAAGCTGAGGTAAGTCATGACCCAGCTCACCCAGCCCAATCAGCTCACCCAGCTCAAAGACCAGAACGTGCTCGTCCTGGGCCTGGGCGCGTCTGGCCTGGCCATGGCGCGCTGGTGCGTGCGCAGTGGTGCGCAGGTGACGGTGGCGGACTCGCGCGAGAACCCGCCCCAGCTTGAGGCGTTGCGCCGCGATGTGCCAGCAGCACGCTTTGTCTGCAGCCCCTTGGACGGGTCGTTAATGGCGGACCATGCGTTTTCAATCGTGTGCAAAAGCCCGGGTTTGGCCCCAGCCGTCACCGCCGCCGTGTTTACTACTATTAGTATAGCTGACTATGCATATAGGACAAGGGCTACAGGCGAGTTAGGTCTGTTTTCCGAGGCGTTATCGGATTTGAAGGCATCGCAAGGCTATGCCCCCGCCGTTCTGGCTGTTACCGGCACCAATGGCAAGACCACCGTCACGTCGCTGGCCGGTCAACTGGTGGCACGGGCTGGCAAGACGGTTGCGGTCGCGGGCAATATTGGGCCCACGCTGCTGGACACGCTCTCAAGCTGCCTGGATGCCAATGCGCTGCCCGAGGTGTGGGTGATTGAGCTGTCGAGTTTTCAGCTTGATAGCGTTGAAGGTTTCGAGCCCACTGCCGCGACCGTGCTCAACATCACGCAAGACCATCTGGACTGGCATGGCTCGCTCGAAAATTATGCGGCGGCAAAAGCAAACGTTTTCGGTAAGCAAGGCTTGATGCTGCTCAACCGCGATGACCTGCGGGTCATGGCGATGCTGCCGTCCCCAGCCACGCAAGGCCGTGTGAAGGACCGGGCACCGCAGCGCGACTACGTGACGTTTGGCGGCGACATGCCGCAGCGCCCTGGCGACTTTGGCATTGAAGAAGTCAACGGCATGGTCTGGCTGGTGCGCGGGCTGGATGCCGATGGCACCAAGCGCAAACGCAATGAGGCCAGCGAAGAGTTGTATATGCAGCGCCTGATGCCAGCCGACGCGCTGCGCATTCGCGGGCGGCACAACGCGGTCAACGCGCTGGCGGCGCTGGCGCTGGCCGCTTCAGCCGGTTGCAGCCTGGCGCCGATGCTGTTTGGCCTGCGCGAGTACCGGGGTGAGCCGCATCGGGTCGAGATGATCGGCATTGTCAACGGGGTTGAATTCTTTGACGACAGCAAGGGCACCAATGTAGGCGCCACGGTCGCTGCGCTTAACGGCCTTGCGCAGACGGGCAGCGAGCCGGGTGCAGGCGGCGCTTACCGGAAGCTCATCGTCATCCTGGGTGGCGACGGCAAGGGACAAGACTTCTCGCCCCTCGCAGCGCCGGTGGCGCGGTTTGTCAGAGCCGTGGTGCTGATCGGGCGTGACGCCGGGTTGATCCGTGCGGCGCTTGCGTCCACCGGCGTGCCACTCATCGACGCACCGTCAATGCAAAAGGCGGTGGCGCTGGCCAATGACCAGGCCATTGCGGGCGACGCGGTGCTGATGTCACCCGCCTGTGCCAGCCTGGACATGTTTGACAACTATGTGCACCGGGCGGCGGTGTTCCGTGACGCGGTGGCCCAAATCGCGGCAACTGCCGGGGTTGAGCTGGAGGGCACGGCATGAGCACGCTCGCACAATCCAAGCAACGCTTCCCGGCTGCGGGCAGCGCGCCCAGCCGCATTGCATCGCTGGACCAGGCGCTGGTCTGGGTGACAGTGGCGCTGCTCGCGTGGGGCCTGGTGATGGTGTATTCGGCCTCCATCGCCATGCCCGAGAATCCGAAATTTTCGCGCTACACCCATACCCATTTTCTGACGCGCCATGTGCTGTCTCTGGCCGTTGCCTTTGTGGCCGCGCTGATTGCTTTCCAGACGCCCGTGGCTACTTGGGAGAAGGTGGCGCCATGGTTGTTCGTAGTGTCGCTCTTGCTTTTGATAGTGGTCTTGATACCCCACGTGGGCAAGGGCGTGAACGGCGCAAAACGCTGGATTCCGCTGGGCATAACGGGCTTCCAGCCGTCCGAATTGGCCAAGTTTTCCGTGCTGCTGTACGCCGCCGATTACATGGTGCGCAAGATGGACGTGAAGGAGCGCTTCTTCCGCGCTGTCATGCCGATGGCGCTGGCGGTCGCGGTGGTGGGTGTGCTGCTGCTGGCCGAGCCCGATATGGGCGCCTTCATGGTGATCGCCGTGATTGCCATGGGCATTTTGTTTCTGGGCGGCGTGAATGCACGCATGTTCTTCCTGATTGCAGCGATTCTGGTGGTGGCGTTCGGGCTGATGATTGCCCTCAGCGAGTTCCGCCGCGAGCGCATTTTTGCCTACCTGAACCCTTGGAGCGAAGAACATGCGCTGGGCAAGGGCTACCAACTCACACACTCGCTGATCGCGATTGGTCGAGGCGAGATTTTTGGTGTAGGCCTGGGTGGCAGCGTTGAAAAACTGCACTGGCTGCCAGAAGCCCATACGGACTTTCTGCTGGCCGTGATTGGCGAGGAGTTTGGCCTGGTGGGCGTGGTCTGCGTGATCAGCCTGTTTTTCTGGATGACGCGGCGCATGATGCACATTGGCCGCCAGGCCATTGCGCTGGACCGTGTGTTTGCCGGGCTGGTGGCACAGGGTGTGGGCATCTGGATGGGCTTTCAGGCCTTCATCAACATGGGCGTGAACCTTGGGGCATTACCCACCAAAGGATTGACCCTGCCCCTGATGAGTTTTGGCGGCTCCGCCATTTTGATCAACCTGGTCGCCATTGCGGTCGTGCTGCGCATTGACTATGAAAGCCGGCAACTGATGCACGGGGGGCGGGTATGAGTATGACAGCCGCCGCCGCGCCGGGCCGCCCCAAGCATGTCGCCCAGCCCCTGACGGGTCTGTCCGAGGGCACGGCCCCCTCGGGGGGCAGCGCAGCACACGAAATGGCAAGCGTGGGGGCGCAAAAAACTGCTTTGGTGATGGCCGGTGGCACGGGGGGACACATATTTCCTGGCCTGGCTGTGGCCCAAGCCCTGCGCGATGTGGGCTGGCGCGTGCACTGGCTTGGCGGGCGCGGCCCCAGCATGGAAAGCCAGCTTGTGCCGCCACGCGGCTTTGCGTTTGAGGCAGTTGATTTCTCGGGCGTGCGCGGCAAGGGTTTCATGACGCTGGCACTGTTGCCGCTGCGCCTGTTGCGCGCCTGCTGGCAAAGCATCGGCGTGCTGCGGCGGGTCAAGCCCGATGTGGTGGTGGGCCTGGGCGGCTACATCACGCTGCCAGCGGGGTTGATGAGTGCGCTCATGCGCAAGCCGCTTGTGCTGCACGAGCAAAATTCTGTGGCCGGTGTGGCCAACAAGGTGCTCGCACGCGCCGCAGCCAAGGTGTTCACGGCGTTCCCGAATGTGATTGACAAGGCCCACTGGATTGGCAACCCGCTGCGCGCCGCTTTTGTCGGCATGGCCGATCCTGCTGCGCGCTTCGCCAAGCGCCAGGGGCCGTTGCGGGTTCTGGTGCTGGGCGGCAGCCTGGGTGCCAAAGCCCTGAACGACGTGGTGCCCCGCGCACTGGCCTTGCTGCCCGCCAACCTTCGCCCCGCGGTGCTGCACCAGAGCGGTCAAAAGCAGATTGACGCGTTGCGCGCCAACTATGCAGCAGCCGATGTGCAGGCGCAACTCACGCCCTTCATCGACGACACCGCGCAGGCCTTTGCCGATGCTGACCTGGTGATCTGCCGCGCCGGTGCCAGCACCGTGACCGAGATTGCCGCTGTGGGCGCTGCGGCCGTGTTTGTGCCTTTTCCCTCGGCGGTGGATGATCACCAAACGTTCAACGCCAAATTCCTGGTGGACCAGGGCGGTGGCTGGCTCGTGCAGCAGAAAGACTTGACAGCCGAACGGCTGGCCCGAATGCTTGAAAAAGCCGACCGGCCCACCCTGTTGGCCAGCGCTCTTGCCGCCCGCAGAATGGAAAAAACCGGCGCAACGCAAAGAATTGTGGCTGCCTGCGAGGCGTTGTCGGCCAGGGCCATCACACCATGAAACACGCGATCAAACACATTCACTTTGTCGGCATCGGGGGTGTTGGCATGTCCGGCATTGCAGAGGTGCTGCTGAACCTGGGCTATGTCATTTCCGGCTCTGACCTGGCTGACAGTGCCACACTGCGGCGCCTGGGTGCTTTGGGCATCAAGACCTATGTGGGCCACCAGACCAGCAACCTGGTGGATGCCGACGCGGTCGTCACGTCCACCGCCGTGCAGCAGGACAACCCGGAGGTGGTTGCCGCACGCGAAAAGCGCATTCCCATCGTGCCCCGCGCCATCATGTTGGCCGAGCTGATGCGCCTCAAGCAGGGCATTGCGATTGCGGGCACCCATGGCAAGACCACCACCACCAGCCTGGTGGCCAGCATTCTGGCCGAAGCCGGGCTGGACCCGACGTTTGTCATTGGTGGCCGCCTCAACAGCGCAGGCGCCAACGCACGGCTGGGGCAGGGTGATTACATCGTGGTGGAGGCTGACGAGTCGGACGCGTCCTTCCTCAACCTGCTGCCGGTGATGGCGGTGGTGACGAACATTGACGCCGACCACATGGAGACCTACAACCATGATTTTGAGGTGCTCAAGACCGCGTTTGTCGATTTCCTGCATCGCATGCCTTTTTATGGCACGGCGATTTTGTGCACCGATGACCCAGCAGTGCAAAGCATTGCCTCCCGGCTATCTCGCCCCATCACCAGCTACGGGTTTGGGGCCGGGGCGCAGGTGCGTGCGGTGGATGTGATTGCCCTGGCAGGCCAGATGCAGTTCACAGTGCAACGGCGCAATGGCGTCAGCCTGCCCGACCTTCATGTGGTGCTCAATCTGCCGGGCCACCACAACGTCCTGAACGCGCTTGCAGCGATTTCTGTAGCGGTGGAACTCAACGTCGCAGACGCGGCCGTTGTAAAAGCCCTGGCCGAATTCAAGGGCGTGGACAGGCGCTTCCAGCGCTATGGGGAGGTGCCCGCCAAGCCCGAAGTCAATTCAACCCCCAGGGACGGTGCTGCCACTGCGCCGGATGCAGGCCATGCCAGCACCGGCACGTTCACGCTGATCGATGACTATGGCCACCACCCGGTCGAGATGGCAGCCACCCTGGCAGCGGCGCGCGGGGCCTTCCCTGGGCGGCGCCTGGTGCTGGCCTTCCAGCCGCACCGCTTCACGCGCACACGCGACTGCTTTGAAGATTTTGTGAAGGTCATCGGCCAGGCCGACGCCGTGCTGCTGGCGGATGTCTATGCCGCTGGCGAGGCCCCCATCGTTGCAGCGGATGGCCGCGCGCTGGCCAGGGCATTGCGTGTGGCGGGCAAGCTGGAGCCGATTTTTGTGGACGACATTGCCAGCATGCCGCAAGCCATTGCGGACATGGCGCGCGCGGGCGATGTGGTGCTTTGCATGGGCGCGGGGTCGATTGGGGCCGTGCCATCCAAGGTGGTACAAATGCTACACAATGCAGAGCTAACTATTTATACAGGACAAGGGCTATGAGCCAATTTGTTGCTGATTTAGGCAAAACTGCGGTGTTGATGGGTGGCACGTCGGCCGAGCGCGAGATATCGCTCATGTCTGGCAACGGTGTGCTGCAGGCGCTGCGTGCCCAAGGCGTTGACGCCCATGCGTTTGACCCGTCTGAGCGGGACATCTCCGAGCTCAAGCGCGATGGCTACCGTCGCTGCTTCATTGCGCTGCATGGCCGCTTCGGCGAAGACGGCACGGTGCAGGGCGCGCTGGAACTGATGCGCATCCCGTACACCGGGTCTGGTGTCATGGCCTCCAGCATTGCCATGGACAAAGTCATGACCAAGCGCATCTGGGAAGCGGCAGGCCTGCCCACGCCGCGCTATGTGGTGCTCGGCACGGAGCAGCAGCAGCGTGAAAACGTTGTCAAAGTACCAGACGCCCTGGGCCTGCCGCTGATTGTGAAGCCGCCGCGCGAGGGCTCGTCCATCGGGGTCAGCAAGGTCAAGGGCTACTCCCAAATGCAGGACGCGGTGCGCCTGTCGGCCCGCTACGACCCCGACGTGCTGTGCGAGGAGTTCATTGACGGCGAAGAGGTGACCTGTGCCGTGATTGGCAGCGGCGCGGACGCCCATGCGCTGCCCGTGGTGCGCATCACAGCGCCCGAGGGCGCCTACGACTACCAGAACAAATACTTCACCGATGTGGTGTCCTACCAATGCCCCAGCGGACTGCCGCCGGCAGAGGAAAGCGAGATCTCGCGCATCGTGCTGGTGGCATACAAAACCCTGGGTTGCCGTGGCTGGGCGCGCGCTGACCTGATGATCCGCGCCAGCGACCGCAAGCCCTTTTTGCTGGAGATGAACACCTCGCCTGGCATGACCGGGCATTCGCTGGTACCCATGTCAGCCAAAGCCGCCGGCATCAGCTATGAAGCGCTGTGCGTGCAGGTATTGCAGCTGGCCGCGCTGGACTATCCTTTGGGCCTGGCGCCTGGTCAAACAGAGACCCGTCCATGAACCAGACGCTGGCCGCTCCGCTGGATATCAAGCTGATGAACGCCACCGCGTCGGCGCTGTTCCTGGCGTTTGCCTGTCTGGTGATCTGGGCCGTCGTGGTGTGGGCCGCGCGCTCGCCGATGTTTGCGATTGGCGGCATTGCGGTCACCGGCGACGTGAGCCACACCAATGCCATCACCCTGCGTGCCAACGTGGCGTCCAAACTGTCTGGCACGTTTTTGACAGTTGACCTGGCGGGCGCGCGCCAGGCGTTTGAGGCTGTGCCATGGGTGCGCCGTGCCATCGTCAAGCGTGATTTTCCGAATCGTCTCAAAGTGGCTTTGCAGGAGCACCGCGCCGTGGCGTACTGGGGCGCAGAGGGCGAGTCCCGCCTATTGAACAATTTTGGCGAAGTGTTTGAAGCCAATGTGGGCGAAGTTGAGCCGGAAATTTTGGCCCGCCTGAATGGGCCCGATGGCCAGGCGGCGCAGGTGCTGGCGATGTACCAGGCCGTGGCACCGCTGTTTGAGGGCCTGGACTTGAGCGCCGAACAGTTTGAGCTGACCGCGCGGGAAGGCTGGCGCGTGCGTCTGGAAAATGGCGCGTCAGTTGAGTTGGGACGCGGTTCGGTAGACGAGGTTGTGGCCCGCACCACACGGTTCCTAAAGACACTGACGCAAGTCGCAGCCAACTATGGCCGCAGACCAGAGGCGCTGGAGTCAGCCGACCTGCGCCATGAAGGCGGTTACGCCATCCGCTTGCGTGGCGTGACCACCACCGAACTGCCCTTGAAGCAGAAGCAGAAATAAAGAGACACATCGTGTAGCACTATGGCAAAAGAATACAAGGACCTGGTCGTCGGACTGGACATCGGCACCGCCAAGGTGATGGTGGTCGTGGCCGAGGTGTTGCCCGGTGGCGAGCTGAAACTGGCCGGGCTGGGCGTGGCACCAAGCAACGGCCTCAAGCGCGGCGTAGTGGTCAACATTGACGCCACGGTGCAGAGCATCCAGCAGGCTTTGAAAGAAGCCGAGCTGATGGCCGACTGCAAGATTCAGCGCGTCTACACCGGCATTACTGGCAGCCACATCCGCGGCATCAACTCCAGCGGCATGGTGGCTGTGAAAGACCGCGAAGTGACCCAGGCCGACGTGGCACGCGTTGTGGAAACCGCCAAGGCCATCAACATCTCGACTGACCAGCGCCTGCTGCTGGTGGAGCCGCAGGAGTTCATCATCGACGGGCAGGACGTGAAAGAGCCCATCGGCATGAGTGGCATCCGCCTGGAAGCCAAAGTACACATCGTGACCGGCGCCCAAAGCGCGGCCGAGAACATCATCAAATGCGTGCGCCGCTGCGGGCTCGAAGTGGAGCAGTTGATGCTCAATCCGCTGGCATCCAGCCTGTCGGTGTTGACCGACGACGAGCGCGAACT
>JANYJD010000177.1 GCA_025358555.1 Rhodoferax sp.
TACGTGTTGCCCAAGCATCTGGACGAGAAAGTGGCGCGTTTGCACCTTAAGAAGGTCGGTGCGATGCTGACCGAGCTGACGGACGAGCAGGCGTCGTACATCGGCGTTTCCAAGGCTGGCCCGTACAAGGCCGACACGTACAGGTATTGATGCAACGCTGTTCACTCCCTCTGCCGCCTGCGGGAGAGGGCTGGAATGACGGATGGAATAAGGGCGGCCAGTGAGAGCCGACCAACTCCTGCTGCAGCGCCAGCTTGCCACCTCCCGCTCGCAGGCCCAACGGCTGATCGGCGCAGGCGTGCGCTGGCGCGCCGCATCTAGCGCAGACGCGCCCTGGAAACGCATCGGCAAAAACAGCGATGACGTGCCCGATGATGCGCAGATTGAACTGCTGGATGCTTCCGAAGCGCGCTACGTCTCGCGCGGTGGCTTGAAGCTCGAAGGCGCGTTGGCGGCCAGCGGCGTGAGTGTGGATGGCAAGACCTGCCTTGACGTAGGCCAATCCACCGGCGGCTTTACCGACTGCCTGCTGCAGCACGGTGCAAAACTGGTGGTGGGCGTGGACGTGGGCCAAGGGCAATTGCACCCGTCCCTGCGCGAGCACGCCCAAGTGCTGGCGCTGGAGCAGATCAACGCACGGGAACTGATTGCTTCTGATTTAATAGCTGACTATGCATATTGGACGGGGGCTAGAGGCGCTTTTGAGAGTGAAATTGAGGTTTCAGGAGCTGCTGGAGCCTTTGACGGCATTCCGGGCGCTGCCTTTGACGGTACGTCAAATCCCCAGTTTGACGGCACGTTCGATGTGATCGTCGGCGACCTGTCATTCATCTCCCAGACGTTGGTGCTTCCGGCCCTGGCTGCGCTGCTCAAACCGGGGGCGCAATTGCTGATGCTTGTCAAGCCGCAGTTCGAGTTGCAGCCCGGCCAGGTGGGCAAAGGCGGCATCGTCAAAGATGCTGCAATGTACGACGTGGTGGAGCAGCGCATTCGCGATGCTTACGCCGCGCTGGGCCTGACCATCAAAGGCTGGTTTGACAGCCCGATCACGGGTGGCGACGGCAACCGTGAGTTTTTTGTGCACGCCACTGCGCCCGCCTTGATTTAACTTCGATTCGACCTTGATTTCCGGAGCCATCCCCATGCACCAAGCGGCCCCATTTCCCCTGAGCATCGAATTCTTCCCGCCCAAAACCCCCGAGGGTGTAGAGAAGCTCCGGGCGGTGCGCCAGCGGCTTTACGCCATCAAACCCGAGTTTTGTTCTGTCACGTATGGTGCGGGCGGTTCCACCCAGGCAGGAACCTTTGCCACGGTCCGTGAAATCCTGGCCGAAGGCGTGGGGGCCGCGTCGCACTTCTCGTGCGTGGGTGCCACCAAGGCCACAGTGCGCGAGCAATTGGCTACGCTCAAAGCCATGGGCGTCAAGCGTCTAGTCACCCTGCGTGGCGATTTGCCCAGCGGCTATGGTGCGGGCGGTGAATTCCATTACGCCAGCGACTTGGTGGAATTTATCCGTGCCGAGACGGGCCATGATTTTCACATTGAAGTGGCGGCCTATCCTGAAATTCACCCCCAAGCCAAGTCCGCCGAAGCCGACTTGCACGCCTTTGCTGCCAAAGTGAAAGCCGGAGCCAATGGCGCCATCACCCAGTATTTTTACAACTCAGACGCCTACTTCCGCTTTCTGGAAGATGCCGACGCACTGGGCCTGGGCGTGCCCGTGGTTCCAGGCATCATGCCGATCACCAGCAGCACGCAGCTTTTGCGCTTTTCCGATGCCTGTGGGGCGGAAATCCCCCGCTGGATCCGCCTTCGACTCCAAAGTTTTGGGGATGACGCTGCCAGCATCAAGGCCTTTGGCCTGGACGTGGTGACCGATTTATGCGAGCAATTGCGCGCTGGCGGCGCGCCGGGCCTTCACTTTTACAGCATGAACCAGAGTGCTGCAACGCTGGAGATTTGCAGCCGATTGGGGTTGTAAGATACCTTGTAAAACTTAGCATCCAGGACTTCGGCGATGAAAACTTTATTCACAGATATGACTGAAGCACTGGCCCCTGACGGCCCCGTTGTTGCTGCCATCTCCGTCAGTTTTCCGCAGGTATTTGCTATTCAAGGCGGCCACCATTGAACGGTGTGTGGCCCGTGCCCGCCCTACTGAGCCTGTTCAAACCCGCGGACTCCGCACGCTAAGATCAAAGCACTTTTAAAACTATGAATTTCGGGCAATGAAAATTCTATTAACTGGTGCCGCCGGCTTTATTGGCATGACGACGGCGCTCAAGCTGTTGGCACGGGGCGATGAGGTGGTGGGCCTGGACAACCTCAACGACTACTACGACGTCACCCTCAAGCAAAGCCGCCTGAATCGCCTGCTGCCGCACGCCAACTTCCGTTTCGTCAAGCTGGATGTGGGAGACCGGCCCGGCACGACCGCGCTGTTTGCAGAGGAAAAATTCGACCGCGTGATCCACCTGGCCGCCCAGGCGGGCGTGCGCTACTCCCTGCAAAACCCGCATGCGTATGTGGACAGTAATATTGTGGGGTTTGTCAACATCCTGGAAGGCTGCCGCCACAGCGGCGTGCAGCATCTGGTCTATGCCTCAAGCTCCAGCGTGTACGGCGGCAACACCAAGATGCCGTTTTCCGAGCACGACAGCGTCGACCACCCGGTCAGCCTGTATGCCGCCACCAAAAAAGCCAATGAGCTGATGGCGCACACCTACAGCCATCTGTTTGGCTTGCCCACCACGGGCCTGCGCTTTTTCACCGTGTATGGCCCCTGGGGCCGGCCCGACATGGCTTTGTTTTTGTTCACCAAGGCGATTCTGGAAGGCAGGCCGATTGACGTGTTCAACCACGGCAACATGCAGCGCGACTTCACGTTTGTGGAAGACATCGTGGAAGGCGTCGTGCGTGTGCTGGACCGTGTGGCAACTGCCAACCCGGCGTATGACGCCAACGTAGCAGACCCCGCTACCAGCAACGCCCCTTACCGTGTGTTCAACATTGGCAACAACAACCCGGTTCCCTTGCTGGACTTCATTGCCTGCATTGAAGACGCCTTGGGAAAGAAAGCCGAAAAGCGCTTGCTGCCGTTGCAGGATGGCGATGTGCCAGCCACCTATGCCAATACCGACGCCTTGAACGATTGGGTTGGCTTTGTGCCTGGAACCAGCGTGCAGGACGGAATTGCGCGGTTTGTGGCGTGGTACCGGGGTTACTATAGGGTGTAACAAAAACTGTTTCAATTGAGGGCACGATGACCGAACTCGCAGTGGAGCCTGTGGTGAACCAGCGGCCAGTGGCGCTTCTAAGCGGGGTCGATAAAACCTACCACCTTGACTCCATCAGCGTGCCTGTGATCAAGTCAGTTGACATTCTGGTGCGCCACGCGTGTTTCACGGTGTTGCTGGGTCCGTCGGGCAGTGGCAAAACAACGCTGCTCAACATGATTGGTTGCATCGACAAGCCCGACGCAGGCGAAATCATTGTGGCGGACTGCAAGGTGGGCGAGCTGACGGATGATGCGCTGTCAGACTTTCGCGCCAAAAACATCGGGTTTATTTTTCAAAATTTCAACCTGCTGCCGGTGCTGAGCGCCTACGAAAATATTGAATACCCCCTGCTGCTCGCAGGTGCCTCAGCAAAAAAAAGGGGCGACCGGGTCCCCAAGCTGCTGGACGCGGTGGGCTTGGGCGACAAGGCAAAAAACCTTCCTGGCCAATTGTCAGGCGGACAACGCCAGCGGGTCGCCATTGCCCGCGCGCTGGCCCGCAAGCCAAAACTGGTGATTGCTGACGAACCCACCGCCAACTTGGACAGCCAAACCGGTGCCGCCATACTGGCCCTGATGCGCCGCATGGTGGAGCGCTACCAGATTTCGTTTATTTTTTCGTCCCACGACCCGGAAGTCATCAAGGCAGCAGACGATACGATTTTCCTGAAAGACGGGACCATCCAGGGCATTCGTCGCAAGAGCCAGGAAGTCGCGCCATGATGACGCTCAACCTGGCCATCCGCAACCTTTTGCGCAACCGGCGACGCTCATTGGCGACGGTTTTGGCAATGGCGATTGGCTCCACCTCGATTCTCCTGTTCGGCGGCTTCAGGACCAACGTCAGCTATGAGTTGCACACAAGGCACGTGCAAAAGGGGGGGCACATCCAAATTCAGCACCGGGACTTCTACCTGTATGGCAGCGGCAACCCAACTGCGTACGGCATCAACGACTACACAAAAATCCTGACAGCCATCCAGCAAGACGAAGTGTTGCGAAACATGGTTCTGGTAGCAACGCCAGCGTTACAGTTTGGAGGCATTGCTGGAAATTACGCCGCCAGCGTTTCCCGGACCATCATTGGCACAGGGTTCGTCGCTGAAGACAGTAACCGCATGCGGCGCTGGAACGAATTTAATCTGCGCACCAAGGCACCCGTGTCTGCTCTGGAGGCAGCGCCGCTGGATTCTGCCGTCGTCGGTACCGGCGTGGCGCGAGTGCTTCAGTTGTGCGATGCGTTAAAAATCGCAAACTGTTCCAAGCCTGAAAAAGAGCAAAAAGCCGACGGCAAAGCGCTTCCGAATGACATTGCCCAACTCAGCCTGCTAGAAACTCCGGCTGCGTCCGGCGCACCGGGGGTCAGTCCAAGCCGGATTGAAGTCCTCGTGGTCAACGCCCGAGGCGCGCCCAATGTCACGTCGCTCAATGTTATACGTGCCGAAGAGCAGGGCGTCAAGGAGCTTGATGACATTTCGATCATGATGCATCTGGACCAGTTGCAAAAGTTGATCTACGGAAAATCGTCGCCCAAGGCGACGTCTATCATGCTCCAGCTACGCCACTCCGATCAAATTCCGGCGGCGCTTCTGCGCCTTGCACCGATACTGGCCACCTTTTCAACCAGCCAGCCGCTTGCGGTATTGGATTTCCGGGCCCTAAACCCTTTTTACGTCCAGACCATGCAGATGTTCGACACTATATTTGGTTTCGTTTTTGTGCTAATTGGCGGCATCGTCTTGTTTACGGTTAGCAACACCATGAATACGACCATTGTTGAACGCACCGTCGAGATTGGCACCCTGCGCGCGATTGGCTTGAGGCGTGCCGGCATTCTTCGCCTCTTCGTGACCGAGGGCGCGCTGCTCGGGCTGTGCGGTGCAGTGCTCGGTGTTGTGCTGGCGTTGGTACTCGCTGTTGTGATTAACCAGATTGGCACGCCCTGGTTGCCGCCGGGTAATGTTGAGTTGGTGCCATTTACAGTCAACGTCTGGGGCGAAAACAGAATGATCTTTGGCACAACAATTGGCCTGATCTGCATTGCAACGCTCTCTGCCTTATGGCCCGCCTATCGGGCGGCCAGGCTGGACGTAGTGGAAGCGTTGCGCCATGTTTGAATGGATTCACGAATTGAGTGAGATTGGAAAATCATGAACTTACTGGTGTTTTTTATTGCATCCCTCATGCTCTTGCCGACGCCGGTCTTTGCGGCGGCCAG
>JANYJD010000303.1 GCA_025358555.1 Rhodoferax sp.
GACCCGATCGACAACCATACCGCTGAAACCGCTGCCCAACGTAAACACGGCCGAGATGCGCACACCCTTCGCCAGGGTCGTCGCCGTACCGGTGCCCGCGGCGATCCTCGCCACCCCGTAGTCGCCGTCGAGCGCCTGGTAGACGTCCCCGCTGCCATCCACCGCGATGCCGCCACCCGCGTTCCCGGCGAGCAGATGCAGGTCTCCCAGCCGATAGAGGGTGATAGGCGTGGTGCCACCCGGCGCGATCGTCAGCACCCTATTGCCGCCGGCATCGAGGATGTACAGGGTGCCGTTGGCGGCCAGCGCCACGCCGGTGGGCGTGCCCAGCGCCACCACCCCTTCGGGCGTCGTCGCCGCCACCACGCGACCCCCGGCGTTGCCGCCATCAGGCCCCAAGTCAATCACCCAATCGGCTTCGGCAATCACATCCAGGTCATGCTCGATCACCACCACGCTGTGGCCGCCATCCACCAGACGGTGCAGCACTTTGATGAGTTTTTCCACGTCCGCCATGTGCAGGCCCACGGTCGGCTCGTCCAGCACATACAGGGTGTGCGGCGCCTTTTGACCGCGCCGCGTGATGTCGTCGCGCACCTTGCTGAGCTCGGTCACGAGCTTGATGCGCTGCGCCTCGCCACCGCTCAAGGTGGGTGACGGCTGGCCCAGCGTGAGGTAGCCCAGGCCCACGTCTTTAAGCAACTGCACCGGGTGGCCGATGTTGGGCATGGCAGCGAAGAATTCCACCGCTTCATCTACCTCCATTTGCAGCACGTCGCCGATGTTTTTGCCGCGCCAGGTGACGGCCAGCGTCTCGGGGTTGAAGCGCGTGCCACGACAGGTCTCGCACAGCACTTTCACGTCTGGCAGAAAGCTCATGGCGATAGTTCGGATGCCCTGGCCTTCGCAGCTGGGGCAGCGGCCCTCGCCGGTATTGAAGCTGAAGCGGTTGGCCGCGTAGCCGCGTGCTTTGGCTTCCAGCGTGTCGGCGAAGAGCTTGCGGATGATGTCCCAAAAGCCGATGTAGGTGGCGGGGCAACTGCGCGGAGTTTTTCCGATGGGGGTCTGGTCAACTTCGAGCACGCGGTCGACTGTTTCGTAGCCGGTGACTGTTTCGCAGCCGATCCACTTGATTTTTTCGCCTGCTGCCATTGCGTCGCGTCCGGCTTTGGTGCTGCGTTTTTGCACGACGGTTTGCACGTTGGCCAGGAGCACGTCGCGGGCCAATGTCGATTTGCCGGAGCCACTGACGCCGGTGATGGCGACCAGGCGCTGCAGGGGGACTTGGGCGGTGACGGACTGGAGGTTGTGCAGGGTGGCGGATTGGACGGTTAGCCAGGCGGGGGTTGAGGTTGCTGTTGTGGCCGCGGGAACGAGTGCAAGGGCCAATTTTTGGCTGCTTTTTTTGCTTTTCGGGGTCGCTTTTTCTGGGCCCGCTGAATTGGGGTCAGAGTCCAATTTCGGATTGACTGCCAGTGTGCCGGGAAGTGCGCGTCCTGAATTGGAATCTGACCCCAATTCAGCTACTGAAGCGGATGTCAACGGCACTCCGCTCTGCGACATCCCTGTCACTGCCCGCCTGGCTTGCACGGGGTGCTTCATGGCGTGCAGCAGGTAGCGGCCGGTTTGGGAATCTTTTGCGCGCTGTACGTCCGCCACGGAACCTTCGGCCACCAGGCGGCCACCGCGCTTGCCGGCGCTGGGGCCGATGTCGATGATGTGATCAGCGTGGCGAATCGTGTCTTCGTCATGCTCAACCACCACCAGCGTATTGCCTTTGTCGCTCAAGCTTTGCAGGGCGCCGAGCAGGATTTTGTTATCCCGCGCATGCAGGCCGATGGTGGGCTCGTCCAGCACGTAACACACGCCCTGCAGATTGCTGCCAAGCTGCGCGGCCAGGCGGATGCGCTGGGCCTCGCCGCCGCTGAGGGTGGGTGCACCCCGGTCCAGCGTGAGGTAGCCCAGGCCTACTTCTTCCAGGAACATGAGGCGGCTTTTGATCTCGGGAATCAAATCCCGGGCAATGTCGGTTTCGCGTTGGGTCATTCCTCCGCTGGCCTGCAGCGTTTCCACCCATTTGCGGATGTCCGTCACGCTAAGGCGGGCCAGTTGGGTGATGGTCCAGCCTTTGCTGGAACCAGCGCCCCGCGGCACGCCTTTGGATGGTGCAGACAAGCGTATACGGTCGGGCTGCAAAGCTCGGTCTGCACCATGGCCAAACTGGACTGCGCGCGCGACTGAATTCAGCCGAGTCCCCTGGCAGGTAGGGCAAGCGGTATCTGCCACGTCATCGACTTCCGGCTCAGCAAAGGTCTGCTCGCGGCCCTTGTTGTCATCGTCGCGCACGGAATCGTCAAATACCTGGCGCTGCTCTTTGGTGAGCTTGACGCCGGTGCCCACGCAATCCGGGCACCAACCGTGTTTGCTGTTGTAGCTGAACAGGCGTGGATCCAGCTCTGCGTAGCTGGTGCTACAGACGGGGCAGGCCCGCTTGGTGGAGAAGGCATCGAGCGTGCCGATTCCCTGGGTGGGCACGCCCGCCAGCATGGCCGCGCGCAGGCCATTGAGGTTGCTCAGCACATGCACCACGCCTTTGCCGTGGGTCAGCGCAAGAGCCAGCTTCTCGCGCAGCAAAGCTTCTTTTTCAGGCAGCACGTCGAAGCTGGCCACCGGCAACTCAATGGTGTGCTCCTTGAAGCGGTCAATGCGCGGGAAACCGGTGGTCGGCAAGAAGTTGCCATCCACGCGCAGGTGGGTGAAGCCTCTGGGGCGCGCCCAATCGGCCAGCTCGGTATAGACGCCTTTGCGGTTCATCACCAGCGGGCTGAGCAGGCCGATGTGCTGGCCGCGAAAAGTTTTGAGCAACTGCGCGGCAATGCTGTCGGGCGTTTGCGGGGCCACCGCCGCGCCGTCATGGATGCAATGCTGGGTGCCAAGCTTGACGTACAGCAGGCGCAGAAAATGCCAAACCTCGGTGGTGGTGCCGACGGTTGATTTCCTGCCACCTCTTGACAGGCGCTGCTCAATCGCCACCGTCGGTGGGATGCCATAGACGGCATCGACCTCGGGTCGACCTGCGGGCTGGACGATGCTTCTGGCGTAGGCATTCAGGGATTCGAGATAGCGGCGCTGGCCTTCGTTGAAGAGGATGTCGAAAGCCAGAGTTGATTTGCCGGAGCCGCTGACGCCGGTGACGACGGTGAACTTGCCGCGCGGGATGTTGACGCTGAGGCTTTTTAGGTTGTGCTCTTTGGCGTTGATGATCTGGATGTGGTTGTTGGCTGTGTCAATTTTGGGCGCCGGTTTTTGTAGGCGAGCAAGATCCTTTCTCGCGCCGGTGACGTTTGAATTGGGGTCAGAGTCCAATTTCGTAAGTTCTCGGTTCGCTCCGGAAAAGTTGCTTTCCTGAATTGGAATCTGACCCCAATTCAAAGCCAAATCCTGTCCAGGCTCCCGCGCCACAGGGATGCCTGCGCCCAGGGCTGTTTCGTACTCGCGCAGGGCTTTGCCGGTGTGGGACGTAAGGTGTTGGCGCACGTCGTCGGGCGTGCCTACGGCGACGACTTCGCCACCGGCGTCGCCTCCTTCGGGGCCGAGGTCAATCAGCCAGTCGCTGGCGCGGATCACGTCGAGGTTGTGTTCGATCACGATCAGCGAATGGCCTGCGTCCAGCAATTTGCGCATGGCGCGCATTAGCTTGGCAATGTCATCAAAATGCAAACCCGTGGTGGGCTCGTCGAACATGAAGAGCGTGCCGCGCCGGGCGACGGATTGTCGGCTTGCGGTGGCGGTTTTTGCGGCTTCGGCCAGGTAACCCGCCAGCTTGAGGCGCTGGGCCTCGCCGCCCGAGAGCGTAGGCACCGGTTGACCCAGCTTGACGTATTCCAGTCCCACATCGACGATGGGTTGCAGCGCGCGGATCACGTCACGGTCTTTCTCAAAGACCAAAGCAGCCTCGCTGACCGTGAGGTTCAGCACATCGGCGACATTGAGATTGATGAGGCGGGCGTCTGACGCCGAACGCCGCTCGATCATCACCTCCAGAATTTCGGGGCGATAGCGTTTGCCATCACAGTCTGGGCAGCGCAGGTAGACATCGCTCAGGAATTGCATTTCCACGTGCTCAAAGCCCGAGCCGCCGCAGGTGGCGCAGCGGCCATCGCCACTGTTGAAGCTGAATTTGCTGGCGGTGTAGCTGCGCTGGCGCGCCAGGTGCGCGTTGGCAAATATCTCGCGGATGGCGTCCCACGCGCCCACATAACTGGCCGGGTTGGAGCGCGCGGTCTTGCCGATGGGCGACTGGTCGACGAACACCACTTCGCTCAACTGCTCGGCGCCTAAAAGCCGCTCAAACGCGCCAGGCGACTCGGTGGATTTGCCGAAATGGCGCAGCAATGCCGGGGCCAGAACGTCCTGAATCAAGGTCGATTTGCCTGAGCCGCTGACGCCTGTGACGCATACCAGATGCTGCAACGGAAACTCGACCGTGACACTCTTCAGGTTGTGCTCGGTGGCGCGTTCCAGAATCAGCTTGGGCGCGTTGTCCGCCACCAGCCGCTTGAAGCCCATGCCGACCTGCTTGCGACCGCCCAAGTAAGCGCCCGTCAGCGTGTTGGCGCTGCGCAGGTCTTGGGTGGTTCCGTCAAACACAATCTGCCCGCCGCGCTCGCCAGGGCCCGGGCCCATGTCGATCATGCGGTCGGCGGCCAGCATCACGGCCGGGTCATGCTCCACCACCACCAGCGTGTTGCCCGCATCGCGCAGGCGCTGCATGGCTTCGATAATGCGGTGCATGTCGCGCGGGTGCAGCCCAATGCTGGGCTCGTCCAGTACAAACAGGGTGTTGACGAGCGAGGTGCCCAACGCGGTGGTGAGGTTGATGCGCTGCACCTCGCCGCCGCTCAGGGTGCGGCTCTGGCGATCCAGCGTGAGGTAGCCAATGCCTACGTCGCACAGGTACTTGAGGCGGGTGGTAATTTCTTCAAACAGCAGTTTGAGGGCCTGCAATTCGCCTTTGCTGGCAGACGCAGTCTCGGGGGCAGCGAAAAGGGGGTCAGCGAAAAGGGGGTCAGAGCCCAATTTCGTAATAGCCAAACCCGCGCCGGAAGCTATGCGTCCTGAATTGGGATCTGACCCCTTTTTCGCAAAACCAGGCACCCCCGAATTTGAATCCTGCATCCGGTCAAAAAAGCGCCGCAGCCGGTCGATCGGCAGCAACATCAGGTCGTGCAGGCACAGGCCGGGCAGCGTTTCAAGATGCGCGCGGGTCCACTTCACGCTAACGGGCATAAAGCGCTTGGCCGGCTCGAGCACCGTATCAGCATCTTCCTTGCTGCCCACGCGCCACAGCAGACTGTCGGTCTTCAGCCGCGCACCGCCGCATTTGCCGCACGGCGTGTAGCTGCGGTACTTGGACAGCAGCACGCGGATGTGCATTTTGTAGGATTTGGTCTCCAGGTACTCAAAGAAGCGCTTGATGCCAAACCAGTGCTGGTTCCACTTGCCGTTCCAGCTGGGTGAGCCGTTGATGACCCACTGCTGGTGCTCGGGCGTGAGCTTGTACCACGGCGTGTCGCGGGGAATGCCCGCTGCCTCGGCATGGCGCATGAGATCGTCCTGCGCTTCTTTCCAGGCCGGGGTTTGCATGACCTTGATGGCACCGGCGCGAAGGGTAAGCTTGTCATTGGGGATGACAAGGCCATAGTCCACCCCGATGACGCGGCCAAAGCCCTTGCAGGTCTCGCAGGCACCTACGGCCGAATTAAACGAGAACATCGACGCGATGGGATCGGTGTAGCGGATGTCGCTGTCTGCGCAGTGGAGTCCTGTCGAAAACTTCCACAGAGTGGGCTCTACATCAGCTTCCTGCCCGGTTTGGTACACCGTCATGCGCCCACTGCCGTGCTTGAGTGCGACCTCAATCGCCTCAACCACGCGGGCACGCTCGACGCTGACCAGCCGGAACCGGTCGGCCACTACGTCCAGCACTTTTCGAGGCCCGGTGACGGATACGACCTCGCGCTGCGCCTGCACTTTGGTAAAGCCGCTGACCGACAGCCACTGCTCGATTTCTTCAGGCGTGGTGCTGGCAGGCAATTCAACCGGGAAAGTCAACGCAAGACGGGCTTCGGGACTGGACGCCACCCGCTCCTGCAACTGCGAATAAATCGTCTCGGCCGTGTCATGCCGCACCGCCTGCGCGGTATCGCGGTCAAACAAGGCTCCGGCGCGGGCGAACAGCAGCTTGAGGTGGTCGTTGAGCTCGGTCATCGTGCCCACAGTGGAGCGGCTGGAGCGCACCGGGTTGGTCTGGTCGATGGCGATGGCGGGCGGCACGCCTTCGACCTTGTCCACCGCCGGTTTGTCCATGCGGTCCAAAAACTGGCGCGCATACGCCGAGAAGGTTTCAACATAACGGCGCTGCCCCTCGGCGAACAGGGTGTCAAACACCAAACTGGACTTGCCGGAGCCACTGGGGCCGGTGACCACCGTCAACTCGCCGGTGCGAATGTCAAGATCAAGATTTTTAAGGTTGTGCTGGCGCGCGCCGCGAATGCGGATGATTCCCTGGGGCATGGCTTGGTGTCTTTCCTACAACAGCCAAACATTCTAGAAGCCCGTCAGGCTTTCACTACTGGGCTGGACTAAAGGCCTCGCGAAAGCTCGCCTTTGCCTTCGCCTTCGCCTTGCTTGCGCTACTCTTTAAGCACACGCTCCAGTGCTTCACACTTCTTGGCCCCTACGGCAGACTGAATTTTGGGAAACAGGGCCAGCAGATCGTCATACCCGGCAGCGGATTCCACACCCAGGTTCAACATGAAACCCCGCAGGCCGAGGGATGCCGTCAACTGCGTCGCGAGCGGCTTGGCCTGGCTGTAACGTTCTTGAGGGGTGCGCGGGGTGACGGTTTCAGCAGCTTGAGACAGTGCATGCAGCGGCGCAGCCGATGCCTTGGTCACAGCCTCTGTGCGCGCAGGCAACGGTGGGGATGCGGGCGGCACGGCCAAAGGCGCCGACGCTGGCTCAGAGGCACCCGGGGCGGCATTTTCCTGCAGGAACCCATGTGTCACCAAATCATCAATATCGGGCCGCGTCACGCCAAGGCCCGCCGTGTCCGCCAGCACCCGCTCTACCGACTTGACGCCGTCAAACAGGATGTAGGCGGCGCGCTGGCGCGCAGAAAAAAGCGCTGACCGCGCGCGGAATGCCGCTTGGCCAGCTTCAGTCTTAAAGTAACTCATTCGCCATTCTATGGCGCGCAAACTGACAAAAGCAACGGGAAAACCAGGGGACCACCCACCTGGCAGCACGCCATGCGGGTGTGACCCGGTCAGGGTTTTGACGCTGGCGTGGCCGCCGGTGTTGCCGCCGCTGGTGCCGTGTGGGCTGGCTCGCCATGTTTCTCGCCGCCCATGTCAATATCGCCGCCCTTGCTCAGCATGTACAGCGCCACCGCTGCAAAAATTACAAATCCAATGGCAATCTTCCACATATCAGTCCAATCATGAAAAAGGCCCTCACTGAAGGAGGGCCTGTTGAAGGGCGTTTTAGCGCTTAGTCGTTGGCGTAAATATCCACATCTTTGGTTTCGCGCACAAACAGCATGCCAATCACAAAGGTCACGGTCGCGATGATGATCGGGTACCACAGTCCACTGTATATGTTACCTTGCGCCGCCACAATCGAGAAAGAGATGGCTGGCATGAAACCACCAAACCAGCCATTGCCGATATGGTACGGCAGGCTCATGGAGGTGTAGCGGATGCGCGTGGGGAACATCTCAACCAGCATCGCCGCAATCGGCCCATACACCATAGTGACGTAAATCACCAGGATGGTCAGGATCAGCACCAGCATGAGCCAGTTGCTGGAGCCCAAGGGGATGGGGTCAGCCTTGGCCGGGTAGCCTGCGTCGTTGAGCGCCGCACGCACTTCTTTCTCAAACCTTGGTTTTTCATCTTTGGCAGTAGCAGCGGTTGCGTCGTAGCCTGGAATGGCCTTGGCACCCACCTTGACAGCTGCCACAGCCCCAGCCTTTGGCACCAGGTCATAGTTAACGCCAGCGTTGGACAGGTAAACGCGGGCCAAATCACACGCTGAGGTGAACTTGGCGGTACCCGTCAAGTTCAGGATCAGGTTGCAGTTGGCTGGGTCAGACTCCACCGTGACTGGCGATTTCTGGATCGCCTGCTGCAGCTTGGGATTGGCATACGTGGTGAGCGCGTTGAACAGCGGGAAGAACGTCGCCGCCCCCAGCAAGAGTCCCGCCATGATGATGGGCTTGCGGCCAATCTTGTCGGACAGGGCTCCGAAAAAGATAAAGAACGGCGTGCCGATGATCAGCGACACTGCAATCAGCACATTAGCCGTTGGGCCATCCACCTTCAGGAAGGTTTGCAGGAAAAAGAGGGTGTAGAACTGGCCGGTATACCAAACCACGGCCTGGCCAGCCGTCAGGCCGACCAGGGCCAGGATGACGATCTTGAGGTTCTTCCACTGGCCGAATGATTCGGCCAGGGGCGACTTGGATGTTTTGCCTTCAGCCTTCATTTTGACAAAAGCCGGTGACTCATTCAGTTTCAGGCGAATCCAGACTGACACTGCCAGCAAAATGGCGGACAGGGCGTAAGGAATGCGCCAGGCCCAATCGGCAAACTCTTTCTCCCCGTAGTAGGTGCGCACACCCAGAATCACCATCAGGGCCAGCATCAAGCCGACGGTGGCGGTGGTCTGAATCCACGAGGTATAAAACCCGCGCCGTCCGTGCGGCGCGTGTTCGGCCACGTAGGTCGCAGCGCCGCCATACTCGCCACCCAGGGCCAGGCCTTGCAGCATGCGCAAGGCGATCAGCATGATGGGTGCGATGATCCCAGCGCTTTTGTAGGTGGGCAAAAACGCCACCAGGAAGGTGGACAGGCCCATGATCAGAATGGTGATCAAGAACGTGTATTTGCGCCCGATCATGTCGCCAAGGCGGCCAAACACCAGCGCGCCAAACGGGCGTACGGCAAAACCGGCAGCAAATGCCAGCAGCACGAAGATGTTGCGCGTGCTCTCATCCAGCGCCGAGAAGAAATTGGCGGCAATGATGGCAGCCATCACGCCAAACAGGTAGAAGTCATACCATTCGAAAATGGTGCCAAGCGACGAAGCGAAGATGACAGTCTTCTCCGTTTCGCTCATTGGCCGGGGCGCAGCGACGGTTGCCATGGTTGTTGTCTCCAAAAAGGTTGCGCCCCCAACGTGAAGGCTTCGTGCATTGTTGAAGACAGCACTGACCCGGGTCTGACTTGAACCTTGCAAAAACTTACGCTCACCTGCTCGTTTTCTTACGGTTCAAGTAGTAACCCGGAAGCGGATTTTCTTGATGCGAAATTCAGCTGGCAAATCGCGATTGATTGCTGCCTTCGTCCCGCGTGTCAATCGAAGGTCGCATTAGAAAAACCGGCGTCTTTGTGCGATTTTTCTGGACCCATTCAGCTTCTTGATGTGTCCTCACCACGAAATCATTTGACCCCGTCAACGTAAGTGCTGGGTCAGTACGGATTGGCAAAATCACCTTCTTGTGATATCACCAAACCAAAGGAATTGGGTGCTGGCTCTGTTGCAAACAACCCGTCTTTTATTGAAGGAGACAATGATGAACGATCCCATGGTCGACAAGATCCAGAAGAACCCGAAGTACCTGGAACTTCGAAGAAAGCGCAATGCGTTCGGCTGGTTGCTGACGCTGTTGATGATGGTCGTCTATTACGGCTACATCGCGCTGATTGCCTTCAACAAACCATTTCTGGCGCAACCCATCGGTGCCGGGGTGATTTCACTCGGCATTCCCATTGGCATGGGAGTGATCGTTTTCACCGTTTTGATCACGGCCATCTATGTTCGCAGGGCGAACAGCGAATTCGACGCCCTGACAACCGACATCCTGAAGGACGCATCCAAATGAACAAGAGCAAAACAACTCTGGTAGCGCTGCTGGCCATGCTGGCTGCCAGCGCAGCGGTGGCAGCAGGCGGGGACCTCGGGCAGGTGGACAAACAGCCCACCAACTGGGTCGCCATCAGCATGTTTGCCGGCTTCGTGATCATGACGCTCTTCATCACGAAGTGGGCCGCCTCCAAGACCAAGTCAGCCGCTGATTTTTACACCGGAGGGGGCGGCATCACCGGTTTTCAAAACGGGCTGGCCATCGCGGGCGACTACATGTCGGCCGCGTCTTTTCTGGGTATTTCTGCCGCTGTGATGGCCTCAGGCTATGACGGCCTGATTTATTCGATTGGTTTTCTGGTCGGCTGGCCCATCATCACATTTTTGATGGCTGAGCGATTGCGCAATCTGGGCAAGTTCACCTTTGCCGATGTCGCCGGCTATCGCTTCCAGCAAAAACCCATCCGTATTTTTGCCGCCTCCGGCACGCTGGTGGTGGTTGCCTTCTACCTGATCGCCCAGATGGTGGGTGCCGGCGCCCTGATCAAGCTCCTCTTCGGCCTGGACTACTGGCTGGCGGTGGTGATTGTGGGCGCGCTGATGATGATCTATGTGCTGTTTGGTGGCATGACCGCAACCACCTGGGTACAGATCATCAAGGCCGTTTTGCTACTGGCGGGCGTCACCTTCATGGCGTTCATGGTCATGGCAAATTACGGCTTCAGCTTTGAAGCACTGTTTGCCAAAGGCGTTGAAGTCAAGACGCAACTGGCGGTCAACGGGGGCAAAACGCAGGTCGACGCGGCCGCCATTGGTCTGGCCATCATGGGCCCCGGAGGCTTTATCAAAGACCCAATCTCGGCGATTTCTTTCGGCATGGCGCTGATGTTCGGAACCGCCGGCCTGCCACATATCCTGATGCGCTTTTTCACGGTGCCGGACGCCAAGCAAGCGCGTAAATCCGTGCTGTGGGCGACCACCTGGATTGGCTACTTCTATGTGCTGATCTTCATCATCGGCTTCGGCGCCATCACGCTGGTCCTGACCAATCCTGAATTTGCGGACACGGCCAAGGGCATCATCAAGGGCGGCGGCGGCTCGGCCAACATGGCAGCGGTGCTGGTGGCCAAAGCCGTTGGCGGCAACGTCTTCTTCGGCTTCATCTCCGCAGTGGCGTTTGCAACGATTCTGGCAGTGGTGGCGGGTCTGACGCTGTCCGGCGCTTCTGCGGTATCGCATGACATCTACGCTACCGTGATCAAAAAGGGCAAGGCCGACAGCGACTCCGAACTCAAGGTGTCCCGCATCACCACGCTGGTCCTGGGTGTGATAGCGGTTGGCCTGGGGATCGCGTTTGAGAAGCAGAACATTGCTTTCATGGTGTCGCTGGCCTTTGCGATTGCTGCGTCTGCCAATTTCCCCGTGCTCTTCATGTCGGTGCTGTGGAAGGACTGCACCACCCGGGGCGCGGTGATTGGCGGCTTTCTCGGCCTGATTTCGTCGGTGGCCTTGACAGTGGCCTCCCCATCGGTCTGGGAAGCCACGCTGGGCAATCCGAAAGGCTCGGCCTGGTTTCCTTACACCTCTCCGGCGCTGTTTTCGATGACCATTGCTTTTGTGGGTATCTGGCTATTTTCCATCCTTGACCGCAGCGCCAACGCAGCCCGGGAACGTGCCGCATTTCCAGCACAGCAGGTGCGGTCAGAGACCGGCTTTGGCGCTTCGGGCGCATCGGGTCACTGACCTGAAAAACGCAGCGACACCCCGCCGGGTGTCGCTCACGAACCATCAACCGGGCCCTGTACCCGGTTTTTTCATGCCAGGCTGCGCAGCTTGATGAATGCCAGCGCAGCCATCACCGCATCGTTCAAGGCATCATGGGCGTCCCGCAACGGCAGGCCCAGGTCATCCATCAGGGTCGCAAAGCGCAGGTCGATGCCGGAATTGGCCTGCTGCTGGTAGGCTGGAAGCTGGGTGAACTTGTAGTCGTAGTAAAGCGATGAGACTTCGATCTTGGGCTGTGGCAGGCCTTGCCCCAGCAGCGGCCAGATGGCACGGTTGAGCATGGCTATGTCAAATTCAAGGTAGTAGCCGACCAAAGGACGGCTGCCAATGAAATGCATCAGCCGCTTCATCGCCTCGTCAATGGGCACGCCTTGCGCCACGTCACGCTCGCGCAGCCGGTGAATGCGCACACTGTCGGCTGACACACCTTTCTCCGGCCGCACCAGCAGCTCCAGCCGTTCGCTGGTCATGATGCGGTTGCCTGTGATGCGCACTGCGCCAATCGAGATGATCTCGTCAGTGCGCACGTTCAAACCTGTCGTTTCGCAATCCAGTGCGACCCACTCATTGTCTGGCGCCGGGTCAAACATGAAACGGAATGCCGGATCGCCCAGGTGATACAGCAGCCACTCCCTCTTGAGGGCAAGCCACCAGCGGGACGGCTTCAACAGACGCCTCATCGCAGGGAGTCCAAGCGGAACCGTTGGCGTAGCAGCATCTTGAAGCGCTTGACCACGCCCAGTGTGTCCTTCAGCAAGTCGCGGTCCAGGCTGCTGAGCCGGGCTACGTCGACTGCGCCACTGACGGGCTTGCCGGTGTCCAGTTCAGCCAGGCCTGCCTTGAGTTTGAGGCCCATGAAGAAGTGAAGGCTGTCCGTCAAGTCGGCGCCCATGCCGGCCTCCAGCCACCCGCCAGCCACCAGCGCGGCAATGCGGGCCGTGGTGCCGGTCTCGGTGATGCGGTGAGCCAGCGCCAGGCTGCGCACGCCATGCACCAACGGAAAGATGCCTTCTTTCTTGATGTTCAACTGTTGATCGGAGTCGCCCAGGCCCAGCAGCCGGTTCCACCATCCGGTGGTGTTGCCGAAGGCGTCTATGGCTGCGGCAAAGCGTGCCTGCAAGGCATCGTTGTCGGTGGCGATGTCCATCAGGCCCCGCTGCACAGACTCCAGCAGGCGGGCATCGCCACTGACCGCATGGGCATCCATGAATATCGCGAGGTTCATCAAGCTGTCAGCATCTGGCAGCACAAGCCATTGCCGCGTCATCCGGCCAAACTCGCTGGTGCTCCTGCGCCATTGCGGGTTGCTGACCATGATGTCGCCAGGGCATTGCGGGTAACCAAATCCGGCCAGCGCAACTGAAAATCGCTGGCAGACGGCATCCAGGTCGTCAGGCGGCACGAAGTCGTCGCGCAGAATCAGCCCGTTGTCCTGGTCTGTCTTTAGCAACTGCTCGCCACGGCCTTCACTGCCCATGACAAACAGGCAGCTGTTTGCGATCAACCCGGGCGGTGCCAGCAAATGCCAGGCCCGTTCAAACAGGCGTGCGTTGAGCTGCTGAACCAGTTTGGCAATCAGGTTCACCCGGGAGCCCCCGCGGTGCAGCAAGGCAATCATGCGGGTGATCTGGGCGGCCGCCAGACTGAGGCCCGCCAGATCCCTGGCTTCTTCAATGTGAACCGTGATCAGGTGCGACTGGTTGGACAGGAAGCTGAACAAATCCAGCGCTTCCAGAATACCCAGCACCTGTTCGCCATCGACCACGACAACCCGGTGGACACGGCGGCGCAGCATCACGGCCATGGCGTCGCCCAGCTGGTCCGACGGACGGACCTCGATCAAAGCAAAATTGGCCAGCTCGCCAACGGCCAGCTGGTTGAGCGGACGGCCATCGAGAATGGCCCGCTGCAGCGCTGTTGCGGTGAAAATACCCAGCCTCGGCGGATGCGAACGGACATCGCGCACCAGCACATTGGATGTGCGATGCGTCTGAAACACCCGCACCACGGCAAGGATGTCAGTGTCCGCATCCACAAAGTGGGCAGGCCGAAGGAAGGCTTCATCCACCCGCGACATGGTCAGAGACTGCAGCTCATGCTGGCTCTTGCGATGCGAGAGCGCGCTGAGCTTGTTGCCCAGATCGGAAAACAGCAGCGCCCCAAAGGTCACATTGGATGCAATCAGGTCGCTGACGGCCTGGCGGGCCAGCTGGTAAGCGACGACTTCCTCGGCCGCGACAAAGCGGCTGCTGACCTTGCCAGCCACCAGACCGCGGCCATCAAAACAGTCGTCGGGACCATAGGTCGTGATGACCTCATCACCCTCGACTTGGGTCACGTAACCCTTGATGATGACAAACAGGTGGGTGGGGACGGTGCCTACGTCCAGTATCGTTTCCTGCTCGGGGAAATAGACAATATCGACGCTGTTGCGAACCAGCCTTTGCTCGTCCGGATTCAGGCAGTCAAAGGGCGATGCTGAAAAATTGAAGGCGTTGGGCATGTTGCACGGTATTCAGCGCCTCACGCCTTGCGCCACGCTTGCGGCAGCGTCCCAGGGGCCTTTAAACCAGAGGTCATCCGTCAAGCAGGCCCGCAGCATGGGCAATGCGTCGAAACCCCAGAACACTTTGCCATCGACCACGAAGGAAGGCACACCGAAAAGGCCCAAGGCAATCGCTTCATCCGTATTGGTTTTGAGCTGGGCCTTGACCGCAGGGTCCTGTGCATCAACGGGTGGTGCGAGCTTTCGGGTCAATTCCGCCAGCCGCCCGGCATCCGACGCCTGCGCTCCGTCCTGCCACACATGGCGAAAGATGGTTTCGCACACGTAGCGGTTGGCATCGCCCCCGTTGCCACACGCCAGCGCCAGGCGCAGCAGCCCCAGTGGATTGAAAGGGTGGCTCTGGGGCATCTGCATCTCGACAGCGTGGGCGCTGGCGAGCCACATCACCTGTCGATAGGTCCAGTCGCGCTTGGGTGCAATCTCGGCAGGGCCGAGTTGGCCGTGGTGTTTAAGCAGCGCCGCAAACAGGATGGGCTTGTAGCTGACGCTGTAGCTTTGGCCCATCAGCGCCTCGGGCAGCTTCTCAAACGCCAGATAAGCGTAGGGCGAAATGAAATCGAGGTAGAAGGTGATGTGTTTCATGCGCGGGGCCCCGGTGCCGCGGCCAATTCGCGCGGAGGATTTGTGGCTGACTTAGCTTCTGAAATTGCCTCTGATGCACGCCGCACCAAGCTCTGCCAGACCCCGCGCTTGCCGTCATCATCCATGGCAGACCAAGCGGCAATTTCGTCCAGGGTGCGAAAACAGCCGTCGCACAACTGGCTGGCAGGCCCCATGAGGCAGACAGACACACAAGGAGAGGGAACAAATTGGCCTCTAGCCCTTGTGTAATCTGCATAAGTAGCTATTATTTTAGAAGCGTTGATCAGCGCATTCATATCTGAGGCCTCATGACTTCAACCCGCCCGTTTGACCAGCAACGCCGTGGCCGCGCGCGAGTTGGGTTTGCGGCCCAGAAAATCGCTGATGAATTTACCCGCGTCAATCAGCTTGTCCAGGTCGATGCCGGTCTCGATGCCCATGCCATTGAGCATGTACACCACGTCTTCGGACGCCACATTGCCGGTGGCGCCCTTGGCATAGGGGCAGCCGCCCAGGCCTGCCACTGACGCATCAAATTGCCACACGCCCATGTGCAACGCGGTGAGCGTGTTGCTGAGCGCTTGGCCGTAGGTATCGTGAAAGTGGCCAGACACATCGTCAAGGCTGTAGTGCTTAATGGCAGCTTCCATGGCGCGCTGCACCTTGATGGGCGTGCCCACGCCAATGGTGTCGGCCACGCCCATGTGCTGCACGCCTATCTCTTTCAACAGACGCGCCACCATGGCCACGCGCTCAGGTGCCACCTCGCCTTCAAACGGGCAGCCCACGGTGCATGAAATGGCGCCGCGCACGTAAATATTGTTGGCGCGTGCGGCCTCTGCCACCGGGCGGAAGCGCTCGATGCTTTCGGCAATGGAGCAATTGATGTTGCGCTGGCTGAAGGCCTCGCTGGCGGATGCAAACACCACAATTTCATCGGGCCATTGCGCCCGCGGCGCAGCGAGCGCGGCGTTGAGCCCCTGCAAGTTGGGGGTGAGCACCGAGTAGCGCACACCGGGCAGGCGCGTGATGCCGGCCATCACCTGCGCGTTGTCGGCCATCTGCGGCACCCACTTGGGGCTGACGAAGCTGGTGACTTCGATTTCTCTTAAGCCAGCCTGCTGCAGGCGGTGCACCAGCTCGATCTTGATGGCAGCGGGCACTGGCTCTTTTTCGTTTTGCAGGCCGTCGCGCGGACCAACGTCAACCAGTTTTACTTTTTTGGGCAGGGTCATTTCAGGTCCTTCGTGTCTGTTTTCGGTGTCACGTGCGCGTGCTTCAGTAGCCCCGCATCGGGTCAACCAACCCGGCAACGGCTTGACCGCGCTCCAGCGCCATGATCTTGCCCGCAATCTGCGCAATGGTCTCGTCACGCAGGGTGCGGGCCGAGGTGTGCGGGGTGATGGTGATTTTTGGATGCGTCCAGAACGGGTGGCCTGCGGGCAGCGGCTCGGTGGTAAACACATCCAGCGTTGCCCCTGCCAGATGGCCTCGGTCAATCAGCATGATCAGGTCTTCTTCAACCAGGTGCCCACCCCTTGCCACGTTGATCACATAACCGCCAGGCTGCAGCCTGGCCAGCGTGTCCAGCCGCATGATGTCTTGTGTATCAGCCGTGAGCGGCAGCAGGCAAACCAATACCTTGGTGGCCTGCAGGAAATCATCAAACTGCGACTCGCCCGTAAAGCAGCGCACGCCCTCGACTGTTTTGGGGGAGCGGCTCCAGCCCATCACCGGAAAATCAAACTGCGCCACCGCTTTGGCCACACGCTCGCCCAGCACGCCCAGCCCCATCACGCCCACCGGAAAGTCAGTCCGGCTGCGCGGCTTGCGGTACGACCATTTGCCCTGGCCCACGTCAGCTTCATAACCGTCAAACTCGCGGAAGTGGCGAATCAGCGCATGGCACACGTACTCGGCCATCTGCACCGACATGCCGGCGTCGTCCAAGCGCACCACTTGCACTTGCGGCGGAATACGCAACTTCATCAACGCGTCGACGCCAGCGCCGATGTTGAGCATCGCCTTGAGCCTGCTGGAGCGCCCACCCGCCTGCTCGTCCACAAACGCCTGCGGCGGCGCCCACACCACCGCGTAATCCGCAGGGGGCGCACCAGCCACCCAGTCGTCCACAACCGTGCCAAGCGGCAGGGCGGCGTGCAGGCCCTCAAGCCAGGGCTCGGCCTTGGTGTGGGTGCAGCACAGGCTGATTCGCATGGCGTCTTTCACGTCAAGGCTTCAAACGGCCAGCCGCAGCAGCTCGACCCCTTCAGCCACCTGATCACCGGGCGCGAACAGCAACTCGGCCACAGTGCCATCTGCGGGCGCCGCAATGGTGTGCTCCATTTTCATGGCGTCCATTACCGCCAGCGGCTGGCCGCGCGTGACCTTGTCGCCTGCCTTGACAGCAAACGACACCACCTTGCCGGGCATGGGCGCGGTCAAACGGCCCACATCAGCGTGCCCCGCACCGGCATGGGCAAGTGCATCACTTGCTATTATTTGAGTAGCACCTTCTGCACTGTAGACAAGGGCTACAGCCCTATTTTTATAGACACTCAGCAACTGGCGATGCCCTGCGAACTGCACGTCGATGGCACTTGCTGCATCGCTTGTGCCATGGCCGTGGCGCTGCTCATTCTGAACGGCAGAATACACCAGAAGGCCAGACGCGTTGCCTACGGCGAGCTGCGTTGCTCCGTCGTGCAGATAGGTCAGCACCGCAGCCTGCGGCTCGCCCGCAAACTCAAACTCAAACCGGCGCTTGCTCAAGCCGCTGGCGCGCCAGCCGTCACGTTGCGCCCAGGGGTCAATCCAGCCATCGGCGCCTGCTGATGCCGCCTGCGCAGTTTCATGCAGCAAGGCATGCGCCACTGCACCCGCAGCAGCCATGGCAAGACCGACTTTCTCCTGGTTGAACAGCAGTGCCGCCTCACGCGGGATCAGCGCGGTATCCAGATTGGCGTCTGCAAACGACGGACTGGCAACCACATGCCGCAAAAATTGCACATTGGTGTTGAGCCCCACGATGTGCGTCTGCGACAGCGCCAGATCCAAGCGCGCCAGTGCTTCAACCCGTGTGGCGCCGTGCACGATCAGCTTGGCGACCATGGCGTCGTAATACGGCGAGATGGTGTCGCCCGCGCGCACGCCAGAGTCAACCCGCACCGTGCCGCGCTCAAACGTCACGCACTCGGGCAGTGCATAAACATGCAG
>JANYJD010000216.1 GCA_025358555.1 Rhodoferax sp.
GTTGGAATCCACGCCGCCGGTCAACACCTTGCCGGAGGACGGCACGACGTTGTTGTAAGCACGGGCCAAGCGGGTGATGGAGTCCAGCAGAATCACAACGTCTTTTTTCAGCTCGACCAGGCGCTTGGCGCGTTCGATCACCATCTCTGCCACGTGCACGTGGCGCGCGGCGGGCTCGTCGAAGGTAGAGGCGATAACCTCACCCTTGACGGTGCGCTGCATCTCTGTCACTTCTTCAGGGCGCTCGTCAATCAGGAGCACCATGAGGTAACTGTCGGGGTAGTTGGCTGAAATGGCATGCGCGATGTGCTGCATCATCACGGTCTTGCCGCTCTTGGGCTGCGCCACGATCAGGGCGCGCTGGCCTTTGCCGATCGGGGCAATGATGTCGATCACGCGGCCTGTGATGTTCTCGTCGCCCTTGATGTCCTGCTCCAGTTTCATCTGGACTTTGGGGAACAGCGGCGTCAAGTTCTCAAACATCACTTTGTGCTTGTTCTCTTCCGGCCCGCCGCCGTTGACACGGTCCAGCTTGTTCAGCGCAAAGTACCGCTCGCCATCCTTGGGCGTGCGCACCTCGCCTTCAATCATGTCGCCGGTGTGCAGGTTGAAGCGGCGGACCTGGCTGGGGCTGATGTAGATGTCGTCGGTGCTGGCGGTGTAGCTGGTGTCGGGGCTGCGCAGAAAGCCAAAACCGTCGGGCAAAATTTCCAGCACGCCATCGGCAATGATCTGCTCGCCGGTGCGCGCGCGTTTCTTGATGATCGCGAACATCAGCTCCTGCTTGCGCATGCGGCCGGTGTTTTCAATTTCAAGCTCTTCAGCCTGTTTGAGGACTTCCGACACGTGCAGTGCCTTGAGTTCGTTTAAATGCATGGAGGTGACCCCTTGGGGGTGTTAGCCGATGAAATCGGGAGTTGGCTCGAAGAAGTAAGGACGCAAATCGGGGGAGAAATCGGGGAAGTTAGGTCGGGCTGGCTAGCTGCAACGACCTCGGTTTCTTCTAAACCGGAAATTCGAACTGGCTCGGGGTTGGAGCCAGCGATTGACCTGAATTATGACAGGAAATCGGAAGCGCTAAAAGCCAAGTGTCGGGGCGTGTTCAAAAGCGGGACGCGGGGAGCTGACATCCGAAGTCCGGGGGAAGGACAGCTACGAAATGTTGGGGACAGAGCCACTTCATTCGCTTGGTGCTCATGTAAGTTGGACTGTCCCACAATGTATTTGCCTTTATCGATCAGGCAAGCTTCTGGTCGTCTACGGTGAGTTGCTGATCGATAAAGGCGACCATCTGCGCCTTGCTCATGGCCCCGACTTTGGTGGCGGCAAGCTGCCCGCCCTTGAACAGCATCAGCGTGGGGATGCCGCGGATGCCAAACTTGGCGGGGATGTCGCGGTTGTCATCAACATTCATTTTGGCGACCTGAAGCCGGCCCGCGTAGGTGGACGACACTTCGTCCAGAATCGGGCCGATCATCTTGCACGGGCCGCACCACTCGGCCCAGTAGTCGACCAGTACCGGCTGCGTGCTTCGCAGCACGTCCACTTCAAATGAAGCGTCAGAGACATGTTTGATGAGTTCGCTGGCCATGGTGGATTCCTTGGTGGAGTAAGAGGTACACGTAAAGTGGGGTACAGGTAAAGTGGGGAAATTGTGACAGAAACCAATAGGTCTAGCCTCCACGCTTGCCACTTCGTGTGCCGCGCTGCCTCCCCAGTAGGCGCGTTCTGCCTCGGGCGTCGCCCTGCGGCAGAACACAGCCGGGCCGAAAAGCTATGAATGACATAGCCAAAAAGCATCATGCCGCCCTGGCGTGGCAGTCAGTCATGGCCCGCATTCGGAAGGAGATGGCCAGCCGGGGGGCGCATCCGGCGCAAACCGTGGTGCTGGTGCCTTACGCGCAACTGATGCAGGAGGCCAGAGGCGCGTGGACCGCCAGCAGCGATGGCGCGCACTTTGTGCCGCGCTTTGAGACCACGATGAACTGGTCGCGCAGCCTGGGCGGCTTTGCCGCCAGCGGCGATGACATTCGCCATGATGCTGCCGTGGACGTGCTGACGGCCGCCGCGCTGCTGGTGCGTGCCGGGCTGGCCGAGTTTCAGACCGTGCTGGCACCGCGCCTGATGGAGGCCGCCTGGGGCTTGGCCGGTGTGGCTGCTGCCACAGCGCCGTCCGAGCGCGCCGCGTGGGGGCTCGGCCTGGGGCAGGCGCTGGCCGCAGGCATGGACAGCCCGGTGCTGGCGCTGGAGGCCGCCGTGGCGCGCATCGCACTGGCGTGGGCTGCCAATTCGAGCTATGCGTCTGATTTGCTGTTTGACGCGCAACCCAAGTTGCTGGTGGTGCTCGAAGGCTTCTCTGCCGAGCCGCTGGCCCGTGCATTGCAGCTACGCCTGGGAGAGCGGGGTGTGGGCTTGCCGCTGGATGGGCTGCTTGATTCCGGGTTTGATTCAGCACACATCGCGGACCGCCAAGGCGGCTGGTTGCGCGGTCCGCTGCCACTCGGCGTGGCACTGCACGCCACGCAAGACGCCGAAGACGAAGCGCAGGCCGCCGCTGCCTGCGTGCTGGCACACCTGGCGCAGGGCCGCAGCCCGGTGGGTCTGGTGGCGGTGGACCGGGTGCTGACGCGCCGGGTGCGCGCCATGCTGGCAGGCACGGGACTGGCGGTGCGCGATGAGACCGGCTGGAAGCTGTCCACCACCCGCGCGGCTGCCAGCCTGATGGGCCTGCTGCGCGCCTGCGCCTGGGATGCATCGACCGATGCGGTGCTGGACTGGCTTAAAAATGCGCCTGTGTTTGATCGGCCCGCGATACATGGCCCTGCGCTGCATGGCCCTGCCTCCCACCGGTCCGCCATTGCCCAGGCCGAAACGCAATGGCGCAAAGCCGGTTTGCGCGAATGGCGCAGCGTTTTGCAGGAGGAAGCGCTGGCGAGCGCGCGGGGTCAAACCGCAGCTGATGGCAGCCGCAGGACTGCCGGCCTGGCCACCCCATCCGTAAATCTGCCAGGCCATGCGCTGGCAGCTCAGGCCAACGCCATACGCGATGCGTTGCAGCGGCCCCGGCCCCTGGCAGAGTGGCTGCGCGATTTGCGCGCCGCATTGCAAACCACCGGACAGTGGGCCGCGCTCGCAGCAGACGTTGCCGGCCAGGGGGTATTGCAGGCCCTGCGTTTGCCAGAGGGGCAGGCCACTGAGTTTGAAGATTTTTCTGCCCGCATTCCTTTAAGCGAATTCACGGCCTGGACCAGCCAGACGCTGGAGGCGCACAGCTTCATGCCCGTGCACCCCGCCACTGAGCAAGTGGTGATCCTCCCCTTGAACCAGCTGCTGGGCCGGCCGCTGCCTGCCGTGGTGCTGCCAGGATGCGACGAAGTGCGTCTCCCTGTGTCCCCCGAGCCGCCGGGCGACTGGACGTCGGCGCAGCGCGAGTTGCTCGGCCTGCCCTCGCGCGAGCGCCTGGCCAGCGCCTCGCGCCAGTCTTGGCACTACGCGCTCAAGACGCCCTTCATTGACGTGCTGTGGCGCACCAGCGAGGGCGGTGAACGCCTGATGCCCAGCGGCTTTGTGCAGGAACTGATGTTGCAACAATCTGCGCCCATGGCGCCTGACCCCAGGTCGCTGCGCGCGCTGGCCAGCATTCCCTGCGTCATGCCAAAGCCCCAGGGCGATGCATTCCCCGTGGCCCAGCTGTCGGCCAGCGCCTATGAAGATTTGCGCCGCTGCCCGTACCGCTTTTTTGCCTTGCGGCAATTGAAATTGCAGCAGTCCGATGAGCTGGACGGTGAATTGGGCAAGCGCGAATTTGGCAACTGGCTGCACAGCCTGCTCAAACGCTTCCATGAAGCATTAAAACAGGCGCCAGCCCTTGAGTACAGTGCACGGATAGCTATGATTAATGAAGCTTCAAACAGTGCGGTGGCAGAGCTGGGCCTGTCCACCAGTGAGTTTCTGCCATTCGCCGCCGCCTGGCCGCGCGTGCGCGACGGCTACCTGCAGTGGCTGGCCACGCACGAGGAAAGTGGCGCGGTGTTCGATGAGGGCGAGGTCTGGAAAGAGACGCCGTTGGGTGCTGTGACCCTGATTGGCAAGCTCGACCGCATCGACCGCCTGTTGGATGGCAGCGCCCTGGTGATTGACTACAAGACCGAAGGCAAAGGCGTCACCAGCGAGCGCATCAAGGCGGCTGGCGAAGACACCCAGCTTGCGTTCTACGCCGCCTTGCTGCATGACGACACGCTGGCTGCTGCCTATGTGAATCTGGGCGAAAAAGACGCAACCCGCACCTATGCGCAACCCGATATCGGCGCATTGCGGGATCAGCTCATTGAAGGCATTCTGGACGACATGTCACGCATCCGGGGCGGCGCGCCCATGCCTGCACTGGGCGAGGGAAAAGCCTGTGATTTCTGCGCCGCACGCGGGCTATGCCGCAAGGACTTCTGGCAGATATGACCCCCACGTTCGGCACTGACGTGTCCTCTCTGCCCCCCGAGGGGGCTAATTTTGCCAGGGGCGGCCCGTCGCAAAATTGCCTGTCCCAACCCGCCTACCAGCACAACGGCAAAACCATCAGTGCCGAAGCGTTCTACGCCATCGCCTGCGACCCGCGCCGCAGTGTGGCAGTTGAGGCCTGCGCGGGCGCTGGAAAAACCTGGATGCTGGTCTCGCGCATCATCAGGGCGCTGCTTGAAAACCCTAGTGGCAGCGACGGCCGCCTCACCGTGCAGCCGCAGGAAATTCTCGCCATCACCTTCACCAAACGCGCCGCCAGCGAGATGCGGGAACGGCTGTACCAGTGGCTGGCCGAGTTTGCTTCTGCCGACGGTGATACATTGGCCCAAGAGTTGAAAATGCGCGGTTTTACCGATAAAAAAGGCCTGCAGCCCTTGTCGGTAGTGCATAAGAAGCTATCAAACCTATACCAAAGCATTTTAACGACGGGTCGGCAGGTGCAGATTCGCACCTTTCACGGCTGGTTTGCCGCGCTGCTGCGCAATGCGCCGCTGGCGGTTCTGCAACAGCTTGAGTTGCCGCCCCACTACGAGTTGCTGGAAGACGATGCACCAGCCACAGCGCTGGTGTGGCGGCGCTTTTATGCGGCGCTGGCAGCCGCGCCAGAGCGCAAGGCCGACTTTGAAGCCGTCGTGTTCGAGCATGGCCGCTTCCAGTGCGAAAAAGCCTTGGCCGTGGCGCTGGACAAGCGGACCGAGTTTCTGCTGGCCGATGCGCGGGGCGTGGTGGAAGCGTCGGTGCTGCAATTTTCAGAGCAGTTTGCAGAATTCAGCGGATTCAGTTCCCCCGATGAATTCATCACCGCCAATGCCGCCAATGCACAACGCTTGCGGGATGCGGCCAAAGCCCTGGGCCGGGCCAGTGCGCCCACGTTCGCCGCCAAAGGCGTTGAGCTGGAGGTGGCCTTGACGGAAGGCAATTTGAGCGCCGCATTTGCCGCGCTGCTGACCAAAGATGGCACGCCGCGCAAGTTCAGTGAGAAGGTCGCTGGCATCGGCGGGGTTCGTGCCGCGCAGGATCTGGTGTTGAAAGTGGTGGCAGCGCGCCATCAGCACGATGCCTGGGTCTACCAGCAGCGCATGGCGCGCCTCACCCGCGTGCTGATTGCCGAATTCGGCGCGCTCAAGCGCGAACATGGCTGGGTTGACATGAACGACGTGGAGCGCGCGGCCCGCGTGATGCTGGGCGACCCGGTTCTGTCGGGCTGGGTGCAGCAGCGGCTGGACGCGCAGGTAAAGCATTTGCTGATTGACGAGTTCCAGGACACCAACCCGCTGCAGTGGCAGGCGCTGCTGTCGTGGCTCAGCGGCTACGCGGGTGCAGGTGGTGGCGCAAGCGGTGTCGGCCGAGCCAACGCGCCCAGCGTGTTCATTGTGGGCGACCCCAAGCAGAGCATTTACCGCTTTCGCCGCGCCGAGCCCCAGGTCTTCAAGGCGGCGCAGGCGTTTGTGCGCGATGGGCTGGGGGGCGACCTGCTGAGTTGCGACCACACCCGGCGCAACGCCACGCAGATCATTGCCACCGTGAATGCGGCCATGACAGTCGCGCGTGAAGCGGATGGTTACGAGGGCTTTCGCGAGCACACCACCAGTTCCCGCGAAGCGGGTCGGGTCTGCAAGCTGCCGCCTGTTCCACGGCTTTCGCTTGATGCAGGTGAGTCAATGGGGGCAGGCGAAGCCGATGGCGGCGTCGACGTTTACGCCAGCGCATCACCCGAGGCCCCCTGGCGCGACAGCCTCACCACACCACGGGAGTTGCCCGAAGAGACCCTGCGCACGCTGGAGGCCCGTCAGGCGGCGGCGTGGATTGCGCAGCAAATTGCGGGTGGCGTCCGGGGCACAGGCCTCAGACCCCAGGACATCATGGTGCTCTCACGCAAGCGCTCAGGCCTTGCGCCCTTGCAGGACGAGTTGCGCGCGCTGAACATTGCGGCGCAGATTGGCGAGAAGACCGAGCTGATTGACTGTTGCGAAGTGCAGGACATCGTCGCGCTGCTGGATGTGCTGGTGTCGCCGCAGCATGACCTGTCGCTGGCGCGGGTGCTGAAGTCGCCGCTGTTTGCACTGGGCGACGATGCGCTGGTGCAACTGGCGCTGTTGCAGCAGCAGGCGCAGCTTGCCTTGCCGCTTGACGCGCCGCAGGAAATCACTTACCAAACACCGCCCGTTCCGTGGTTTGATTTGCTACATAAAACAGAGCTAACTATGCATGATGGACGAGGGCTAGAGGCTGTTTTTACTCTCTGGAAGGGCTGGTTGAACCAACTTCCGCCGCACGACGCCTTGCAGGCCATCTATGGCGATGGCGACGTGCTGGCCCGGTTTGCCATGGCCGCACCTGCAGCACAGCGCGATGCCGTGCTGGCCAATCTTCGCGCGCTGCTGGGCGTTTCGCTGCAGCTCGGCGGCGGCCGCTACGCCACGCCGTATGCACTGGTGCGCGCCCTCAAAGCGGGTGGCGTGCAGGCTCCGGCGGCCGTGGTGGAGGGTGCCGTGCGCCTGCTCACCATCCACGGCGCCAAGGGGCTGGAAGCGCACACCGTGCTGCTGCTGGACACCGACACGGCGCAACGCAAAGCCGACACCATGGGCGTGCTGGTGGACTGGCCGGGCGAGTCTGCACAGCCGCGCAAATTTGTATTCCTGGCCAGTGAAAGCCACCCACCCGCCTGCGCGGTGGAAACCTTGGCGGTGGAGACCACCGAGCGCCAGCGCGAAGAACTCAACGCCCTGTACGTGGCGCTGACCCGCGCGCGCCACACGCTGGCCATCTCCAGCATCACGCCCCACCGTGAGAGTGGGGCGAGCTGGTGGGCGCGGCTGTCTGGGCTGGCCAGTGGCGCGGAAGATATCCCGGCCAGTGCGCTGTCGATGGGTGCTGCGAAATTTGAACATCGGACCGACGCCCGGTCAGGCGCCGGCCGGACGCCGGCCAACGGGGCGCCTGCAGAGACTTTTTTCTTGAAAGAACTGCCTCCAGCCCCCGTCAATATTGCACAAGATGCTATAAAAAAAGAAGCTATAAATGTTGCCGTCGACTCCACCAGCGCGCGCCGGGGCCAGGCCATGCACCGCTTGCTGGAATGGGGCAGCATCAACGGCGCCAACATCCACGCCGCGATGCGCGAATTTGACTTGACGCCCGAGCAGGGCAGCGAGGCCGCCGACATGGCCCGGCGTATCTTGCAGGGCGAAGGCGCGTGGGCGTGGGACGTGCAGCTAGTGGGCTGGCAGGGCAATGAAGTAGAGCTGACCTACCTGGGTGAAACCCTGCGGCTGGACCGCCTGGTGCAGCGCCGCGACACAGGAGAATGGTGGGTGCTGGACTACAAGTCACCCCACGCGCCGCAAGATGATGCCCTGCTGGTCAACCAACTGCAAACCTACCGTGACGCGGTGCGCGCGATTTACCCAGATGCTGCCGTGCGGGCTGCGTTTTTGACCGGGGCGGGCAGGCTGGTGGAACTGCCGTCAGGCGCACGGCAAAGCATTGAATAAGGACTCGATGAAACATGTGATTGTGGTGGGCGCTGGCCCGGCCGGGCTGATGGCGGCAGAGGTGTTGTCAGGCGCCGGCCTTGCCGTGGACGTGTACGACGCCATGCCCTCAGTGGGGCGCAAGTTTTTGCTGGCGGGCAAGGGCGGCTTGAATTTGACGCACTCGGAGCCGGCAGGCATTTTTGCGACGCGTTATGGTGCTCGGCAGGCGGTCGTCAAGCCCTGGCTGCAACACTTTGGCGCAGCGCAACTGCGCGACTGGGCTAAGGCGCTCGGCGTGGACACGTTTGTTGGCACGTCCGGGCGCGTGTTTCCCGCCGATATGAAAGCCGCACCCTTGCTGCGGGCATGGTTGCATCGCCTGCGCCACGGCGGCGTGACTTTTCACATGCGGCACCGCTGGGTCGGATGGGATGGCGCCTGCAACCGCAGCAGCCATGGGGAGACCACGGGTGCGGCGCTTGTTTTTGACACCCCCCTGGGCCAGGTGCGGGCCAAGGCTGACGCCGTCGTGATGGCCTTGGGCGGGGGCAGCTGGGCGCGTCTGGGCTCCGACGGTGCCTGGGTGCCCCTGCTCGCAGCGCGTGGCGTGGCGGTTGCGCCGCTGCTGCCATCGAACTGCGGCTTTGACGTGCAAAGCGGCTGGAGCGAGCACTTTGCCAGCCGGTTTGCG
>JANYJD010000223.1 GCA_025358555.1 Rhodoferax sp.
CCAGATCCCAACATTCACCGCCTGCGACCGACTGGCCCACCTTGCCGCTGGCCCAGACCAGAACCGCTGGATTGAAATTTTTTGCCATCACATGCTCCCTTTTAAAAAAGTTGATCTCGACCCCGAGCCGGAATATTAGACAAATTCACAGCGCCCAAAACCCGCTAAAATAAAAGGCTTTGCAGGAATCACCCGGCTTGAATCAGCCGCAGGAGATTTTCTGTCTGCAACACCTCTTTCGCCACTTTTTTGGGCCGCTCAAAACCGCCCGCCCCATGGAACCCTTATGAAAATCGCTCAAGAAATCCGCGCCGGCAACGTCATCATGCACGGCAAAGACCCCATGGTCGTGCTCAAAACCGAATACAGCCGCGGCGGCCGCAACTCCGCCACCGTGCGCATGAAGCTCAAGAGCCTGATTGCCAACTTCGGCACCGAAGTCGTCTTCAAGGCCGACGACAAGATGGACCAGGTCATCCTCGACAAGAAAGATTGCACCTATTCCTACTTCGCTGACCCGATGTACGTGTGCATGGACGAAGAGTTCAACCAGTACGAAGTCGAGTCCGAAAACATGGGCGACTCGCTGAATTACCTGGAAGACGGCATGGCTGTTGAAGTGGTGTTCTATGACGGCAAAGCCATTTCGGTCGAACTGCCCACCAGCGTGGTGCGCGAAATCACCTGGACCGAGCCCGCCGTCAAGGGCGACACATCGGGCAAGGTGCTGAAGCCCGCCAAGATTGCCACCGGATTCGACCTGGGCGTGCCAATTTTTGTGGCGCAGGGGGACAAGGTTGAGATTGACACGCGCACGGGTGAATACCGCAAACGCGTCTGACCCGGCACGCTGCAAACAAGGCTTCCTCGGAAGCCTTACTTGAGAACGGCGTGTTCAGCTGGGCTCAATCCCCAGGTCCCGCAGGCGCTTGGTAATGACGGGAAACTCTTCCGCATACATGGCCTGCGCCTGCTGTGGCCCGGCGACCAGGGGCTCCAGGCCGCGCTCCTTGATGACGCCAATCACCTCGGCGCTGTTGGCAATGGTCTGGATCTCGGCAGACAGCCGCGCCACCACGGCGTCAGGCGTGCGGGCGGGCGCCAGCACCGCGATCCACACGCTGCGGTCAAAAAAGCTGTCAGACACACCCAGTTCGCGGAAGGTGGGCACGTTGGGCAGCGCGCTGGAGCGATTCGGGCCCATCATGGCCAGCGGCACAATTTTGCCGGACAGCGCATGCGGCCGGGCCGTGCCGGCCGACGTCCAGCCGCAGTTGATGGTGTCAGTCAGCAAATCCTGCAGCACCGGCGCTTCACCGCGCTGGGGCACATGCACGGCGGTGAATTTCATTTCTTTCGCCAGCGTTTCGCCGGCCAAATGGCCCAGGCTGCCGATGCCCCAGGAGCCATAAGACACTTGTTTGCCACCCGCAGCAGCAAACGCCTTGAACTCGGCAAAATTTTTCACCCCCATGCTCGCAGGCACCGACATCAGGGCTGGGCTGCGCAGGATCGACGCCACGAAGCGGAAGTCTTTCTGCGGGTCGTAAGGCAGGTTTTTGACCAGCACGGTGTTGTTGATCAGCGGGTCGTTCAACGAGTACAGCAGCGTGTAGCCGTCGGCCGGGGCTTTGGCCACCTCGGCGCAGCCAATGGCACCTGATGCACCGGTTTTGTTGTCGATGACCACGCTTTGCCCCAGCACCTTGGCCAGCTTTTCGCCGATCAAGCGCGCGGTGGCATCTGTGGCGCCGCCTGCCGGGTATGGCACGATCACGCGCAGGCCGCGGTTGGGGAAGGCCCCCGCCTGGGCGTGGGCCAGACCGGACAGGCCAGGCGTGGCCAGCGCAATGGACGACTGGACGCCCGCGTGGATGAAGCTTCTTCTTTGCATGGAAATCTCCGGCAGGTTTGATGGATGGCGCGGCGCGTCAGGCTGTGGCGCAGGCGCGTGCTGGGGCAACGCTGGGCGACGGCTTGTCGTGGTTCTGGCCGTCGCCATCGCCCGCTGGGTGATCGTGGCCCGTGCTCATCGGCAAGGAATCCCTCTCGATCTCCCGGTCCACCAGGCGGCGGAAACGTGTCAGCGCGCTGTCCAGATGCAAGGGGAACATTTTGAAGTCCGGCGCCAGGGCCAGGCGGGCGCTTTGCGCGCCGATCATGTCCTTGTCTTCGTCAAACGCGCGGATCAACATCTGAAACATCGATGCCGCCAGTTCGCTGTCGCCCTGGCCGGTGCGGTGGCCCTGCTGGAAGAAGTAGTGCGTGCTGTTCTCGGTCTCGGGCGTCAGCGTCTGGCAGCTGTGCAGTTCCACCTCACCCGTGTCAACCGTATTGCCCTTGGCGGGGTAGCCGCCGGATTTCATGAGCAGCGTGCCGGGCAGCAAAAAATCGTAATCCCACCAGCGGTCAATCAAGCCCTTGAAAGCATGGATGCGCTGGTACGACGGCGGCGGTGGCACGTCAGACACCTGCCGCTGCACACGCAGGCCACGCTGGCCGGGCGCGCTGACCTCAGTCACATCAGCGCGCGACTGGGCGATGGCCGTGGAGCCGCCCAGGGTTTTTTCGTGCACATAACTCAGGTGCGAAAAATCCAGCAGGTTGTCGCAGATCAGCAGGTAGTTGGTCTCGTAATGCAGGTAGCCGGGCACGTTGCGCCATTCGGGGCTGCCGCTGGAATAGTTGTCGGGCAGCAGGGCCACATCTGCCTTTTCGGGCTCGCCCATCCACACAAACACCCACTGGTTTTTGGACACCACCGGGTACTGTTTGACGCAGGCTTTGGCCGGCGCGCTGGCCATGCCGGGCACCTCGATGCATTGGCCCTGTGGGTTGAACAGCAGGCCGTGGTAGCCGCAGCGCAGGTTGTCGCCTTCCAGCCGGCCCTTGGACAGGGGCGCGCCACGATGGCAGCAGCGGTCGGCCAGGGCGACAAAACCGGCGGCTGAGCGGTAAACCACGATGGGTTCACCCAACACCGTACGGGTGAATATCTTGCCGTTGGCCTGCTCCGGCGGAATTTCGTGATCCCATGCGATCACATACCAGCAGTTTCTGACGAACATGTGCGTGTCTCCTCAAGTGGTGGGGCGGGGTTGGATGGGGTGATCAGGCGGCTCGGCTGGCGCGGGTGGTGTGAATCGGCCGGGCCAGCGAATCGGCGATGAAATCCTGCGTCGCCTGCTCAACGGCAGGCAGGTTTTCATGCAAGCGTTTAAGCAGTGCGATTAGCGTCTCCTGTTCGTCCCGGCTCAACACCTCCAGCAGCGCCCTCTCGCGCGCCAGCGCAATGCCAAGGATCTGGTCGTGGATGTGGCGGCCATGCCGCGTCAGGCTGGCCAGGCGGATGCGGCCATCAGAAGGGTCCAGCTCCAGCGCAATCAATTTTTTGGCCACCATCTGCTTGAAGCAGCGACTCACCGACGCCTTGTCCATGCCGATGATCTGGCTGACCTGCTGCGCGCTGACCGTCTCATGCACCGCCAGCAGCACCATGCAGCGCCACACCTCGGCTCCCACGCCAAACAGGTTGAGGTAGTTTTGCGATGCACCGCGCGTGAGCTTGTTGGCAATCCACACGAAGTAGGCGGGCACATAGCGCTCAAGGTCAATCACCGATGGGCGGGTCGGTGCGTTGGCCGTGGGGACAGAGGCGAGCGTTCGCGACATGCTATTTAGTTGGCAAGTCAACCAATTCATTATTCAATTGGTCGTGCGGGGGTGGCATCCGGATTTACCCGGAGACCATCGCCGAGTGCGGCGGGTGTTGCCGACGCCGGCCGCCAGAAAACCGGGCCAGACTGGCCGACGCCCGGCGCTACTTCATCAATCCCTGGCTGGCCATCCAATGGTTGATCAGCCCGGCGGTCTGGTCGGAGTTTTTGTCCATCATCAGCATGTGGCTGTTGCCCTTGATGCCCAGCGCAGGCAGGTCCATCGTGTCGGCCACGCCGCCCTGGGCCTTCACGCCGTCTGCATACTTGCGCAGGGTGGGCGCGATGACCTGCCACGTGGCGTTTTTGTCCAGGTTGTCACCCCACACAAACAGGTGCGGCACGGCCTTGAGCCCGCTGATGTCAGCCTTGGTGACATCCAGCGCGCCGCTGGGCTCCACGGCCACCACCGCCTTGACCAACTGCGGCGCCTTGCGCGCCGCCTCAAACGCAAAGGTGCTGCCCTGGCTGTGTACCAGGATCACACACGGGCAGACCTTTTGCACCAGCGCGTCATAAGCGGCCTGGGTGGGCGCGTTGTTGGTGGCCCAGCGGGGTACAAACTGCTTGGTGAATTGGTCATATGCGCCGACTGGAAATTGCGCGCCAGGGTGGGCCACGCGCCGGGCCGGGTCGGCGTCCCACGTCGGCCCGATGCGAAACAGCTCCCAGCCTTCTTTTTTGGTGCGGAAGAAGGGCTCGGTGGTGAAAATCTCGGGGTAGCGGCTCCACGACGCGCGCCCGCGCTCTACCGCATCGCTCACGTACACGTCATGGCCGGCTTTGAGGAACGCCATCTGCCAGCCTTCACCGCCGTCGGGCTTGGTCTCAAACGTCACGCCTGCAAGTCCGCCGCCATGCCACATCAGCAGCGGGTATTTGGCCTTGGGCGCGGTTTGGGTGATGTACTGGACATACATCTGCTCGGCCTCAAACTCGCCATTGGGGTTGACCTTGATCGGCGGCGCGGTCGGCGTGAAGCGCAGTTCTTTTTCAGGCAAGCCCGACAGCGTGACCTGTTTGCCGCCGATGTGAAAACTGCCCACGTCTTTGACGGCCAGGCCGCTGGGGGATGCGCAACCGCCGAGCGATGCAACCGCGGCCACTGCGGTGGCCAGCGCGGCCATGCGTGCCGAGGCGGGGAGTCTGTACTGTGAAAATTTCATGAAGTCTCCTGTTATAGATTTTTGCCGCTCGAATCATGCCGCTCAAATGATGCCGGCAAATTCACGCCGCTGAATTTATACCATCGACGCAGCGGCCCTCAAAAGTTTACTTGCATTCAAGTACAAACCACAACCTTTAAGCTCGATTTGCCGTCGAATTTTCATAGCAACCCGCACACCCATTTTTTGTTGTCAAATTGCCCGCATGGAAAACACAACCAACCTCACAGAAAACGTCAACGAACGCCGCCTGGCCGATGCCTGGGCCGAGCTGCAAAACCACGCCGTCCGGGGCAGCCCGCTGCATGCCGACGCCTACCGCCTGGCCTTTGCAGACCCCGAGTTTTTGCTGCGCCGCGAAACCCGTGGCATCCGCATCCAGCTGGAGATGCTCAAGCCCGACCTTGACCAGTCAGCCCAGGGCATCGAAAGCACCGTGGTGGTGTTTGGCAGCGCGCGTTTCCCCGCGCCCGAGGCAGCGGCCGCGTCACTGGCGAAGGCGCAGGCCAGTGGCGATGCCGATGCCTTGCTACTTTCTCAAATGCATGTGCGCAACGCAAAGCTTTACGACCAGGCCCGCCTGTTTGCCCGGCTGGTCGCTGGCTACAGCGCACGCATTCCGCCCGCGCAGCGGCTCTACATCGCCACCGGCGGCGGCCCCGGCATCTTGGAAGCAGCCAACCGGGGCGCGCATGAGATGGGCGCGCTCACCGTGGGCCTGAACATCGCCCTGCCGCACGAGCAAAGCGCCAACCCGTATGTCACGCCATCCTTGAGCTTCAAGTTCCACTACTTTGCCATTCGCAAAATGCATTTCATGATGCGTGCCAAGGCACTGGTGGCCTTCCCCGGCGGGTTTGGCACGCTGGACGAGCTGTTTGAAGTCATCACCCTGGTGCAGACCCGCAAAGCCAAGCCGGTGCCCATCGTTCTGTTTGGCACCGACTACTGGAAGCGCCTGCTCAACTTTGACGTGCTGGTGGAAGAAGGCGCCATTTCGCCCGAAGACCTGAAACTGTTCACGTACGTGGACGAGCCACAGGAAGCGTGGGACGCTATTCGGCTGTTTTACGGGCTGTAGGCGGCGCCAGTTCAGGCGCAGCGGGCCGCAGGTGCCAGGCCGGGCGCGTGCCCAGGCCCACCGCTACGCCCACAAACCAGAACACCGATGACACGCCGATGATGGCGCCCACCGTGCCAAACAGCATGGGCATCAGCACGCTGGAGCCATTGATCGCCATCATGCGCAGGCCCAGCGCCTCGCCATGGCGCGCTTCGGGCGTGATCTGGTGCAGCATGCTCATGATCATCGGCTGCACCGAGCCCAGCGCCAAGCCCAGCAGCACCGAGCAGGCTCCCATGACCAGCGGCGTGGCCATGAACGGGTAGACGGCAAAAAGCACCGCCGTGACGCCCATGGCCAGCGTCACCACCACGCGCTCGACAATGACTGCTGCAAACCAAGGCATCACCACCCGCACCAGCGTTGCCGCAATGGCAAACGCGCCAAGGATGGCACCGATGACCGACGCGCTGAAGCCGTGCTCATGCCCGATGACCGGCACCACAAACGTGTGCACGTCCCAGCAAGACGACAGCAGCCAGTTGACCAGCATCAGGCGGCGCATCATGGGCTCGCGCAACAGCTCCCAGGCGTTGCCCTTTTTGGCATCGGCGTGCACGGCCACCGGCGGCAATTCCACGGTGTGCCGCACCCAAAGCCAGGCGCACAGCGGCAGCAATGCCATGAGCAAAAAAGCGCCCCTGTAGCCGTTCAAATCCGCTGCCTGGCCGCCCAGCCAGACGCCCGCATGGTCAATCAACAAGCCAGCAGTAAACGGCCCGACAAAGTTGGACACCGCCGGGCCAATGGCCAACCAGCTGAACAGCTTTTTCAGCTCGGTCGGGCTGCCCGCTGCGCGGCCCACGTGGCGCTGTAGCGCAATCACCGCAGAACCAGTGGCGCCACCTGTCAACATGGCGCTGACGCACAGCACCGGGAAAATCGGGAAAAGCACCGCGATGCCTGCGCCTGTTGCCGCTGCCGCCACAGCCCAACCTACCGGGCGCTTCAAACCATGGCGGTCGGCGAACCGCCCTGCCGGCAGCGACAGAAATACCTGAGTCAGCGCAAACAGCGCCAGTAGTACGCCCACAGCCAGCGGGCTGTAGCCCTCGCGCAACGCCAGCAGCGGCGCGGCCATGCGCATGCCCGCCATGCAGGCGTGAAGGCAGACTTGGCCGGCGATCAGGCGCGCCAGCTCGTAGCGAGGGGCGGGGGCGCGTGAGGGTGCCGAGGCGGTGGAAGGATTCACCCGGTTCGCTCCCCGTCGCCCTTCAAGTCGTCTGCGGCATCTTTATCCTGCGGCAGGAGAGCCTGCGCACGGGCATCGGGCAAGGCCTCCACCTGGCGCAGCACCCGCCCCATGGCGCGGCTGCGGGTCTCGGCCTGGCCCAGGGTGTTGAGCACGCCTTCGGTCTGTGATTTGACCTTGGCCAGCACATCGCCAAACTTGCCAAACTCGGTTTTCACCGCGCCCAAAACCTGCCAGACTTCACTGGAGCGCTTCTCCAGCGCCAGCGTGCGAAAACCCATTTGCAGCGAGCTCAACATCGCAAGCAGCGTAGTCGGCCCCGCCAGCGTGATGCGGTGCTCGCGCTGCAAGGCCTCCATCAGGCCGGGGCGGCGCAGCACCTCGGCGTACAGGCCTTCGGTGGGTAAAAACAGGATGGCGAAATCGGTGGTGTACGGCGGCTCCACATATTTCTCGGCAATCGACTTGGCCTCCAGCCGGATGCGCACTTCCAGCGCTTTGCCGGCCGCCTCTGCGCCCGACACATCAGCACGGCCTTGGGCATCCAGCAGCCGCTCGTAATCTTCATTGGGGAATTTCGCATCAATCGGCAGCCACAGGGGCTGGCCGTGGTCTGACTTGCCGGGCAGCTTGATTGCGAAATCGCACACATTTTTGCTGTCGGGCCGGGTGGCGACTTGTGCGGCATACTGGTCTGGCACAAACACCTGCTCCAGCAGCGCGGCCAGTTGCGCTTCACCAAAAATGCCGCGCGTTTTGACATTGGTCAACAGGTGCTTGAGGTCGCCCACGCCCTGCGCCAGCGTCTGCATTTCGCCCAGCCCTTTGTGCACCTGCTCCAGCCGGTCTGCCACCTGCTTGAAGCTTTCGCCCAGGCGTGCGTGCAGCGTGGTTTGCAGCTTTTCATCAACGGTGGCGCGCATCTCATCCAGCTTGGAGGCGTTGCTGGTTTGCAGTTGCGCCAGCTGTTTTTCCAGCGTCTCGCGCACCTCGTTCATGCGCCGCGCGTTGGTGTCGGTCAATGACAGCAGTTGCGTGGTGAGTGTGTCAGATAGCGTCTTTTGCAGCAGTGCGAGTTGCTGGCCAAAGGCGTCGATCTGGGTGTTTTGCGTGCGCGTGGCCTCAGCGCTTTGGCCCACCAGCGTCTGCTGGAAGGTGGCGAATGACTGGGCCAGCTCCTGGCGGCCCCCACGCGATGTGTCGCTGATCTCGCGGCGCAGTTCGCGCTCCAGGCGGTCGTTGCCGCTGTGCAGTGAAGTCAGCAGCTCGGTGCGGGTTTGCTGGGCCTGTTCGGCCGCGCTGGTGGTTGACTTGCGCAGTGCAAGCCTTACCCCAATCCACCCAATCCACCCAATCAACCCAATCAACACATTCAGCACCAGCAGAGCCAATGCCACCCACAGTAACGCAAGCTCACTCAAACAACATTCCCCCGGTGCGCACGACGGTTGTGCAGAACAGCGGCTGGGCCGCATGGGTACTTTGGGTCACCGCCAGCTTCTTGATCTTGGTCTACGCCAAAAGCGCGATGTTTAATCCAGCGACCCGTTTGAAAGCCGCGTCACCTGTTATGAAAAGGTGCTCAGCGCCCAACTGCAGGCAGCAGGCTGCCTGCAAACAGTGGGGTGTTTTCAACCCCAACGTGACCCGGATTTGCGCCGCCAGCTCGACAACCGTTTTTGTGAGTTCGACCCACAGGATGTCCGGCAAGGCGAAGAAGGCGTCGTAAATACTCACCAGGACGCTGTGCGTTCTTTTTGCAAGTCGGCGTCGATGGCGGTTTTGCTGCGAAGGCCGGTCGTAGGCTGGTCACTGAGCCACTGAATTGCCGACATGCCCGGAAGCTGAACGGATGCCCGGTTGAGCAATTGCTGGTATTGCGCCTCAGACAGAACGACTGCTGCCGGTCTATTGCGTTTCATGATGCGTGCAGGCCCCAATTTCAAGCGGTCGTTGATGGTAGACATGCCGCGCCGCTTGATCTCCGAGATGGTCAGTGTGTTTTCCAAAAAGTGCCTTTGCGACGAAAGATACCAACATCGGTACTGTTCGTCAACTTTTATAGCTCACATCAGGCGTAGTCGCGCTCTGCCAGCCGTTGGCGCGCGACGCCGTATTCGCGTTTGAGCTGGCTCACATAATCTGCTGTGGACTGCACTTTGCTGACGCTGCCAATGCCCTGGCCGCAGCCCCAGATATCTTTCCAGGCTTTGGATTTGGAGCCTTCGCCACCGGCGAAATTCATGGTTTTGACGTCACCCTCGGGCAGGTTTTCGGGGTCCATGCCGGCGCTGCGGATACTGGGCGCCAAGTAGTTGCCATGCACGCCGGTGAACAGGTTGCTGTAGACGATGTCGTCGGAGTTGCTGTCCACAATCGACTGCTTGTAGGCGTCTGACGCACGGGCTTCTTCGGTGGCGATGAACGCCGAGCCGATGTAGGCAAAGTCGGCCCCCATGGCTTGTGCGGCCAGCACCGCGTCGCCAGTGGAGATGGCGCCCGACAGCGCGATGGGGCCGTCAAACCACTGGCGGATTTCCTGGATCAACGCAAACGGGCTTTTCACACCGGCGTGGCCTCCGGCACCTGCGGCGACGGCGATCAGGCCGTCAGCGCCCTTCTCAATCGCTTTGCGGGCATGCTTGTTGTTGATGATGTCGTGCAGCACCACGCCGCCATAGCTGTGGGCTGCTGCGTTGATGTCTTCGCGCGCGCCCAGGCTGGTGATGATGATCGGCACCTTGTATTTGACGCACATCGCCATGTCATTCGCCAGGCGGTCATTGCTCTTGTGCACGATCTGGTTGATGGCAAACGGCGCGGCGGGCTTGTCGGGGTGGGCCTTGTTGTAAGCAGCCAGCGTTTCGGTGATTTCAATCAGCCACTCTTCAAGCTGCTCGGCCGGGCGTGCGTTGAGGGCGGGCATGGAGCCCACCACGCCAGAGATGCACTGGGCGATCACCATCTTTGGGTTGCTGATGATGAACAGGGGTGAGCCGATGATGGGCAGGGGCAGGTTGTTCAGCGGCGCGGGTAGCTTGGACATGGAATCTCCGTAGGTGTCAAAAACGTCGAAAAATATCGAAAGGAGTCAAGGGTAATCGTTCAGCGGTTTCCGGCATTGTTTTCGCCTGAAACGGCAAAAAACGGCCAAAACGGATAAAAAACCGTTAAAACAGGCTGTAGCCCTCGTCCACCGTGCATAGTTAGCTACTATAACAATAGCATTGCGTTGCAACCGCCACGCACGGAAAAAGTCTAGAACGCTTCAAGCGCCATCGCTGTCACGCTGTCTGCGCCTTCCACAATGCTGTCGCGCATGCCTGGGGCTTTGGACAGAAGGTGGTCGGCGTAAAAGCGGGCGGTGACGATCTTGGCCTGCATGAAAGACGCGTCCACACCCGCCTTCAATTCATCCTGCGCCACCAGCAGCGCGCGCGCAAGTTGCCAGCCAGCCATGAGGTTGCCTGCCAGCATGAGATAAGGCACGCTGCCTGCGAATACGGCGTTCGGTGACGCCTTGGCCGCGCCCGCAGCGGGCTTGGCCATGCCATCGACAACGAAATTCACGACATCGACAAACGCCAGGCGCGCCGCAGCAAGCCGCCTCGCCACGGCCAGCGCATCCGGCGAGCCGTTTTTGCGCAACTCGCCTTCTGTCACTTCAATCTGCTGCGCAATCGCTTTTGCCGTCTGGCCACCATCGCGCGCGGTTTTGCGGCCTACCAGGTCATTGGCCTGGATGGCGGTAGTGCCCTCATAGATGGTCAAAATTTTGGCATCGCGCAGATACTGCGCAGCGCCGGTTTCTTCAATGAAGCCCATGCCGCCATGCACCTGCACCCCCAGCGAGGCTACGTCCAGACTAATTTCGGTGCTATAGCCTTTGACCAGCGGCACCATGTACTCGTAAAAGGCCGCGTTCTGTTTGCGCACATCCGCGTCGGGATGGTGATGCGCTGCGTCATACGCGGCGGCCGCCACGCTGGCCATGGCGCGGCAACCCTCGGTGTAGGCGCGCATCGTCATGAGCATCCGGCGCACATCAGGATGGTGGATGATGGGCGCACTGGCATTGATGGAGCCATCCACAGGGCGGCTCTGCACGCGGTCCCGCGCAAACGCCGCTGCCTTCTGATAGGCACGTTCGGCGATGGCGATGCCCTGCACGCCCACGGCGTAGCGGGCCGCGTTCATCATGATGAACATGTACTCCAGGCCCCGGTTTTCCTGGCCAACGAGGTAGCCCACCGCCCCGCCCTTGTCGCCGTACTGCAGCACGGCGGTGGGCGATGCCTTGATGCCAAGCTTGTGCTCGATGCTCACGCAGTGCACGTCGTTGCGCGCACCCAGGGAGCCATCGGTGTTGACCATGAACTTCGGGCACACAAACAGGCTGATGCCCTTCACGCCTTCGGGCGCGCCCACCACCCGCGCCAGCACCAGGTGGACGATGTTCTCGGCCATGTCGTGCTCACCGTAGGTGATGAAAATCTTGGTGCCGAAAACCTTGTAGGAGCCATCAGCTTGCGGTTCAGCCCGCGTGCGCACCATCGCCAGGTCACTGCCGGCCTGCGGCTCGGTGAGGTTCATGGTGCCGGTCCATTTGCCGCTGACCAGGTTTTCCAGATAAGTGGCCTTCAACTCGTCAGAGCCCGCCGTCAGCAGCGCCTCAATCGCGCCGTCGCTGAGCAAAGGGCACAGCGCAAAACTCATGTTGGCGCTGTTGACCATCTCAATGCAGGCTGCGCCAATTGTTTTGGGCAGGCCCTGACCGCCGTACTCGGCAGGGTGCTGAAGACCCTGCCAGCCACCCTCAGCAAAAGCTTTAAATGCCGCTTTGAAACCTGGCGTCGTGGTCACCACGCCATCTTTCCAGCTGGACGGGTTTTTGTCGCCCTCCCAGTTGAGCGGGCAGAGCACTCCTTCGTTGAACTTGGCCGCTTCTTCCAGCACCGCCTGCGCCGTCTCCAGCCCGGCGTCTTCAAAGCCTGGCAGCGCAGCAATCTGGTCTATGCGGGACAGATGCTGGATGTTGAACAGCATGTCTTTGACGGGAGCTTTGTAGGTCATGATGTGATGCCTGCAGCTTCGCGCAGGTGGGTAAAGTTAAAACATGTGACGCCTTGTCCCAATTTGGAGACGTACAAACCTACATCATCAGTCAGCAAGTGCGCATTTTTGACTTCTAGGATTGCAGCGTCACTTAAGCCCAAATATCTGTACGCCTTGCTACCGGCAGCGACTGCGCTGGGGACATAAACTTCGTTTGCGTTTTCTGCGATTCCCGCAATGACGTCTGCAACCTGACCGCGCGCAGGTTCGGCAATTTGCTTGGCAAGGTTGCTCGCCTCCGTCAAAGCGTTGGGTGTGATAACCAGGATGTCATAACCAGCGAGAAAATCGACAAGAAGCTGATAGTCGTTTTCGACATAAGCGGTCAGACGTTTGTGGCGAGTGATAAGACTTGGAGAGACTGAACCGACCGCGAACAAAACCAGCAAATTTGCGTCAATCAGCAGGCTGCTGGTCATGAGATCGCCAACGTAACGCGGTTTTGAACAGACAGTACTTTACCTGGCTCGCTTGATTGTGGAGAGTTGTCTATCTCCACCCTTTTGTAAAGTCGATTGCGTAGGGCCAAAAATTTGTTTGCAGTGTCACTTGAACTCTGGCGGATAAAACCAATCGTGATCAACCACTTATTGCCAGAATCATCCTTCATGACCTCCTCCAACCCGATATCTGAAATCGGTTCGTCCGAATACAGTTCCGCGATATAGGTCTTGGCAATTTTTACGGCTTCCTTCAATTCGACAGTCATTTCGGTTTCCTTGAACTAAAGAGCTGCCACCAGCTCTGGCACCGCGACAAACAAATCAGCCTCAAGCCCATAGTCGGCCACGCTGAAAATGGGCGCTTCGGCGTCTTTGTTGATCGCCACTATCACCTTGGAGTCTTTCATGCCGGCCAAGTGCTGGATGGCGCCGCTGATGCCGCACGCCACGTAGAGCTGGGGCGCGACGATCTTGCCGGTCTGGCCCACTTGCCAGTCGTTGGGCGCATAGCCTGCGTCCACTGCGGCGCGGCTGGCGCCCAAGGCCGCGCCGAGCTTGTCGGCCAGCGGCGTCATGACGGCCATGAACTTCTCATTGGAGCCCAAGGCCCGGCCGCCTGAGACGATGATTTTGGCGGCAGTCAGCTCGGGGCGGTCGTTTTTGGCGATTTCGCTGCCCATGAAAGTGGCCTTGTCACTGGCACCCACAGCCGTGACGACTTCCACCGCAGCCGACCCGCCGGTCGCAGCGGCAGGATCAAAACCCGTGGTGCGCACGGTGATCACCTTGACGGCGTCCAGGCTCTGCACGGTGGCAATCGCGTTGCCGGCGTAGATCGGGCGCTCGAAGGTGTCCGGGCTGTCAATTTTCGACACGTCAGACAGTTGGCCCACATCCAGCTTGGCGGCAACGCGCGGCGCGATGTTCTTGCCCGATGCGGTGGCAGGAAACAGCAGGTGGCTGTAGCCAGACGCAATGGCCAAAACCTGCGCGGCCATGTTTTCGGCCAGGCCGTGCTCAAAGCCCGCGCCTTGCGCGTGCAGCACCTTGCTCACGCCCACAATTTGCGCCGCAGCCGCAGCCGCAGCGGCAGCGTTGTGGCCGGCGATCAGCACGTGTACATCGCCACCGCATTGCAGCGCGGCAGTGACGGTGTTGAGGGTTGCGCCCTTGACGGACGCATTGTTGTGTTCGGCGATAACGAGAGATGTCATGGTGAGTTCCTCTTAGTTTCTGTTCCAAAGAACCTGCGGAACCGGCTTTGGCGGGCCGCCAGGTTCGTCCCCCTCGGGGGGAAGGCGGCCCTAGGCCGACTCAGGGGGGGGTTAAATAACTTTCGCTTCATTCTTGAGTTTGTCGACCAATGCGGCCACATCGGCCACTTTCACGCCTGCGCTGCGCTTGGGTGGCTCGCTGACCTTGAGGGTCTTGATGTGCGGCGTCACGTCCACGCCCAAATCTTCGGGTTTGAAAACGTCAAGCTGCTTTTTCTTGGCCTTCATGATGTTGGGCAAGGTCACGTAGCGGGGCTCGTTCAGGCGCAAATCGGTCGTGATGACGGCCGGCAGGCTGATGGACAGGGTCTCGGAGCCGCCATCGACTTCCCGCGTCACGCTCGCCTTGCCGTCAATGATCTCAACCTTGCTGGCAAAAGTAGCCTGCGGCAGATCGCACAGGGCGGCGAGCATCTGGCCGGTCTGATTGCAGTCGTCGTCAATCGCCTGCTTGCCCAGGATGATCAGGCCGGGCTGCTCCTTGTCCACCAGCACCTTGAGCAGCTTGGCCACCGCCAGGGGTTGAAGCTCTGCCGTACTCTCAACCAGAATGGCGCGGTCGGCGCCAATCGCCATGGCGGTGCGCAGGGTCTCCTGGCACTGGGCGACGCCGCAGGAGACTGCAATCACTTCGGTCACCACGCCTTTTTCGCGCAGCCGCACAGCCTCTTCAATGGCGATCTCGTCAAACGGGTTCATGCTCATCTTGACGTTGGCAATATCGACGCCGCTGTTGTCCGACTTGACGCGAACCTTGACGTTGTAATCCACCACGCGTTTGACGGGTACCAGTACTTTCATTGCTGCAACTCCAGAGTTTCGAATTGGGTATTTGCGTGACCGCAGTTGGGGCCACTGAGTCGATTCTATGGCCCCAGGCTTTCAGGGCAATTAAATTAACCAACCGAACGGTCGGTTAATTCGGGTAAACATGGACGAGAACCTGCGCGGGCGTGTATTACAGTCTGCAATTCGCCCAATTTTCAGGATTCAAGACATGAAACACACCAAGCAGTTGTCACTTGCCATCATTGGCGCGGCCGCCGTGATCTTCGCTGGCCAAGCCAGTGCCCAGACGGTGCTGACCGCATCAAGCTGGGTGCCTCCCACCCATTCGCTCAGCATGGCGCAAAAAGAATGGTGCGACTTGCTGGAGAAAAACACCTCGGGCAAGATGAAGTGCAACATCCTGCCGCGCGGCGTATCAGCAGCTCCTGGCACTTATGACGCGGTAAAAAACGGCTTGGCCGACATTTCTTTCACCGTACACGGCTATACGCCAGGGCGGTTTGTGATGACCCAGATGGCCGAGTTTCCGTTTTTGGGGAACACGTCGGAGCCGATATCCGTCGCCTTCAACCGCGTGGCCATGAAACACCCGCAGTTTGCTGCCGAGCACCAAGGCGTCAAGGTGATTTCGTTCTTCACGCACGGCCCCGGCATTGTGTTCAACACCAAGAAGCCGATTGCCAAGGTGGACGATTTGCAGGGGCTCAAGTTCCGCATCGGCGGTGGCATGGTCAACGAGATATCCAAAACCCTGGGCATGAATGTCACGCTGAAGCCCGCGCCGGATTCCTACGAGCTTCTTTCGGGCGGCGTGATGGATGGCACGCTGTTCCCGGCTGAATCCACCGAGTCTTTCAAGATCGACAAGATCATCCGCCACGCCACCACGTTCCCAGGCGGCCTGTACAACACCAGCTTCGTCTTCATGATGAACCAGGGCAAGTACGACAAGCTCACTGCGGAAGAGAAAAAAGCCGTGGACGCGATTTCTGGCGAAGTGGCGGCGCGCATCTATGGGCGCGGTTGGGACAAGGTGGACCTGCGGGCGACCGCGCTGATGCAGGCCAACGGCGTCCAGATCACCAAGGCCGATGCAAAATTTGTGGCTGAAGTCAAAGCCAAAACCTCAGGGCTGGAGGCCAAGTGGGTGGCCGATGCACAGGGCAAGGGGCTGCCCAACGCCGCCAAGGTGCTGGCTGAATTCCGTAGCGAAATTGCAAAGCAGGAAAAATAATTGAAAAAGTTGCTTGAGGCCATCTGCGGGTTTCTGTCCGCAGCGGGCCTGTTTGCCATCATGGCGCTGACATTTTTTGACGTCGGTGGCCGCAAGCTTCTGGACCACTCCATTCCAGGCTCTCTGGAACTGACTGAAATGCTGATGGTGGTGGTCATTTTTGGTGCGCTGCCTTTGGTGTCGCTGCGCGGCGAGCATGTGCTGTTTGACTCAATGGACAGCTACCTGCCGGCCGCAATCCTGAAGTTGCAGAAAGCGGCGATCCACTTGCTGGTGGCGATTGCATTGCTGGCGCTGGGGTGGCTGATGTGGAAAACCGGAGGCCAGTTTGCAGCCAACGGGGAGACCACGGCACAACTGCAGGTTCCCAAGGCGCCGTTCATCTACGGCATGGCTGTGCTGTGCGGCGTCTCTGGCCTGGTTCATCTGGTTCTGATGGTCCGTCCTCCCGCTGCATTGGCAGAGGGCGAAGGGACTGCACTGTGATCGAAGCGCTCATCGGCTTTGCCGTCATCTTCACCCTGGCCCTGCTGCGCATTCCGCTGGCCTTTTCCATGGCGGGTGTCGGCATCGTGGGCATCGGCCTGACCCGTGGCTGGGAGCCGGCACTGGCCAGCACCGCACAGGTGGTTTTTGAGACCGGCTTTGCCTACACCCTGTCGGTGATACCCCTGTTTATCCTGATGGGCAACTTTGTGGCCCGTGCCGGACTGGCAACAGAGCTTTTCACTGCGGCCAATGCCTTTATTGGCCATGTGCGCGGGGGCCTTGCGCACGCTACCGTGGTGGCCTGCGCAGGCTTTGGCGCCATTTGCGGCTCATCCATCGCCACGGCGGCCACCATGGGCAAAGTCGCCTACCCGTCGATGAAGAAGCTGGGCTACAGCGACGACCTGTCGATGGGCGTGATCGCCGCTGGCGGGACGCTGGGCATCATGATCCCACCCTCCACCATCATGGTGATCTACGGCATCATCACCGAGACGAACATTGGCAAGCTGTTTGCTGCGGGCGTGATTCCGGGCCTGATGTCTGCGGCATTCATGATGGTGGGCATTGCTTTGATCACGTGGCGGAATCCGGCACACGCACCGGCAGGTCGGCGCAGCACCTGGCCAGAGCGCTGGAGCGCGCTGCGCGGCATCTGGGGCGTGCTGCTGCTGGTGTTCGTGGTGCTTGGGGGCATCTACGGCGGCATTTTCACAGCCACCGAGGGCGCAGGCTTTGGCGCGGCGGGGGCTTTTCTTTTTGCGCTGGCACGGGGTCGGCTGACTTGGGGCATCCTGTACATGGTGCTGGTGGAGTCAGCCCGCACCACCGCCATGCTGTTCACCCTGCTGATTGCCGCCACGCTGTTTGCCAACTTTGTGAACTTCACGTCCATGCCCGGCGACCTGAAAACCCTGATCACACAAAGCGGGCTCTCCCCGGTCATGATCATCGTCGCCATGATGCTGATCTACGTCGTGCTGGGCACGGTGATGGAAGAGCTGACCATGGTGCTGCTCACCATCCCACTGTTTTTCCCCATCGTGTCTGCGCTGGGGTTCGATCCGGTATGGTTTGGCGTGCTGATCGTGATGGTGGTTCAAATTGGCCTTATTTCACCACCTGTGGGCATGAACATGTTCGTGCTCAACGCTTTGTTACCCGGCGTGGGCCTGGGTGCCATCTATCGGGGCTGCTGGCCTTTCGTGCTGGTGCTGGTGCTCATGCTGGGACTGCTGATCGCGTTCCCCGGGCTCAGTCTTTGGCTGCCTTCGCTGATGAAGTAGCCGCCACTGCGGCAATCGCCGTTGCTGCGTCTGGTGCGCGCGCGTGCACCACCCGCTGCGGGTAGGGAATTTCGATCTTGTGCTCCCGCAGCGCCTTGAGAATTTCCAGATTGATCAGTGAGCGCAGGTTGAGCTGGCCGTTTTCCGGGTCAGCCTGCCAATAGCCCAGCGTGAACTCCAATCCATCTGCGCCAAATGCCGACAGTGCCACCAGCGGCGCGGGCTCACGCAGCACCCTTGGCTGATTCAGCGCAGCCTGGTTCAGCAAACGGATCACCAAGTCAACATCGCTGTCGTACCCGACCGAGACCACGGTGGACTGCCAGAGCCTGGAATCAGCCAGCGACAGATTCTCCACCCGGTTGCTGATCAGCATCTCATTGGGCACGATGGATTCGCGCCCGGTCAAAGAGCGGATGACGGAGTAGCGCGCATTGATGTCGGTGATGCGCCCCTCAAAGCCATCGACCTTGACGTTGTCGCCAATGCGCAAACTGCGCTCCGCCAGGATGACAAAACCGCTGACGTAATTGGCCGCCAGCTTTTGCAGGCCAAACCCAATGCCCACGCCAATCGCGCCGCCCAGCACCGACAGCGCCGTGAGGTCTATTCCCACCGCAGACAACGCCAGCAGCAGGCCTACAAACATCAACAGCGCGCGCACCGCATTGCTGATGGCCTTGCGCAGTGACAGCTCGCCGCCAGTCGCCGATTTCAGCAGGCGCGACTCAATCGAGGACGATATCCACAAGGTCACGATCAACACAATGCCCGCCGTCAGTGCACCTTCAATGATGTTGCGCACCGACAGCTTGGCACCACCCACTTTCCAGGTGATCTGGTCCAGCTCTTCCAGCAGCACCGGCAGCAGGCCGCTGACCCACAGCACCATGGCGATCCACGCCGCCCACGAGATGGTGCGCTCCAGCACCCGTACCACCGGCGAGCTCGTGAATGCCGCCTGCAACACCTTGACGCCCAAACGTATCACCGCCAGCGACACCAGCACGGGTATGGCAACCTGGAAAAGCGCCACGGGGATCCGCTGGCCCAGCAACCCTTTTGCAGCGTAGGCAAAGCTCAACAGAACCAAGGGGAACAGCACGCCATCAATGATCTGGCGGCCAAACAGGATCGACCGGTCGTCAAGCGCACCGGCCGCTTTGCGGAATAGCCAGACCAGGCACCAGGCCAGCGCCGCGCAGGCCGCAAGGGCGGCCAATTCGGTCAGCACCGTGGGCTTGGTCAACGCGGCAAACCAGACCTCGAAGTCGTTGATGGGCGGCGCAGCAGTGATTACTTTGACCATCGATTTTTTTACTGGGGCACCTGATGCCGTTTCTAATTCAACGCATGAACGGGAAATCGAATCAAATGTCGGCCAGCACGCGGATGTGCGCCTCCACGCTGCGCCCCAGCGCGCTCAGCGCGTAGCCGCCTTCCAGGCACGACACAATGCGCTTTTTAGAGTGCCTGCGGGCCACATCCTTGATGCGGTCGGTGATCCACGCGTAGTCCTGCTCCACCAAGCCCATTTGCCCAAGGTCGTCTTCGCGATGCGCATCGAACCCGGCGCTGATGAAAATCATTTCGGGGCGATGGGCTTCCAGCCGGGGAATCCAGTGCGCCTCAATCAGCTCCCGTACGGCCGGGCCTTTGGTATACGCAGGCACTGGCACGTTGACCAGGTTGCCAGCGTCTGATTGAGAGCCGCCGTAAGGGTAAAACGGGTGCTGGAAAAAGCTGACCATCAGGATGCGCGCGTCACCCGCTACGATGTCTTCGGTGCCATTGCCGTGGTGCACGTCAAAGTCAACAATCGCCACGCGCTGTAGGCCATGGCGCGCCAGCGCATATTTGGCGGCAATCGCCACATTGTTGAAAAAGCAGAAACCCATCGCCTTGTCGCGGCAGGCGTGGTGGCCGGGCGGGCGCGCCGCGCAAAACGCGTTTTCCAGCTCTCCAGCAATCACGGCGTCGGTAGCGGCCAAAGCAGCCCCGGCAGCGCGCAAGCTGGCGTTCCAGGTGCCGGTGTTCATGCAGGTGTCGGGGTCAATCTGCGCGTGCTCCGGGCCTCCGGCCAAGATATCTTCGGCAAGCCGGTCGCTTAAACCCCGCAGGGCGGCCACGTGCATGCGGCCATGCGCCAGCTCCAGGTCGCCCAGCGACGCCAGGGGGGCCTCGCGCCGGTCCAGCGCGTCGCCCACGCCAGAGATCAGCAAACGGTCCTCAATGGCGTCCAGGCGCTGTGCACATTCGGGGTGCCCCTGGCCCATGTCGTGTTTGCGGCAGTCGGGGTGGGTAAAGTATCCGGTCTTGTTCACAATGCGCGTCAATGTCTCACTATTTCGGGTAACGTCAAGCGATGGATTCACAACAAAAACTCAAATCGCTGGTCGGTCAGCTTAACACGGTGATTGTCGGCAAAGCCGCCCAGATTCAAGACTGCGTGGCCTGCCTGTTGGCCGGAGGCCACCTGCTGATTGAAGACGTGCCCGGCGTTGGCAAGACCACCCTGGCGCACGCGCTGGCCAAGACGTTTGGGCTGCAATTCTCCCGGGTTCAGTTCACGTCAGACCTGATGCCCAGCGACCTGTCGGGCGTGTCGATTTACGAGCGCGGCAAAGAGGCTTTTGTGTTCCATCCCGGCCCCATCTTCGCGCAGGTTCTGTTGGCCGATGAGATCAACCGCGCCAGCCCCAAGACGCAAAGCGCGCTGCTTGAAGCGATGGAAGAAAAACAAGTGACGGTAGAAGGCGAAACGCGCGCCCTGCCCTCGCCGTTTTTCGTCATCGCGACGCAAAACCCGCATGACCAGCTGGGCACCTATGCCTTGCCAGAGTCCCAGCTGGACCGTTTTTTGATGCGTATCTCGCTCGGTTACCCAGACCGCGCGGCAGAGCGCGAGCTGCTGGCCGGCCACGACCGCCGTGATTTGGTGGATGCCTTGCAAAGCCTGCTCACGCATCAAGAGCTGAAAGCCCTGCAACAGCAGGTGCTGGCCGTCCACGCGGCCCCGCCCTTGCTTAACTACGTGCAGGATTTGATAGCGGCCAGCCGCACCGGAAAATGGTTTCTGCAGGGCTTGAGCCCGCGCGCCGGCATTGCCGTGATCCGCGCTGCAAAAGCCCAGGCCCTGTTGTGCGGGCGCGACTATGTGGCCCCGGACGACGTGCAAGCTGTTCTGCCGCAAACCATTGCGCACCGCCTTGTGCCGGTGGGCGATGCCGGTCGGGGCTCGGTCGAGCAGGTGCGGGCCATGCTGGAGGCCATAGCGCTGCCGTAGAAAATGGCTCCCCCCCGAAGCGCCTTCGACGCCTCCCCCTCCAGGGGGCGCACCCAGTGGCCCGGCAAAGCCGGTTCCACGGGTGCCCTGACGTGGAATCCAGTCACCTTGGTACGCCGCCGTTTCCAGGCGTGGTGGCAGGCCCGGCTGCCATTGGCCGACAGCATCACCCTGACGCAGCGCAACGTCTACATCCTGCCCACCTGGCCCGGGTTCACCTTGGGCGCCACCTTGTTGGTGCTGCTGGTAGCCTCAATCAATTACCAGCTCAACCTGGGGTACTTGCTGACCTTTCTGCTGGCCGGCAGCGCCGTGGTGGGCATGCATGTGTGCCACGGCACCCTGCGTGGCATGACAATGAATTTAATAGCGCCTGATGCACAGTACACGGGGGCTAGTGCTGTTATTGGCATCAATCTGGTCAGCGGGCGGCGATCCGTTCGGCATGGCATCGGCATGCGGGTGCTGGAGACCAGCAAAGAGGCGCCCCAGCGTCACAAAGCGACACCCCAGCGTGTCAAAGCCGCGCCCCATTGGGTGTGGACTGACGTGCCCGCGCAGGGCAGTTGTACGGTGCACGTCGCCTTCAAGCCTGAGCGGCGCGGCCTGCACCGCGTGCCCACGCTCACGGCCGAGACGCGTTTTCCATTAGGCACATTCCGTGTATGGACGGTCTGGCGGCCTGCCGCGCAGGTGCTGGTGTACCCGGCGCCCGAGCCGCATCCCCCGCCGCTGCCTGCGGGCGAGCCGCGCGCGGGGGCGGCGCAAGCCACGCATCTGCACGCCACGGGTGAGTACGATGGTGTGCGGGCCTACCGGCGCGGCGACCCGCTCAAGCTGGTTGTGTGGAAGAAGGCCGCCAAGGCAGACGAGCTTGTCAGCCGTGACGCCCAGCAGGCCCAGCAGTTCGAGCTGTGGCTTGACCTTGCGCACACCGGGCTCGCTGACACCGAACACAAGCTGTCCCGCCTGTGCGCCTGGGTGCTGGAGGCCGACAAACGCAGTCTGGACTATGGCCTGCGCCTGCCCGGCCTGGAGATCAAACCCGCATCCGGCATAGCGCATAAAAAGCGCAGTCTGCAGGCGCTGGCATTGTGTTGAAAACAAGCCGCGTTTTTGGACACACTCTGGCAGGATGATGCACTGACCCGGTAACCCGGCGTCACGTCACGCGAAACTTTTCTGCAAAGTCTCTTGCGCCAAGGTGTTGATGCTTTTGCCTTTTGCCTGCGCCGCAATTGCCAGTTTTTCATGCAGCTGCGGTGAGATTCGCAAATTAAATTTGCCGGAAAAATGGCGCTTTGGCTCAATTCCTTTCTCCGCGCAGACCTCAAGAAATACGTCAAGTGAGCGCTTGAACTCAACCCGCAATTCCTTGGGATTTTTCCCGTAAAAATCTGCACCGCCGTTGAGCCCAAGAATTTCCCCTCGGAACGCGTCCAGATCAGGGTCAAATTCAATCGTTGCGTGATAGTCACCAACAGTCATAACGTTCATGGTTCGACCCCGTGTTGTTCTAGCCAATTGCGGATGGTTGCCACCCTGCCTTTGTCTGTGTTGGGAGATGGATGCGGACGGTGAACCACCCGCACTTCATCAAACAAAAAATAGAAACTCGGCTGCCCGCTCGTTCTTCGATCTCGGCACCCAGTTCAACGAAAAGGCCCTCAATATCCCGCCACTGCACATTGCCACTCGTGGGCCGCGAAAAAATCAAATCAACAATTCATTAATGTCGTCGCTTCATGGTCGTACAGTACCATTTTTGAGTACCAACTGCCTAAAGAATTCAATACTGTTCAGCGATGACACGCCAGCAAGTTGCGCTCTACCTTGCCAGGTACCCATGGTGATTGAGAAACACGATGATTGCCTCGGTGAGCTGTTCTGGCAGGCTCGGGCTTAGGCGTTGATTTTTGCCAACTCAAGCTGAATTGCATCGATTCCTTGGGGGCGATGACTGCCATAGTGGTGCACGGTATGACCGCCAGCGTAACGTCGATCTTCTTCCAGCGAGGCCGAGCCGATCGCCGGATATTGGGCAAAGCCTGCGCCGATTGCATCGCGTCTTGCTCAGGCCGTTTCACATCCAGGTACTTGCGGCTGAACCTGGCGATCACGAGCCGCG
>JANYJD010000272.1 GCA_025358555.1 Rhodoferax sp.
ACAGCAACACAATATCGTACTGCTCCTGCCCCATGGCAGCCTCGCTTTGCAGCGACACCGGCTTGCCGATGAACTCGCTCAGGCCCGCCAAGTGCTGGCTTTCTTCGTCCAGAAAAAGCTCGATGACTTTGGGAGATGCCACCACGCGAAACTCGCGCGGGTTGAACTGGCGCGCCTCCCGCAGTATCTCGCGAAAAATGTCATAGGTCACGCTGCGTGCGGTCTTGATGCTGCCCTTGCCTGCACACACGGCGCAGGGCTCGCACAGCATGTGCGCCAGCGACTCACGCGTGCGCTTGCGTGTCATTTCCACTAAGCCAAGCTGGGAAAACCCGCCGGCCGTGGTCTTGACGCGGTCCCGCTGCAACTGCTTGCGAAACTCGGCCAGCACCGCATCGCGGTGGTCTTCGCGCACCATGTCAATGAAGTCAGCAATGATGATGCCGCCCAGGTTGCGCAGGCGCAACTGGCGCGCAATGGCCTGCGCGGCTTCCAGATTGGTCTTGAAAATCGTGTCATCAAAATTGCGGGCGCCGACGAAGCCACCGGTGTTGACATCCACCGTGGTGAGGGCCTCGGTCTGATCCACAATCAGGTAGCCGCCGGATTTGAGGTCCACGCGTCGCCCCAGCGCCTTGGCGATTTCTTCGTCAATCGCGTACAGGTCAAAGATGGGGCGCTCGCCCTTGTAGTGCTGGAGCTTGTCGGCGGCAGCAGGCATGAATTCCTGCCCAAAGGCCTTGAGCGCCTCGAACTGCTCGCGCGAATCGACCCGGATGGTCTGCGTGGCATCACTCACCATGTCCCGAAGCACCCGTTGCAACAGGTTCAAATCCTGATGCAGCAGCGACATCGGAGGCAAACGCAGGGCGGCGTTCTTGATACGGTCCCACGCCTTGCGCAAATAGCCAATATCTTCAGACAACTCAGTGTCCGTCGCGTCTTCGCCGTTGGTGCGCAAAATAAAGCCGCCGCCCTGTGGGCCGGTCAGCACCTGCAGCCGGGTGCGAAGTTCATCGCGTTGCGCCGAGGGAATCTTCTGTGACACGCCCACGTGGTCATCCTGCGGCAAAAACACAAGCAAGCGCCCAGCAATGCTGATCTGGGTGGACAGCCGCGCGCCCTTGGTGCCGATGGGGTCCTTGATGACCTGCACCGTGAGCGCCTGGCCTTCAAATATCTGCCGCTCGATGGGCACCTGCGCTTGCGCGACACGGGACGCGCTGATGGTTTCGCCCTCCGCCGGGCGGTGCCAGACATCGGCCACGTGCAGAAAAGCGGCGCGCTCCAGGCCAATGTCGATGAAGGCCGACTGCATGCCCGGCAGCACCCGGGCCACCTTGCCAAGGTAGACATTTCCGACCAGCCCGCGTTCCAGCGTGCGCTCCACATGCAGCTCCTGCACGGCCCCGTTTTCCACCACCGCAACGCGCGTTTCCTGTGGCGACCAGTTGATCAAAATGTCTTCTTGCATGCTGCCCAATTCAAAAACTGTACCGCTAAAACCTGACACCCACAGAGCGCAGCAATTGCGCCGAATCAAACACCGGGAGCCCCATAATGCCAGAGTAGCTGCCGCTGATTTTGGCAATGAACGCAGCCGCGCGGCCCTGCACCGCATAGGCGCCAGCCTTGCCCATGGGCTCGCCAGTGGCAACGTAGGCCCGAATTTGCTGTCGGTTCAAGGTTGCAAACGTGACGAGGGATTCACTCACAACCTGCACCTGTTTGCGCTCGGTGCCTAAAGAGACCGCCGTCAGCACACGATGGGTTTTGCCTGACAGCTCAGCCAGCATACGCTGGGCATCTGCTGCATCCAGTGGTTTGCCGTAAATGATTCGCCCATGAGCAACCGTGGTGTCGGAGCAAAGAACAGGCGCTGCGGCCAAGCCCCTGCGCTTGCGGCGTTGCAAAGCCGCGTCAAGTTTCAGCGCTGTGACCCGCTTGACATATGCAGCGGGTGGCTCGTTGCCAACAACCGCTTCAATCGACTCCGTATCTTCGCCCTCATCTGGCAGCAGCAATTGATACTCAACGCCCAACTGCTCCAACAGCTGCCTGCGGCGCGGGCTTTGGGACGCGAGATAGATGAATGTAAACCGCATTATTCCCTATGGTACGGATGTCCGGCATTGATCGACCAGGCACGGTAAAGCTGCTCTATCAAAAGCACTCTGGCAAATGCATGCGGCAGCGTCAAATCAGACAGGCGGATTCGCTCATGCGCGGCTTGCCTGAATGCTGGGTCCAGTCCGTCCGGCCCGCCGATGACCAAAGCCACATCATCACTCTCTAGCTGCCAGGCCTTGAGCTTGCCAGCCAATGCGACCGTGGTGGTTGAGGTTCCGCGCTCATCCAGCGCGACGATGCGGCTGCCTTTGGGAATGACCGCTTCAATGCGCGCGCGTTCGGCGGCCAACAACGTGTCAAGGGTTTTGGAGCCGCGCGGTTCGGTCTTGACAGTTTTAAGCTCGACTTTCAACTCGTGCGCAAAGCGCTTCGCGTAATCGTCCCAAGCTGTTTGCGCCCAGTCCGGCACCCGCAGGCCCACCGCCACAATCAGCAGCTTCACGGCGAACCTGTCAGGCTTTTTTGGGAGCCGCTTTCCTGGCGGGGGCTTTCTTGGCGGGTGCTTTGGCCGCGACGGTTTTCACGTCCGCATTGCCTGCGACTTTCTTCGAAGCTACCTTTTTAGCAGCAACTTTGGCGGGTGCGTTCACGACCACTTTGGAAACTGCTGGCCTGGCAGAGGATCCCTTGGCCGACACAGGCGCTGGCGCAGGCAAGATTGCCTTTCTAGATGGGGCAGGCTTGGCCGGTGCCTTGCCGGGCTTCTTAGCCGCCGCAGACTTTGCAGCCAGCGTCTTCTTTACCTGGGCTTTGGACGGAAACGCTTCCTGCACGCCCTTTTTGGCCGCACTGGAGCGCTTGAGATCGCCAGCCGGTTTGGCTGCCTCCTTGGCTTTCTTTGAAGCCAAGTCCTGCTCTTTGACTTCTGGCTTGGCCGCGCCAAATTTCAGCCGCACGGGCTTCTCGCCCCACAGCTCTTCCAGGTGGTAATACTGGCGAAAACTCGGCTGCATGATGTGAACAACGGCCTGCCCGCAATCCACAATGATCCATTCGCCATTGGCCTCGCCCTCAAGGCGTGGCTTGCCAAAGCCCGCGTCGCGCACGGCATCGCGCACACTGGCCGCCAGCGCCTTGGTCTGGCGGTTGGACGTGCCCGAGGCCACGATCACCCTCTCAAACAGGGCAGAGAGGTGTTCGGTGTCGAACACCTGGATGTCCTGTGCCTTGACATCTTCCAGGCCATCCACGATGGCTCGCTGGAGTTTTTGAATGTCTTTCTTTACAAGGGTTTCAGTAGTCATCAAGCGGTCTGAAAAAGGTGATGTTGAACAATATAACGCGCAACGGGCTCACAGACCAGAGCATCAATGCTCTGGCGGGCTGCGACGCGCGCGCGGATGTCGGAGGCGCTGACAGGGCTCAAGGGCGTTTGCAGCAGCAGAAAACGTGCACTTGACGGCCAACCTGGAAGGCTTCCTGACCCGAATTTTACCGCATTTGCCTGATTTTGGGGGTCAAATGTGCCTCCAGCCCTCGTCTGGTCTGCACGGTCAGCTACGCATATTGTAGCAAATTGCAAAACCTCTTTCCAGCGGTGCCAAGTGGGCAGTGCCCGCGCCTGGTCACCGCCTATCAGCAGCAAGAATGTGGCAGCGGGATTCTCCTGGCGCAACTCCCGCAGGGTGTCCACCGTGTAGCTGGGGCCGGTGCGCTGCGTCTCACGGTCGTCCACCAGCACACGGGGGATTTTTGAGAACGCCAGCTGGGCCATGGCCAGCCGATCAGCCGCCGGGCTCAAGGAACGCGCTTTATGCCAAGCCTGTCCGGTGGGGATGACCCGAAGCTCATCGAGTTGCAGTTGCGCCAGTGCCCGTTCAATCAGCGCCGCGTGGGTGTTGTGTGGCGGATCGAACGCACCGCCAAACACACCCACCCTTTTTGGCTGACTCGTCAAACCCAGTCCCTAGGCTTGAGAAACTTTGTGTACAGCGCTTCCTCTGGCGTGCCCGGCTCGGGCTCCTGCTGATAGGCCCAGGTTACCAGGGGCGGCATCGACAGCAAAATCGATTCGGTACGGCCCCCCGATTGCAGGCCAAAGTGAGTGCCACGATCCCACACCAGGTTGAATTCAACGTAGCGGCCACGCCGGTAAAGCTGGAAATCGCGCTCGCGCTGGCCGTAGGCCATGTCTTTGCGGCGCTCCACCAGCGGCAGGTAGGCCTGCAAAAACGAATCCGCCACGCTCTGCATCATGGCAAAGCCGTTTTCGAAGCCGCCGTCAGAAAAGTCATCATAGAAGATGCCGCCCACGCCACGCTGCTCCTGGCGGTGCTTAAGGCAAAAGTAGTCATCGCACCAAGCCTTGAACTTGGGGTGTTTGTCCGCGCCATAGGGTGCCAGCGCCGCTTTGCAACTGGTATGGAAATGCACCGCATCGTCCTCAAAACCGTAGTAAGGCGTGAGGTCCATGCCGCCGCCAAACCAGGTGGTCTCAACCCGCTCACCATCGGCATCAACACTCGCCGCGCTGAGCATGCGCACATTCATGTGGACTGTGGGCACATACGGGTTGCGCGGGTGAAACACCAGCGACAGGCCCAACGCCTCAAACGGCGCGCCAGACAGCTCAGGCCGGTGTTGCGTGGCCGAGGGCGGCAGGCGCGGCCCGCGCACGTGCGAGAAACCGCAGCCCGCGCGCTCAAACACCGCGCCGCCTTCCAGAATTTGCGTCACGCCATTGCCTTGCAGCACCTGGCCGGGTGGCTTTTCCCAGGCGTCCACCAGAAATTCACCACCGTCGATGGCCGCAATCGCCGACGTGATGCGGTTTTGCAGGACTGTCAAATACGCCCTGACTGTGTCAACCTTGGACATCATCGCTTCTGCGCCTTTTTATCGCTTTTTTATCGTCCGTTGCTGGCGCTTTGATAGCACGAAAGCCAATGTCGCTGCGGTACTGCATGCCGTCAAAATGCAGCCCCCGGGCAAAGTCATAAGCGTGCTGCTGCGCCAGTTTGACGTTGTCGGCCAGCACCGTCACGCACAGCACACGCCCGCCCGAAGTCACCACCGCATCGCCCTGGATGGCCGTGCCCGCGTGAAATACCACGGTGTCGTCAGAGTCTTTGGGGAAGCCGGTGATGGCGTCGCCCTTGCGCGGCGTCAATGGATAGCCGTGTGCCGCCATCACAAAGCCCAGCGCCGTGCGGCGGTCCCATTCCAGCTCAATCTTGTCAAGCTGGCCGTGCGCGCCGGGCTCGGTGGCGGCCATCAGCACGTCCACCAAATCGGTCTTGAGCCGCATCATGATGGACTGGGTTTCGGGGTCGCCCAGGCGGCAGTTGAATTCCAGCGTTTTGGGGCGGCCCTGGGGGTCAACCATCAGCCCGGCGTACAGGAAACCGCTGTAGGGAATGCCGTCTTTCTCCATGCCGCGAATGGTCGGCAGGATGATCTCCCGCATAGCGCGCGCGTGCACGGCGGGCGTGACCACCAGCGCGGGCGAATACGCGCCCATGCCGCCGGTGTTGGGGCCCTGGTCGCCATCCAGCAGGCGCTTGTGGTCCTGGCTGGTGGCCAGTGCCAGAACGTTCTTGCCATCCACCATCACGATGAAGCTGGCCTCTTCGCCCTGCAAAAATTCTTCAATCACGACGCGAGCTTGGGCTTTGCCGTCGTCACCCGCGTTGTGCAGCACGCCCAGCGAGTTGTCCAGCAGCATGAAATCAATCGCCGCATGGGCTTCTTCAACCGTCATGGCTACCACCACGCCCTTGCCCGCCGCCAGGCCGTCGGCCTTGACGACAATAGGCGCACCCATCTTGTCAACATAGGCATGGGCTGCCGCCGCATCGACAAACGTTTCAAACGCCGCCGTGGGGATACCGTGGCGCTTCATGAAAGCTTTGGAAAACGCCTTGGAGCTCTCAAGCTGGGCGGCGACTTTCGTCGGGCCAAACAC
>JANYJD010000320.1 GCA_025358555.1 Rhodoferax sp.
CTTTAAATGGCTGGGCAGCTACCGCTATGGCATCGTGCACCTGGGCGGGCGGGATGCCGCCGACCTGCGCCAGCGCGCAGACGCCGCCAGCGCGCTGCTGGGCTGGCCCTCGCCGTACCTGAATGCGCCAACGGAACCAAATACTGCTCAACCGAATCCATTAACCGGCCTATTCACTTTTTTAGAGACTGAAAACCATGACAACTCTACAGATCAAAACCTCCCTCGTTCGCACCCTCGCCCTGGCGTCCCTCACAGTGAGCCTGGTCGGTTGCGGCGCCATGATGGCCCAAAACCCGTCTTCGACGCTCAAACCCGTGAACGCAGTGTCTGATGCAGATGACAGCCGCGTCATGCTCAAAGGGGCCGATGTTGTGGCCTATTTCACCGACAGCAAATACGTGCAGGGCACGCCGCAGATCAAAAGCGACTATGAAGGCGTGACTTTCCGCTTTGCCAGCGCCGCGCACAAGGCGCTGTTTGACAAGGAACCTAAAAAATACCTGCCTGAGTTCGGCGGCTACTGTGCCAACGGCATTGTTTACGGCATCCCGTGGGGCGGCGACGCCGACACCTGGAAGATGATCAACGGCAAGCTGTACATCTTTGGCGGCCAGGGCTCAAAAGACGGATTTTTGGTGGACGAAGCCAAGCACCTGCAACTGGCCGACAAATACTGGAAAGAAGAAGTGGCCGGCAGCAACAGCATCTGGCAACGCAGCAAGCGCCTGGTGTTCAAGGTGCCGCACTACAAGAGCGGCGAAACCATTGCCAAGGAAGTGGCGGCTGCCAAGGCCAAATGATCTTGAGCGGGTGGCGGTACAAGCCGCCCCCGGTTGGCACGCGACATCAGTGGCAGCAATTTACTGGTCTGCCGTGGCTTGGGTCATTTAATCAGGGTAGCCCAAGGCGGGTTGGCTGAAGCCCTCGGCCGCGCGCCAGCCGGGTGGCTTGGTAAACAGGTTGCTGACCATGCCGCCGGTGTCATAAACCGGCCACGGTTTGCCGGGGTTTTTTGCATCCCATTCGGCGCGGATCTGCGCGCCGGTTTTGTAATGCGGCACCTTGGAGGCATAGCTGGCCAATGACACGCCGCGCCAGCCCTTGTCAGCAATGGCGGGCCACAACCTGTCGGCGTGGTCCACGTTCCACTTGGGGTCAACCTGCCACGCGGTTTTGCCCAGCACATCGCCAAAAATAAACAGTCGCCCTTCAAAAATTTGCCATGCCGAGGGGTCGCTGCCGAGCTTGATGGCGAACGCGGCACCACTGGCGCAAAAACCGCTATATTGCGGCTCGTAACGCGCCGGGCTGGCCGCAAACAGCGCCTTGTTTTCGGCACTGGCAAAGTAGTAGGTGCGCTCGGGCAGGCTGACCTTGTATTCGGCCTTGCCACGGGTCGGCGCGCCCTGCGTAAAGTACGCCACCGGATCGTGGCCCAACAGCATCACAGGTTCTCCCACGCGGTTGGGCACGGTGGCGTAAGGTGTACCGCAAGCGCTGAGCAGCAGCGCTGCCACCACGCCAATCGTTGCAAAAAACAGGCTCTTGAATTTCATCGCACAGTCCTTCAACGGGATAACCAACGCCTGCTAGCGTAGCTCAACGCATCGACCAAGGCAACCAGTATCAGCATCGCCACCAGCACGGAACTGGTTTCACCCATCTGGAACAGGCCCATGTGAAACGCCAGCATCTGGCCCAGGCCGCCCGCACCCACGACCCCCAGCACGGCAGCGGCGCGGATGTTGTTTTCCCAGCGGTACAGGGTGTAGCTCATCAATTGCGGCAACACCTGCGGCAGTGTGGCGTACCAGAATACCCTGCCTTCGCCCACGCCGCGCGCGCGCAATGCAAAACCAGGGCCTGCAGGCGCATTCTCGATGGCCTCGGCAAACAGCCGGCCCAGCACACCTGCTGTGTGCAGGCCCAGCGCCAGGGTGCCGGCAAATGGCCCCAGGCCCGCCGCAATCAGCAGCAGTGACGCCCACACCAGCTCGGGCACGCTGCGCAGCGCGTTGAGCACCAGGCGGGTCGGCGCACGCCAGCGCGCCGGGTCATCCGCATAGGTTTTGCTGGCAGGCAGCGCCAACAGCAAGCCCAGCACCACGGCCAGCAGGGTGCCCAGGCCCGACATGGCCAACGTCTCCAGCGAGGCCGCAAGCAGCTTGCGCAAAAACGCCGGGTTGGTCTCGGGATGCAACAGTTCGCCCAGGAACTTGCCCATGCGGACAAAAGCGTCCCACGACAGAAATTGCGCCCATTTCAGGTTCAACGACCAAAAGCTGGCGATGACCAGCAGCAACACAGCGGCCCCAAACCAGCACGCCTTGCAACGCGCGTCAAACAACTTGGGCGGCAATTTGTAGACCTCGTTGGCGGCCTGTACCGTCGAGGTGATGGCCGGGGCTTTTGTCATGCCAGACCCTTGCGCAGCCAGGCGCTCACGCGGTCCGCCAGCCACACCAGCAGCATGAAGACAATCAGCATGGTCGCCACCTCAGCGCCATTGAACATCTTCATGGACGAGTCCATCTGCTGGCCCAGGCCGCCCGCGCCCACAAAACCCAGCACGGCGGATGAGCGGATGGCGCATTCCCAACGGTACACGGTGTAGCTGGTGAGTTCAGCCGCATTCTGCGGCAGCAGGCCGTAGAAAAACGCCTGCAGACGGCCCGAGCCATTGCGCATCAGGCTGTTGGTGGCGTGGGCTTCTCCGCTTTCCAGAATGTCGCCATACACCTTGCCCAGCATGCCGCCATAGGTGAGCGCAATCGCCAGCACGCCCGAGGTGGGTCCCAAGCCCACCACCCGAACAAACACCAGGGCCCAGACCAGCTCTGGCACGCTGCGCAGCACCATCAATATCCAGCGCACGCACTGCCGCACCACACCGGGAAAGAAAGCCATGCGCCCGGCCAGGGCGGACTGCGACAGCACCCGCACCGACAGCAGCGCCAGCGGCACCGCCAGCACCAGCGCCAAGGTCAGGCCGGCGGTTGCAATGGCCACGGTGCGCCAGGTTTCACGCGCCACCATCGCCAAAAATTGAGCGTCCAGACGGGGGGGAAAGAAATCTGCCAGAAACCGCAACGCGGGCTTCATCGAGCCCGGCTCAAACAGCACCCACGGCTTGAACTCGGTCAACACCAGCGTAGGCCACAGGACGACCAAGCCCGCCAGCCCCCAGAACCCGCGCCCAGCCCAGGCCGGGTCGCGCAAGGCGGGGCGCGGCAGTGGGTTGGCAAGGGTCGCGTTTGACAGGTTTGGCACGTTTGAAATCTTCAGGCGCAGGCGTGGCGGCAGTGCGATTAACCGCGCTATCGGCAGTTCATCACCACGGGTGAAGCCATGTTGACCAGCAGGTTGTCTTGCACCACCGCCGGGCCGGTCAGCTCGTTCAAGTGCTGCGCGTACAGGTCTTGCAGCCGTTGGGGCGTCACCTGCGCCGCCGGCAAGTCAAACGCCAGTTCGCCATCCCGCAGCCCGACGATGCGCGGGAAATTGGCCAGCGCCATGTCCACGTGGTGCAAGGTGGCCACCAGTGTGGCGCCGCGCTCTTTTGCCACCTGCGTCAAGGTGGTGATGGCCTGCTGGGAGCGGGCCGGGTCCAGTGCCGACAGCGGCTCATCGACCAGCAGCAATTTTGCGTTGGACGCAAGCGCGCGCGACAAGCCGACGCGCTGGCGCTCCCCGCCCGAGAGGCGGTCCACCCGGTCAAACAGCTTGTCGCTCAAATCGAACTGCGCCAGCGCGCGTTCGGCCAGCGCCATGTCCATCGGGTAAAACAGGCTGCGCAGGCTGGCCCAAAGGCTTTCGCCCGGCAACCGCCCGGCCAGCACCGCAGTGACGACGCGCTGGCGTGGCGGCAGTGGCGGCACTTGCGGGGCCAGGAACATGCGGCCACGCTGAACCTGCAACTGGCTGCGCGACAGCAGCCACGGGTTTTTGCCGTCCAGTTGCAGCGACCCGGCACTGGGCTTGAGCGCGCAGGCCATCAGGTGCAGCAGCGTGGTTTTGCCCGCACCAGACGGCCCGATTACCGCCACTTGCTCGCCACTTTGCACCGCAAGGTTCAATCCGCGCACCGCAGCAGGCGCGTTGGTGGGGGCAGCGGGGTGGCGGCCAGAAATACTGTCAAAAACGATTTTCATTCGGATTTCAGGAGATAAATATGCCTGTAGCCCTCGTCAGACATGCATAGTTAGCTATTATTATAGTAGTATTTATATTGAAACCGCGTGCACCAGACCCGAATCGCCCAGGCACGCAGCAAATGCGGGGACGCTTATTTCAACAGCCCGGCACCACGTGCCGCCTGCTCGATGCCCTTGTAATTGTCAGCCTTGGTCGGGATGAATTTGGAAGCGCGCTGCAAGTCCAGAATCTCCTTGCCTTCTGCTGTGGCCGGGCTCAGATCAAGGAACGCCTTGGTCAGCTTCTCGCGCAGGGCCAAGGGCATGTCGGCATGCACCGTCCAGTTGTAGTCGTAATAGCCGGGCGTGGTGTAGATGACCTTGACTTTGCTGGTGTCCACCTTGCCGTCAGCCACAAATTTTTCCCACACCGAGACGTTGAGCGCGCCGGCCTCCACCTTGCCAGCAGCCACAGCGGCGATGGTGGCGTCATGCGCACCAGAGTAGGCGACGCGTTTGAAATCTTTGTCGGGGTCGATATTGGCCTGCATCAGGTAACTGCGGGGCATTAAATGGCCCGAGGTGCTGGACTGCGAGCCAAAGCTGACGTTTTTGCCTTTCAGGTCGGCCAGCGACTTGATGGTCGGGTCGCTGGTGATGAACACCGAGCGGAATTTCTCGTCTTCGGCGCGCTGCACAATCGGCACCGCCTTGCCGCCCGAGCGGATATTGGCCTGCACAAAGGTAAAGCCGCCATACCAGGCCATGTCAACCTGCTTGTTGGCCAGTGCCTCGACCGACGCCGCGTAGTCGGTCACAGGCGTAAATTCAACCTTCATTCCCAATGTCTTTTCCAGGTACTTCACCAGGGGCTCAGCCTTGCGGGCCAGTTCGGTGGGAGATTCGTCGGGGATGGCGGTGACCTTAAAAACTTGCTGAGCGTGACATAACGAACCAAACAGCACGACGGCGCACGTCATCATGGCGCGGAAAGTGCGGGACGGGGAAAAACTGACCATGGAAAGCTCCTGAAAAGGTAAAAGGAATTCCGATTAGACTCGAAAGCCTGCACTCTTGCAGTGCGGACAGTCCCAAGAAATTCTGCGTAAGGTTTTTGATTCTGAATCGACCTAACCAACGGTCGTATCGGGGTGCCAGCCCCAAACTCTCCCATGAAGAAGCCCCGAGTCCTGATCGTCAGCCCCGCCCTTGCAAACGCCAACAATGGAAACTGGCAAACCGCGTGGCGCTGGTCGCGGATGCTGCGCTCTGAATTTGATGTAGAGATTACACAGGCGTGGGGCGGTGAGCCGTTTGACGCGATGCTGGCACTGCACGCACGCCGCTCGGCTGGCTCGATAGCAGCGTGGGCCAAGGCAAAGGGGGCAACCGGCAACGCACTGGGTCTAGCCGTGGTGCTGACCGGCACCGACCTTTACCGCGACATCCAGACTGACGCGCAAGCGCAGGCATCACTCGGTTTTGCGCGGCAGCTGGTCGTGCTGCAGGAATGCGGGCCGGATGCCCTGCCTGCCGCGCTGCATGGCAAGACCCGTGTCATTTTCCAGTCCACTTCAACCCGGCAGACGCTACAAAAACCAAAGCAGCATCTGCGTGCGCTGGCTGTGGGCCACCTGCGCGACGAAAAATCTCCGCAAACGCTGTTTGCCGCTGCACGGCTTTTGGCAGACCATCCCGATATCTTGATTGACCACATCGGCGAGCCGCTGGACGCTGCCCTGGGCGATCAGGCCCGTGCCACCGCTGCGGCGTGCCCGAGCTACCGCTGGCTGGGCGGCCTGCCTCACGAGGCGACGCGGCGGCGCATCCAGCAGGCGCACGTGCTGGTGCATGCCAGCAGCATGGAAGGCGGCGCGCATGTGGTGATGGAGGCAGTGTGCAGCGGCACGCCCGTGCTGGCCTCACGCATTGCGGGCAACGTGGGCATGCTGGGCGCGGATTACCCTGGCTACTTCGAGCATGGGGATGCGCTGGCGCTTGCTGATTTGTTAATAAGATGCCGCAACCACCAGGCCGCGCGGGGCTTGCAAGTCCACCATGCAGCCACCGCCCACCCCATGGGCAGCGATCCGCTGCATGCGCAATTGCAGGCGCATTGCGAAAACCGCGCGCCTCTGTTTGCCCCCAAGGCCGAGCAGGCCGCCCTGATTAAACTCGTGCACGATTTGATGGCCTGATCAAAGAAGATGATCCCAAAAAAACGACAACAACAACACAAATGAAAAGAATCCATGCAGCAGCCTGACCAGCCGATCCTCAGAGACATCGTATTGGTCGGCGGTGGCCACAGCCATGTCGGCGTGCTCAAGCGGTTTGGCATGAAGCCCATTCCCGGCGTTCGCTTCACGCTCATCTGCACCGACATGCACACGCCCTATTCCGGCATGCTGCCGGGCTACGTGGCCGGACATTACGACTACGACGAGGTACACATTGACCTGAGCCGCCTGGCGGTGTTTGCCGGCGCGCGTCTGTACCGTGACGAAGTGATCGGCCTGGACCGCGCTCGCAACAAAGTCCTGTGCCGCAACCGCCCGCCAGTGCCGTATGACCAGCTGTCGATCAATATCGGCTCCACGCCCCAGTTGGCCGATGTGCCGGGCGCTGCGGACTTTGCCGTGGCTGTAAAACCCATCCAGCGCTTTAATGACCGCTGGCTGGCGCTGCTGGCCCGCGTGCAGCAACATCCCGGCAAAACGACGATAGCGGTGGTGGGCGCAGGTGCGGGTGGTGTGGAGTTGCTGCTGGCCATGCAATGGCGCTTGCGCAATGAACTGCGGGCTTTGGGCCGCAACCCGGACGAACTTGCGTTTCACCTGTTTACTGACCGGGCCGATATTTTGCCCACCCACAACGCGGGCGTTCGCAAGAAGTTTGACGCCGTGCTGGCCGCACGCGGTGTGGTGGTGCACCGCAATGCCGCCGTCAGCGGTGTGGGCCAGGGCAGCCTGAAAACAGCCTCGGGCGAAGTCTTGCAGGCCGATGAAATTGTCTGGGTCACCCGCGCGGGCGGCGCGCCGTGGCTCAAAACCACTGGCCTGGCGCTGGACGCTGAGGGCTTTATCCAGGTCACCGACACCTTGCAAACCGTCACCGACCCCAACATTTTTGCGGCCGGCGACATCGCCAGCATGGTCAACTACAAACTTGAAAAAGCCGGCGTATTTGCCGTGCGCCAAGGCCCGCCGCTGACCGAGAACCTCCGCCGCGCCGTGGCCGGCACGCCGCTGGTCCCTTACCACCCACAGCGCACCTGGTTGGCCCTGATCAGCACGGGAGACAAACACGCGGTGGCATCGCGCGGCTGGCTCGGCTTCTCTGGCGACTGGGTCTGGCGCTGGAAAGACTGGGTAGACCGCCGCTTCATGGCGAAGTTTCAGGATTTCCCTGACATGGACGCCAGCGCGCCAGCGGGCCAGACAGCGCCGCAAGCCAACGTCAAGCTCAGCCAGGAAGAATCCCTGCAAGCGATCTCGGCTATTGCCATGCGCTGCGGCGGCTGCGGTGCCAAAGTGGGTGCCACCGTGCTGTCACGCGCGTTGAGCAGCCTGCACCCTGTTGACCGCGATGACGTGCTGATCGGCCTCAAAGACCCCGACGATGCCGCCGTGGTGCGCGTGCCACCCGGCAAGGCGATGGTGCATTCGGTGGACTTCTTCCGCTCGTTCATTGACGACCCCTACATCTTTGGCAAGGTGGCAGCCAACCACGCGCTGGGCGACATCTGGGCTATGGGCGCACAAGCGCAATCGGCCACGGCCATCGTCACGGTGCCGCCGGGGCTGGAAGCCAAAACCGAAGACGTGCTGTTCCAGATGATGACCGGCGCCCTGGAGGTGCTCAACGAAGCCAATTGCGCACTCGTGGGCGGGCACACGGGTGAAGGCAAAGAACTGGCGCTGGGCTTTGCCGTCAACGGCCTGATCGATGACGACCCCACCAAAATTTTGCGCAAGAACGGCATGCAGCCTGGCGATGTGCTGATTCTCACCAAACCAATCGGCACCGGCACGCTGTTCGCAGCGCACGCCCGCCTGGCGGCGAAGGGCCGCTGGATTGATGCAGCACTGCAATCCATGGTGATCTCAAACCGCCTGGGCGCAAAGTGCCTGACCGAATACGGCGCAACCGCCTGCACCGATTTGACGGGCTTTGGCCTGCTGGGCCACTTGGTGGAAATGACGCGGCCATCCGGCGTGGATGCCGAGCTGAACCTGTCTGCCCTGCCCTTGCTGGATGGTGCCGAAGAATGCGTCAAAGCCGGCATCGTCAGCTCATTGCAAAGCGCCAACGTGCGTTTGCGGCGCGCGTTGCGCAACCAGGAAGCGATGGTCAAGCACCCGCGCTACCCGCTGATTTTTGACCCGCAGACGGCCGGTGGCCTGCTGGCCAGCGTGCCGGC
>JANYJD010000378.1 GCA_025358555.1 Rhodoferax sp.
AGGCCGGGCAATATGCCTACCGTGACCGCCGTACCAAAAAGCGTGTTTTCCGCCAGTTGTGGATTGCGCGTATCAACGCCGCAGCCCGCCAGTGCGGCCTGACCTACAGCCAGTTTGCCAATGGCCTCAAGAAGGCCGGCATCGAGATTGATCGCAAGGTCTTGAGTGATATCGCGATCCATGACATGCCCGCGTTCGCCGGCATTGTGGAGCAGGTCAAGGCCAAACTGGCGGCTTGATATTGATTTGAGTATGCTACTTAAATTCTAGCTACTTACGCAATACCGACGAGGGCTAGGGCTTGAAAAAGCGCTAGCCCTCTGTTTTTCTCCTGTGCAATCTGAAATTCCCGGCAGCAAACGCATGAACGAACTCGATTCAATGGTTGACAGCGCCACAGCGGCCTTTGCAGGCGCTGCCACGCCGGCTGATCTGGAAAACGCCAAGGCCCTGTTTCTGGGCAAGACGGGCCGCGTCACCGAGCTGATGAAGGGCATGGCCGCCTTGCCGGTTGAAGAAAAGAAGACCCGGGGCGCGGCCATCAATTTGGCCAAGCAGGCGATTGAGGCGGCATTGAACGCGCGGCGCCAGGCTCTGGCTGACGCCGAATTGCAGGCGCAGCTACACGCCGAGGCGCTTGACGTGACGTTGCCGGGCCGCACGCGCGGGCAGGGCGGTTTGCACCCTATTGCACTGGCGTGGGAGCGGGTCGAGAGCATTTTCAACAGCATGGGTTTTGATGTGGCTGACGGCCCGGAGATTGAGAACGATTGGTTCAACTTCACCGCTTTGAACAACCCGCCGAACCACCCCGCGCGTTCCATGCAAGACACGTTTTATGTGGACATGAACGACGAGCAGGGCCAGCCGTATTGCCTGCGCACCCACACAAGCCCGATGCAGATTCGCTACGCCGTGGCCCACGTCAAGAAGCATGCTGCGGCCGCTGTCGCAGGGACGCCCCCCGAAACGATGCCGGAAATCCGCGTCATCGCGCCGGGCCGTACCTACCGCGTGGACAGCGATGCCACGCATTCGCCCATGTTTCACCAGTTTGAGGGGTTATGGATTGGCGAAAACGTCAATTTCAAAGACCTCAAAGTCACCTTCCTGAATTTCTGCAAGGCTTTTTTTGAGACCGGTGATTTGACGCTGCGCTTTCGCCCCAGTTACTTCCCCTTCACTGAGCCCAGTGCCGAGATCGACATCGCCTTCAATTCAGGCCCGCTCGCAGGCCGCTGGCTGGAGGTCGCAGGCTCCGGCCAAGTGCACCCGACGGTCGTGCGCAATATGGGCCTGGACCCGGAAAAATACATCGGCTTCGCCTTCGGCAGCGGCATTGACCGACTTGCAATGTTGCGCTACGGCGTGAATGACTTGCGGCTGTTCTTTGAGAACGACGTGCGCTTTTTATCGCAGTTTCAATAATTCAGGAGATCAAAACAATGCAATTTCCTGAAAGCTGGTTGAGAGAATTTTGTGACCCGGCCTTGTCATCGAAAGCGCTGGCTGATGCGCTGACGATGGCGGGGCTGGAGGTGGAAGACGCTGTGCCTGCCGCACCAGCGTTCACGGGCGTGGTGGTGGGCGAGATCAAGGCGTGCGAGCAGCATCCCAATGCGGATCGGCTGCGCGTCTGCCAAGTCGACATTGGACCAGGAAACGCTGGTGTTTCGGGCTCGGGCACTTTGCTCACCATCGTCTGCGGTGCGCCCAATGCGCGGGTGGGCATCCGCGTGCCCGTGGCGACCGTCGGGGCGCTGCTGCCACCCGGTGCGGATGGCAAACCGTTTGCGATCAAGCTCGGCCAACTGCGCGGCGTGGAAAGCCAGGGCATGTTGTGCTCGGCGAGCGAATTGAAGATCAGTGAAGAGTCCAGCGGGTTGTATGAACTGCCGTCCGACGCGCCCATCGGCGCCAACATCCGAGACTTTTTGAAGCTGGACGATACGCTGTTCACGCTGAAGCTCACGCCAAACCTGGGCCATTGCCTGAGCGTGTTTGGTGTTGCGCATGAGGTGGCTGCAATCACCGGTGCGCCGTTGAAAATTGTCAACTTCCCGACTATCCCCGCGAGCCACCCTGACACCCTGGCCGTCAAAATTTCCGCCCCTGACTTGTGCGGTCGCTTCTCGGGCCGTATTGTCAAAGGCGTGAATCCCAAAGCCAAAACGCCGCAATGGATGGCGGATCGCCTGGCGCGCTGCGGCCAGCGCAGCGTCACAGCGCTGGTGGACATCTCCAACTACGTGATGTTCGAATATGGCCGCCCGTCGCATATTTTTGACCTGGACAAGATTCATGGTGGCTTGGATGTGCGCTGGGGCAAACCTGGTGAGTCGCTCAAGCTGCTCAACGGCAATACCATCACCGTCGATGAAAAAGTCGGCTTGATTGTGGACAGCCAGGCCGTTGAATCGTTGGCCGGCATCATGGGTGGCGACAGCACGTCGGTTACCGACGACACGCAAAACATCTACATCGAAGCCGCCTTTTGGTGGCCCGAAGCGGTAGCAGGGCGCTCACGCCGCTTCAACTTCAGCACCGATGCGGGGCATCGTTTTGAGCGCGGTGTAGACCCGAGCCAAACGGTGGAGCACATTGAGCACATCACGCGGCTGGTGCTGGATATCTGCGGCGGCCACGCCGGGCCGATTGACGATCAGCAGCCCAACGTGCCCGTTCGCCTACCCGTGCAGTTGCGCGTAGCGCGTGCAGGCCGCGTGATCGGCATGCCCGTGACCGCTGCGCAGTGCCTCGACGCGTTCAAGCGCCTGGGGCTGCCCGCAGTTGAGTCGCATGGCGTGATCACCGTCACCCCGCCTGCGTACCGCTTTGATATCAACATTGAAGAAGACTTGATTGAGGAAGTGGTTCGTCTGATTGGTTTCAACAACCTGCCCACCATGGCTCCTATCGCGCCGGTGGAGCCACAGGCGCGTAGCGAATCGCAGCAAAGCCGGTTTGCGTTGCGCCGGTCGCTGGCAGGTTTGGGTTACACAGAGACCATCAATTTCAGTTTTGTCGAGGAGCGTTGGGAGCGAGACCTCGCGGGCAACGCCAATCCGATCAAGCTGCTGAACCCGATTGCAAGCCAGTTGAACGTGATGCGCTCTTCGCTTCTTGGCTCCCTGCTGCAAGTGTTGAAATTCAACCTGGATCGCAAGGCAGACCGCGTGCGGGTGTTTGAAATCGGTCGTGTGTTCTTGCGGGATGCGTCTGTCAACAGCTCTGACACTACGGTGGATGGCATCAGTCAGCCGATGCGAATCGCAGGGCTTGCGGCGGGCAGCGCCAGTGCGCTGCAATGGAGCGGCAAAGAGCAAGCGGTTGATTTCTTTGATGTCAAAGGCGATGTTGAAGCACTCTTGGCCCCGCGGCAGCCCGTCTTCGAGCCCGCTGAACACCCCGCGATGCACCCTGGGCGCTGTGCCAAGGTGCTGTTGAGTGGCGTTGCAATTGGTTTTGTGGGCGAGCTGCATCCGCAATGGCGGCAGGCGTTCGAGCTGCCAACTGCACCTGTCCTGTTTGAGCTGGCGCTGGACGTGGTGCTGCAGCGCGACTTGCCCGCCTTCACCCCGCTGGCGAAGTTTCAAGCGGTTCAGCGTGATATTGCCGTGCTGGTCGCCGAACAGGTTGCCTATGGCGCGGTGATGAAATCCATTTGGGCTGCACCTACTGGGGGTCTGGTCCAAGATGCCCGCCTGTTCGATGTCTACCGCGCCAAGCCTGTGCGGGACAGCAGTGGCGCGGATGTTGAAGTCCAAGAGAAAAGCCTTGCGGTTCGCTTGACGCTGAACGGCGGCGACGCTACGCTGACTGAGGCGCAAATCTATGCTGCGGTGCAGGCCGTTGTGGGCCAGTTGGCAAACGATCTTGGTGCCCGCCAGCGCGTCTGACAAACAAGATAAAGAGCATGAAACGAGGACCTGAATGGAATTTGCCGTAGAAAGCCTGGAAACCCCAGCCCTCACCAAAGCCCAGTTGGCGGAGTTGCTGTTTGACCAAATTGGCTTGAACAAGCGTGAGTCCAAGGACATGATTGACGCTTTTTTCGACATGATTTCGGCCAGTCTGGTGGAAGGCTCAGACGTCAAGATCTCGGGGTTCGGCAACTTCCAGATTCGCACCAAGGCGCCGCGGCCTGGGCGCAATCCGCGCACCGGTGAGGCCATACCCATCCGCGCCCGCCGTGTCGTGACATTTCATGCCAGCCACAAGCTCAAGGAACAAATCCAGAGCGAAGGCAAGGCTTGACACTTGGGGTTTCGGGAACCGTCGGCTGTAGCGCTCTGTTTCCTCTTGCAGCTTATATTTTCGCCGAGGGCCCGCCTGGCCTTTACATGCTGTGCCAACTTAGAGTAACCTAGAAGCTTTCGCGTCTACAGCATTGATTTCAATGGAGAAAACTCTCCCCCCAATTCCGGCAAAACGCTACTTTACCATCGGTGAGGTCGGCGATCTATGTGGCGTCAAACCTCACGTGCTGCGCTATTGGGAGCAGGAGTTCACGCAGCTACGGCCCATGAAACGGCGCGGCAACCGCCGCTATTACCAGCACCATGAGGTGCTGATGATCCGGCGCATCCGTGATTTGCTGTACGACCAGGGCTTCACGATTAGCGGCGCGCGCAACAAAATGCAGGAAATCGTCCAGACCGAGCGTGACAAAAAGCGCAACGGCGAAGTTATGCTGGATGGCGTGGAAGTGCTGGAAGTCAGCGATTCAGAGCTGGAAGACTTTGAGGACACCCAGCTTGATGACGGCGCTGGCGTTGGAAATGAGCAGCTTTTGCTGGTGCGCCGCGAGCTGTTTGAAATCCGCAATCTGCTGACTGCCGCATACTGAAGTTTGCAAATATTGCCGGGGCTGCCACGGGTTATAATTCAAGCCTGATTCGGTGTGTGGCGCAGCCTGGTAGCGCACTTGCATGGGGTGCAAGGGGTCGAAGGTTCGAATCCTTTCACACCGACCAATCAATACAAGGGTTAGCAGGTAATTGCCTGTTGACCCTTTCGTATTTCTGGCTCGTGATCGCAATCGCGCCGGGGTGTACAGCTTACTCACTCTAGAATGTCAGGCTAGGGGAGAGAATGACGCCAGAGGCCAAAGCAAGACAGACTATCGACGCGCTCTTGCAGAAAGCAGGTTGGCACGTCTGCGATATGGCGCAAGCGAACATCCACGCCGCCCGTGGCGTCGTCATTCGTGAATTCCCGCTCAACCCTGGTTATGGCTTTGCCGACTACCTGCTCTACATCGACGGCAAAGCCGCTGGGATAATCGAGGCCAAGAAAGAGGGCGCGACGCTCACCGGCGTGGAAATGCAGTCCGCCCGATACGCGCAAGGCCTGCCGGCCACACTGCCAGCCTGGGTGCGGCCCTTGCCCTTCAGCTACGAGTCTACCGGCATTGAAACCCACTTCACCCAGGGCCTGGACCCCGAGCCGCGTGCCCGCGCCGTGTTTGCCTTTCACCGGCCTGAGACCTTGGCCGCTTGGTTGAAAGACCTCCCTGTGGCAGGGGCTAGGGGCTGGGAATCTACTGCTGCCGTGCACACCGGCACCGCCACGCCCGCCACCGCGCAAGAAGCCGTTCCTGAATTTGCTATTGATTCAGAAGCAGCATATGCATATCTCACAAGGACCTCAACCTTTTTAGGTCGCCTGCAGCACCTGCCGCCCCTGATTGAAGGCGGCCTGTGGCCTGCCCAGGTCATCGCCATCCGCAACCTTGAAAAAAGCCTCAAGGCCAACAAGCCCCGCGCCTTGATCCAGATGGCCACCGGCAGCGGCAAGA
>JANYJD010000035.1 GCA_025358555.1 Rhodoferax sp.
GCGACAACTACGACTCACTCCGGCTGCTCAAAAGCACGCATGCCGGCAAAATCCGCGTCATCTACATTGATCCACCCTACAACACTGGCAACAAGGACTGGGTTTACAACGACAAGTTTGTTGGTGCCAATGACCGCTGGCGACACAGCCAGTGGCTGGAATTTTTGTACCAGCGGCTCACGCTGGCCAAAGATCTGCTCACGCAAGACGGCGTGATCATGGTCAGCATCAATGACGAAAACCGGGCGCGGCTGGAGATGTTGATGGATGAGGTGTTTCCCGCGCGGCGAGTCGGCAGCTTGGTGTGGCGCACCAAGGACACAGGCAACGACCTGAGCCAGCGCTTCAGCCATGTGCACGAGCACGTGCTGGTTTACGCCAACCCCGGTTTCCAGTTCAATGGCCGCGCCACCAACCGCAGCAAGTTTCGCAACCCAGACAATGATGTACGAGGCGATTGGTCGCCGCAGCCATTGACAGCAAACAAGACGCTCATTGAGCGCAAGAACACGTTCTACCCGATTCAAAACCCGGAGACTGGTTACTGGTATCCCTGCGACCCAGACAGTACATGGCGATTTGCCTCTGAGAAAGAAATCCGCCAGCGGTTGAACGGTAACGAAGCCGCAATTCAGGCGGCGCTGGACGGCCTGCGCAGCGACACGATAGAGGCTTTGATTGACAAGAAGCTGATTTACTTCCCTCCCTGCAAGCGCGACGATGTGATGCAGTTTGAAACCCGCGCAGACTTGAGCGCAGCCATTGCCGCAGGCACGGGGCCGATGCTGCCCAAAAAGAAAACACCATTGCTGCGCGAAGACCTGCCGGATATTGAGTTTTGGGTGGGAAAACCCATCGCTCCAGGACGCCCTTCACGCAAAGAACTCTGGACGGCCAAGCCCGAAACCGAAAGGCTGGCCCCTTTGAGCAGCTGGATTGCAGGGCAAAACGAAGAGGTTGTGACGCTAGAAGATGAAAACGGTGATGAACCCGCGGTGTTGCGCAGCGCACGCGGTGGCGTCGCCACGGAAGAAATCAAAAACCTGCTGGGCTCCAAAGCCTTCCCGTACCCAAAACCCCTGTCCCTCATCCAAAGCCTGATCGGCCAGGCCAGCCGCTCCGGCGACACAGTGCTCGACTTCTTCGCCGGCAGCGGCACCACTGGCCACGCCGTGCTGGCGCTCAATGCGCAAGACCAAGGCAATCGCAAATTCATTCTGTGCAGCAGCACCGAAGCCACCGACAAAGAACCCGATAAAAACCTGTGCCGCGACGTGTGTGCAGAACGTATGAAACGGGTCATCGAATCCGATGCAACGCTGGCCAACAATAGCTTCGCGTACCTTCAACTCGACAAAATCGCCCCCGGTGATGCGCCGTTTGAGTCCGATTGCGCCCAGGCCTTCCAGTTGCTCACGCTGCGCCTTGGCCGTGTCGCGCGGCCCGTGCCCGCCACTGACAACGGCATCAAGGTGCTGGTGCAAAACGCCGCCGACGGTGTGTTGACGGTGTTGTGCCACAAACTCACCCGCGCCACGCTGGACGCGTTGACCGCCCTACCCGCGCGGCAGTTGCGCGTCTACTCCACCCGGCCCAAAGCCGTGCGGGAGCATTTGCAGGCCCTGGGGCGTGAGGTCGAAAGCCTGTCTGTGGCACGTGCCTTGCTGCACGGGCAGCAGCGCGGGCGTATTCCAGGACGTGTTGGGGGGAAAATGCCCAACAGTATGGCTGTAGCCACTGACAATTGATGAAACCGGAGTTGACCATGAACACACATTTGGAAGTTTTGGAAGCTGAAGTCATGCAGTTGCCAGCCGCTGACAAATCGCACTTGCTGGAGCGTCTGATTGCCACGCTGGATACAGATCCAGAATACGAACGGGCATGGGAAGCCGTAGCTGACCGGCGCGAGGCCAAACTGGATGCTGGCTTGGTTGCTGCCGTGCCGCTTGAAGAGGCCATGCAGCGGCTGCGGGCCAGGCTGGCTGCACGGGCAGCATGAGCCGGTCGATTCACCCTGAGGCCGAGCAGGATGTCGCCGACGCTGCGGCGTTTTACAACGAACACGCTGGGCCGCTGGTAGCGGGGCGTTTTCTCAGCGAATTTGAACGCGTCGCCCGGCTTTTGATTGAACATCCGGGGTTTGGAACGCCCATCTCAAAGAAGAGAAGAATCTTCCCCTTGCGGACTTTTCCATATTCCGTCGTTTACAGCCATCCAGACGATCAGGTCCGGATTTTGGTGGTGCAGCACCAACACAGAAAACCGGGCTATGCGAGCAGCAGGCAATGATGGCAACTCCTTTCGCCATCACTGCGCCGCAGTCCGAAAGTTTTGCGCCGAAGCAGTTTCAGGCACGGCTGATCCACGGCGTGTGCGAAGCATTGGCCACCCAGCCGCGCGCACCCTGTCTGTTGCGCAGCCCTACAGGCTCGGGCAAGACTTTTGTGCTCACCAAAATTCTGGAAAACGTGAGCAAGACCAGCAATGTGTTGTGGCTGTGGTTTGTGCCTTACGTCAACCTCGTGGCGCAAACCGTGGACACGCTGGACAGCCAGGCCACCGAAACCGGGCTGATTGCCAAACACCTGGGTGACGCGCAAAACGAAGCGCCCGAGGCGGGCCAGGTGCTGGTCTCGACCGTGCAGGGTGTAGCCAGCGCCAAGTCCCGCAAAGCGGGCTACACCGACAAGGCAGATGACGACCGCCGAAGCCTGTCTACCTTTTTTGAACTGGCCCGTGGCCGTAGCCTTGAGATTGGCCTGGTGGTGGACGAAGCCCACATTGCTTTGGACAGCGCCACCGAGTTTGGCCATTTTGTGAAGTGGCTCAAGCCCGACTATTTGCTGATGGCCAGCGCCACGCCCAAAGACGCACGGCTCAACGAATTCATCGCCGGGGCTGGCAACATCGCCTTTAAAGCCTTCAGCGTCAGCCGCGCCGACGTGGTGGTTGAGCGGCTGAACAAGCCTTGGCTGGAAACCGTGGTGTACGACCTGCGGGAGTCCATGCAAGGCATCACCGATTTGAAGATGACCGTGCTGCGCCGTGCCTGGCGGCGCAACCTGCACATCGGCCAGATGTTGAAGGCGCGTGGTTTGGCCACCGTCCCGCTGATGCTGGTTCAGGTAGCCAATGGCAATGACGCCATCCGGGAAGCCTATGACTTTTTGACGCAACAGCTGGCTATTGCGCCCCATGCCATCGGCATGCATTCAGCGGATGAGCCTGACCCGGTGATGATGGCTGCAATTGCCGTCAATACGCACATAGAAGTGTTGATTTTCAAACAGTCGGCTGGCACTGGTTTTGATGCGCCACGGGCCTTTGTACTGGCATCCACGAAACCGGTCAACGACGAAGACTTTGCCATGCAGTTCATTGGACGCGTGATGCGCGTGCCGGGTGAATTGCAAAGGGCTTTTCCCGTGGCCTACACCGCGCCATCAGAGCTGGACACGGCTTATATTTTTCTGGCCAATGCGCAATCGCAGGGCGGTTTTGCTGACGCGGTGGCGTCTACCAAAGCCGTTATGTCGCAGCTGGAAGGCCAAATTGAAGAATTGGTAGCGCGGCGCACTGCCCACGGTGGCGTGTGTTTAAGCAACCACGTGACCGACCAGACACCTTTGGGTTATGACATTGGTTTGCTGCCCACGCTGGCAGTGGATGGCAGCGTGCGCCAACCTGTGCTGACCGCTACGCCATTCAACGGTGATGTGGAATTTTTGGCTCCAACGCCTTTGGGCGAAATTGGCGTCACGCCAGGGTTGTTTGGCTCGATTGACAACCACGGCGAGTTGGACGCACTGGACTACATGGAAGCGGCCGGTGGCAACCGGCCTCCAGCCAAACGCACAGCACCGCAGAATCGAACTGAAGTGATGCAAGCGCTGGAAGGCCATGGCCTGCGCATCTACCCTCGGCTGGAGGCGGTCGCCCACCGCCCCACGCCACAACAGTTCACCACTGAGGTCAAGCCGTTGTTTGACGCGCTTGAGCTAGACATCCGCGAAGCGGCGCGAACCTTGCCTTTGTCCGCTGAAATAACCGGCCTTGCCACCCGCGCCGCCCTGAATTTGCTGACAGAGCGTGAGGTGCGCACCGAATTGTTTGGGGGCGAAGTTTTTGAAGAAAGCGTGCAGGTGGTTACCGACCGCACCGCCTTGATGCAACGCACGCAAGACGCTTTGGAATCAGGCGGGCTTGATGAGCAGGACTTCATCGATCTGATTGACGAATTGGCCAAACGCCTGCTGCCAGAAATAGAGCGTGCCCATGCCTACCGCGAAGACGAACTTCGCCCGCATCCAGGCGCGTTGCGCGCCCAGGCGCGGGATGCCGCCTGCTGGGTCGTTCACAAGCAGTTGCCGGAGTTGCAGGAGGCCTTGCAGGCGCAGTGGGCCAACAAGGCGCGGGAAGCGCAAGCGCAGGCGCTGCCAGATGCGCTTTTGATGCCTGCGGGCAAGGCGCTGCTGCCGTCCAGAAAGAACCTTTACGGCGTGTTTTTTCCAGAGACTGACAGCGTGGCTCTTGCGGCTGGCGCCCTGCCCTTTGCTGCCCAGCCCTTGTTCAAAAACGAGACATATGTGTTTGCGCAAGATGCCAGCGGCGACGCAACGGGGGACGTTTTCTCGACCGCACGGCTGGACGCTACCTACGAGTTCAACACCCACGAACTGGCGTTTGCCAAGGCACTGGACCGGGCGGATTTTGTCGCCTGGTGGCACCGCAACCCACACGGCAAGCCCTACAGCATCGCGCTGATGCGCAGCGACAGCCGCAACATGTTTTACCCAGATTTTGTGGTTTGCCTGCAGCATGAGCTGGATGATGAGCCGCTGATGCGGCTGGTAGAGACCAAACACGACGTGAAAGACGCGAACCGTAAAAGCAAACACCAGTCAAAAACGTATGGAAAGGTGCTGTTTTTGACCAAGGATGCGCAACGCTTCAAAATTGTGGATGACAACGGCAGTCTAGGAGACGTGGTGGACTTCGACGACCTTACAAGGCTGAAGCAATGGATGCGTGATTCGACCTCCTCTCATGCGTGAGACTATCAATAAAATTGACCTTTAACCCCTGTCCGTATTGCATAGTCAGCTATTAAATAAATAGTAATTATCCTAATGCCTGCCATAGAACCCTCCCCTGGCCTGGTCATCCAGGGCTTCACGCCGCCCCTCAGATTGCGCGACTTCAAGCTAATCGCTTTCGACATGGACTCCACTCTCATCAACATTGAGTGCGTGGACGAAATTGCCGATGCGGCGGGCCGCAAGGCCGAGGTGGCGGCGATCACCGAAGCCGCCATGCGCGGCGAAATCACGGACTACAAAGACAGCCTGCGCCGCCGTGTTGCGCTGCTCAAAGGCGTCAGCGTAGCCAGCATGGGAGAGGTGCTGAACCATCGCCTCAAGCTCAACCCCGGTGCAGCAGATTTGGTAGCGGCTTGCAAAAAAGTGGGCATGGTCACGCTCCTGGTCAGTGGAGGCTTCACGTTTTTCACCGACCGGATACGCGACGTTCTGCAAATTGACGCAACGCGAAGCAACGTCCTTGAAATCGAAGATGGCTCCGGCGGCCAGGTGCTGACAGGCCGCATGGTCAACCAGCATTGGGGCGACATCTGCGACGGCGAAGAAAAGCGCCGCATGCTGATCCAAACTTGCGCCACCAATGGCATCCATCCACGCCACGCCATTGCCATGGGCGATGGCGCGAATGACTTACCCATGATGGGAATCGCAGGCCTGTCAGTGGCCTACCACGCCAAGCCCAAGGTGCGGGAGCAGGCAATGGTGGCAATCAATTCGGGTGGGCTGGACAGGTTGCTGGAGGTGCTGGCCTCACGCCTGTGAAACCGACGGGGAAGTTAGCTTTTCTTGATCCACATCAAGAACCCAGCGCGTACGAAGCCTAGAGTGACTTCCACGAGACATCTCGTAAGGAGACCACCATGCGCAAATCTTCCAAGGCGGCAAGCCTGCTCGCAACAGCAGCAATCTTTCTTGCCGGCATCACCCTCGCCGCCTGCAACAAGGCAGAGGCACCCGGCGTCCCGGTTGCCGCATCGTCCGCCAGCAGCACAACGGGCTCGGCCAAAGGCGACTTTGGCCCGCCGCAGGGCGAGCCCATCAAGGCCGTATTGACCAGCCCGCCCAATGTGCCCCCGGCGACTGGTCGCAAGGCACCCGCCAAGGTGATTGTGGAGCTGGAAGTGCGCGAGGTTGAGATGGAAATATCGGAGGGCGTGAAGTACACCTTCTGGACTTTTGGCGGCACGGTGCCAGGCAGTTTCATCCGCGTACGCCAGGGCGATACGGTGGAATTCCACTTGAAAAACCACCCCGACTCCAAAATGCCGCACAACATTGACCTGCATGGCGTGACTGGCCCCGGCGGCGGCGCGGCGTCCAGCTTTACCGCGCCAGGGCACGAATCGCAGTTCACGTTCAAGGCCCTGAACGCGGGCCTCTATGTGTACCACTGCGCCACGGCGCCGGTGGGCATGCATGTGGCCAATGGCATGTACGGGTTGATCTTGATTGAGCCGCCCGAGGGACTGACGGCCGTGGACCATGAGTACTACGTGATGCAGGGCGACTTCTACACAACCGGCAAGTACCGTGAAAAAGGCCTGCAGCCGTTTGACATGCAAAAGGCGATTGACGAGCGCCCCACCTACGTTCTGTTCAACGGCGCGGAGTCGTCCCTCATTGGCGACAAGGCGCTCAAGGCCAAGGTCGGCCAGAACGTGCGCCTGTTTGTGGGCAATGGCGGACCAAACCTGGTATCGAGCTTTCATGTGATTGGCGAGATCTTTGATAAGGTCTGGTTTGAGGGCGGTTCCAAATCGCAAGAGAACGTGCAAACCACGCTGGTGCCAGCGGGCGGGGCGGTGATTGCAGAGTTCCACACCGAAGTGCCGGGCACCTATGTAATCGTCGACCACTCGCTGTTTCGCGCATTCAACAAGGGCGCTCTGGGCATGCTGAAAATTGAAGGGCCCGAAAACAAGGCCATCTATTCGGGCAAGGAAGTGGATTCAACCTACTTGGGCGACAAGGCCGGTGACCTGAGCACGGTGGCCGTGGCGACCAAGGCCGCAGAGACCGGCGTGCTGACGAAAGACATGCAGATCAAGGCGGGTGCAGCCTTGTTCACAGGCACCTGTTCGGTGTGCCACCAGGCCAATGGCGAGGGACTGCCCGGCGTGTTTCCGCCCTTGGCCAAGTCAGACTTTTTGACGCAGGATCGCGCCAAAGCCATTGCGGTGGTCATCAATGGTTTGAGTGGCCCGGTGAAGGTCAATGGCAAAGACTACAACTCCGTAATGCCGCCCATGAGCCAGCTGAACGATGACGCCATCGCCAACATCCTGACGTACGTCACGAACAGCTGGGGCAACACGGGCGATCAAATCACGCAGGCTGAAGTGGCCAAGGTGCGCGCCAACACCCCCAGACCGGCAGGCTCTGCGCATTGAGAGTTCGGACCCACGAGCCATGAAACACCCGCCGTTGCAGCCAGCGTGCTGCGAACCGTATGCGCTGGCATGGCTGCTCGCGAGCGCATTGGCAAACAACGTTTGGGCGGACCAGCCTTCAACAAGCCCGTCCGCCACTTTGCGGGCCAGTTCACCGGCGTCTGCAACCCGCCAGTTGCCCGTCTACAAGCATCTGCCCGCAGGCATCTTCAAAACCGTATTGCCCCCTGATGGGAAGCAGGGCCTGGCCACCGTTCGGCCGTTCTTGCTGCGCGCCCAGCCCGTGAGCAACGGCGAGTTTTCGAAGTTCACACAAAAATCGCCGCAATGGCGCGTAAACAGTGTGGCCGCCGTGTTTGCCGATGGCCAGTATTTGAGCCACTGGCCAGCGTCGGGCTTGCCCGGCAAGGATCAACTCCCCCAGCCCGTCACCAACGTGAGCTGGTTTGCTGCGCAAGCCTATTGCGAGAGCGAGGGCGCGCGCCTGCCGACCTGGCATGAGTGGGAATACGCGGCAGCGGCTGACGAAAGCCGCGTTGACGCGCGGGATGACCCGGCCTGGCGCGAGCGCATCCTGTCGTGGTACAGCCGCAAGTCAGCCCCACTGCCAGGGGTGGGTTCAACGCCAAAAAATATCTACGGCATTCGCGATATGCATGGCGTGATCTGGGAGTGGGTGCATGACGCCAGCGCGCTGATGGTCAGTGGCGACAGCCGCAACCAAGGCGACCCGGACACCTTGCAGTTCTGCGGCGCGGGTGCCCTGTCTGCCAACGACCGCGAAAACTACCCGGTGCTGATGCGCATTGCCATGTTGTCGTCACTCGGCGCTGCCAGCACCACGCGCAACTTGGGATTCAGGTGCGCTAAAGACGTGGCAACGGCAAACCCCAACAAGAGAATCAAACCATGAAACGCGCGCTGTTTATCCGGCTTGCGGGGTTGGCCACTTGGGTGCCCGCCTGGCTGGCGGCCCATGCCGCTGCCAATGCCGCGCAGGCTGACCTGCCCGGCAATTCGGTCTACCAGCTCAAAGTCCCGTTGGTCGATCAGGACACCCACAAAACACGCTGGGACGAGGCCCCAAAAGGCGCGCGCATCGTCAGCATGTTCTACAGCAACTGTGAGTTTGTCTGCCCCATGCTGTTTGAAGCAATCAAGATTGTCGAGGCCGGATTGCCCGCCGAATCACGCCAGCGCTTGAGCGTGGGGCTGGTGTCGCTGGACCCGCAGCGCGACTCGCCCGCCGTGTTGAAAAAAACGGCCAGCCAGCGCAGTGTGGACGAGGCCCGCTGGCGCCTGTACCGGGCGGACGCCGCCGATGTGCGCAAACTTGCCGCCACGCTTGGCATCCAGTACCGGCAACTGAGCGGCGGCGAATTCAACCACTCGACGGTGTTGATCCTGCTGGACTCACAAGGACGCATCGTTGCGCGGACTGAAAAAATCAGCGCCGTCGATCCGGCTTTCATGAAGGCGGTGGTCGCGCTGACCGCCGCGGCACCGATGTGACGGCGCCGGGCGACAGCGCCAACCTCATTGCATTCCTAAATCAATCCGAGAGTAAGCGCGCCGCCGCAGCAAGGCGGTGCAACAACCTGTCGGATTGATTTCGAAATGGAATCAGATCCGCTCCACCACTGCCCGCCCCGCCTGCACGCTGAAGCTGGCCAGCGTTTCAATTTTTGCGTCCTTGCGCGTCACGTCGTCCACTGCCCGCAACGTTGTGGTGAGTTTGCCCGGCGTGAATTCACACACGCCGTAGCCTTTGGCCTTGTTGTCGGCAAACACAAAGTGCGGGTTCTCGCCCAGCCATTCGTCCACTCTGGAACGCGCTGCGTTGCTGGAACGCGAGGTGATGCTTGTGCCGCAAAACTCCACGCCAATGTTCTCGCTCATTGCATTGGCGTAATCGGCCTTCACCTGGCCAACCCAGTTCTCATGCACGTCGCCGCCGAGCAATACGGCATTGACAACCTCGTTCTTGCGCAATGAGTCGGTCAGACGAGTTCGCGCTGCCGGGTAGCCGTCCCAGCCGTCGTTCCACATCAGCTGCTCTGGCCCTTTTGCGAAATCGCGTTGCCCAAACAGGGACTGCTGGCCGAGCACGTTCCAGTGGCTGGCGTCTTTGCGCGCCGTGTTGAATTGCCCTGACAGCCACGCTTCCTGGCTTGCACCCAGCATCGTGCGCGCCGGCGCTGGCCACTCAGCACAGGTGGCGGGGTCGAACGTGCTGGAGCCCAGCTTGCCGTCTTTGGTGCAGGGCTGCGGGTCTTTGTACTGGCGCGCATCGAGCATGTAGAAGGTGGCAAGCTGGCCGTAGTTGACGCGATGGTAGATGCGCATCTCTGTCCCGGCTGCCAGGCCCTGCAACGCTTGGGTCAACACTGAAGCGCGCACCGGCATGTGCTCATAAAACGCCTGGTAGGCGGCTGCCCTGCGCACTGCAAAATTGCCGGAGGACACGGGCTCAAGGGCGTTGGTGTAGCCCGCCTGCAAGCCCGCGTAATCATTTTGCACCTCATGGTCGTCCCACGTCACCAGCCAGGGGCACGCGGCATGCATGGCCTGCAGGTCGGCATCGCCCTTGTGCAGGGCGTAGCGCTGGCGGTAATCATCCAGCGTGGTGACCCAACCGCCAGCAGAAGTGGCAGGGGGTGTGCGCACCGCGTTGACCGCGCCCGGGTATTCATAGATGTAGTCGCCCAGGAACATCACCGCGTCCAGGTTCTCACCCAGCATGTGCCGGTAAGCGCTGTAGTAGCCGTGCTCCCAGCGCTGGCACGACGCATAGGCCAGCCGCAGCCGGTTGACTATTGCATCGCGCGCGGGGAAGGTGCGGGTGCGCCCCACCGCGCTCACGGCATCGCCCGCCATGAAGCGGTAGAAGTACCAGCGGTCCGCTTCCAGGCCCGACACCTCGACGTGCACCGAATGCGCAAGCTCGGGCGTGGCTTGGGTCTGGCCGCTTTGCGCAATGCGGGCAAATTTGTCGTCGTGCGCGACCTGCCATTGCACGGCAATCGCTTCTTTGCCCAGCACGATGGTTGATACAAGGCGCGTCCACAGCACCACCGAATCATGCGTGGGCGAACCGCTGGCCACACCCAGCGTGAAAGGGTCGCTGTTGAATTTGGGCTGGCTCCATGCGCTGTGCGGCAGCCACAGTGTGGCGGCGCTGGCGGCAACAAACTTCAGCAAGTTGCGGCGTTGTTCTGGATGCTCAGGCTTCATGCCCAAATCATGCGATTTGCCGCTGGTTGAGAAATTTTACGGTATTTCCTCCATAAAATAGGGCTGTAGCCCTTGTCAAATGTGCATAATTAGCTATTATAATTGTAGTAAACGGCATTATGAAAACTCCCGGCACGTGTCGCCGACACCCAAACTACACTTGCGCCGCAATCTTGCGCAGCGCCTGCTCAAACACTTCAGCCGGTTGCCCACCCGATATCAAGTGACGGTCATTGATGATGACTGCCGGCACTGAGTGAATGCCTTGGTCCAGGTAAAACTTCTCGCGCTCGCGCACGTCACGGGCGTATTCGTCGCTGGCCAGAATCTGCTGCGCGCGCTGGGTATCCAGGCCCGCCTCGCCCGCAATGCGTGCCAGCACGGCGTGCGAACTGGGGTCGTCACCGTGAGTGAAGTAGGCTGTGAAAAGCGCTTCCTTGAGGGCGAGTTGCAGACCTTCGCCTTCAGCCCAATGCAGCAGGCGATGCGCATCAAACGTGTTGTAGATGCGGCTGCGGTTGGCCAAGCCAAAGGTGAAACCCACCTCGGCACCGCGCGCACGGATGGCCTCGCGGTTGCGCTGGCTTTGCTCGGGGGTGGAGCCGTATTTCTGGGCCAGGTGCTCGCCGATGTCTTGCCCCTCAGCGGGCATTTGCGGGTTCAGCTCAAACGGCTGGAAGTGGATGTCGGCCGCCACCTGGTCACCCAGTCGGCCCAGCGCTGTTTCCAGCGACTTGAGCCCAATCACGCACCATGGGCACGACACGTCAGACACAAAGTCAATTTTCATTTTTGATTTCATACGGATTGCCTTGATCAACACTGGCAGATGTAAGCGGATCGCGGTATTTCAAGCGCTGCATCAAGCTGCGTTCACTCGCATAGGGCGACATCATGCAGCCCGTGCCAGCGGCGCGCTCTGCGCCAAGCGCGCCAACCGCACCCGGTACAGCAAAAACAGCACGATGCTGATGTTGAGCAGGTTGAACGCAATGCCGTTGAAAAATGCCGCCTTGTACGAGCCCGTCAGATCGAAAATTTTGCCCGACATCCAGCCCCCCAGCGCCATGCCAAACAGCGTGGCCATCAGCACCGTGCCGACCCGTGCGCCCGCCTCTTGCGGCGTGAAGTACTCCCGTACGATCAGCGCATAACTGGGCACAATGCCGCCCTGGAACAGGCCAAACATGCCCGACACCACGTAAAGCGGCACCAGACCGTCAAACGGCAAAAACAGCAGCAGCGCAATGCCTTGCAGCACCGAGCCCAGCAGCAGCGTGCGCAGCCCGCCAATGTGGTCCGATATCCAGCCTGAGGCCAGGCGGCTGACCACGCCCATGCCCAGCATCAGCGACAGCATCTCGGCCCCCCGCGCTGCGCCAAATCCGAGGTCGCCGCAGTAAGCGACGATGTGGACCTGCGGCATCGACATCGCCACGCAGCACGACACGCCGGCCACGCACAACAGACCTTGCAGCATGGCGGGGGACATCCCGAGATGCCCGACAGGTGTTGCAGCCAACAGGGGTGCCGCGCGCGAAGCATCACCCAGCGACTGCGTGGACGCACTCAATTCAGCCAGTGCCGCAGTCACCGGCGGCCTGCGCCGCAACACCAGCGCCAAAGGCAGCATCGCCACCAGGCAGAACACCCCCAAGCCAATGTAGGTTTGCCGCCAGCCCACACTGCCCACAAAATGCTGCACGATGGGCGGCCACACGGCACCTGCCAAATAGTTGCCACTCATGCAAATCGCCAGCGCAATGCCGCGCCTGCGGGTGAACCACTGCGAGGTGTCCGCCACCAGCGGCGCAAAGGTGGCAGAGGTGCCCAGGAGCCCTATCAACACGCCCTGCGCCAGCGAGAACTGCAAAACGCTGACCGCCGAGCCCGCAGCCACGAAGCCCAGGCCCAAGCCGACCGCACCAATCATCACGGGCACCATCACGCCAAAGCGGTCAGCCAGGCGCCCCATCAAGATGCCGCCCAGCCCAAAGCCCACCATCGTCAGCGTGTAGGGCAATGACGCATCGGCCCGCGCCACGCCAAACTCGGCCTGGATGCGCGGCAGCACCACGGTGACCGAGTACATGCCCGCGCCGCCAATGGTCATCAGCGCCAGCGAGACCAGCAGGCGCATCCACGCGTAGGCGGATTCGGAGTCGGATTGGGAACCGGCAGGTGTTGTCATGGCCGCACGGCAACCCTGGCAGATAAAGTCGTGGGGTGCAACCGGGGCGGTCGATCAAGTGAAAACGCATGCTGTTGCGTGGCCACCAGACCCGCTGCGTCAAACGTGCGCTCTGCAAACTGCGCCTGCGTGCGGGCGATTTTGATCACGCTGCTGGCACGCGTTCCGTAGTCAGGCGAGACGATGAGTGCGGCAGACAGCGCACGCTCGCGCGCCAGGGGCAAACCGGTTTGCGGGAGGGCATCGTCTGGTGCAACGGTCTGGTTTTTGAGGATCGAGAACAGGGCTTCGACATCAAGGGCATCACTTTCACCGGCATCGTCGCCAGCACCGTCACAAGAGTCTTGGTCCCCTGACCGTTGCGTGGAGCGGGCACCGACATGACTTTGCAGCGCGTCCCGCAGCCACGTCAGCTTGGGCCATGGAGAATGAAAGTCTGCATTGGACACAGCGCCCATCCCCGGCTGCATCGCAACCACCTTCGCATCACGGCTTTGAAGACCCAGCAACTCAATCCCGTCAAACACCAGCAGGTTGAATGCGTTGTAGTGGTTTGCCTTGCCCGCCAGTTGATCCAGGAACGCAAGGGCGGGCAAGTCGCTGTACAGGAATTGCGTGACCAGCCCGCCGCGCGAGGGCGCATCAGCGCGCTGCCGGGGCGCATTGGCGGCACCGGAAAAATCGCGGTAATTGGTGAGCGCCGCCAGGCGGCCCGTGCGAGACAGGCCCAGCCAGGTACCGCCCGCCTGCAGGTCTTTTCCCGCCAGAATGCGCCCGCCCTGCCACCATTGCAGGGTCTGCGAGGGCCGTGCATAAAACTCGTCGCGGTTGGCAACCAGCAGCAGCGGCGTGGCGCTTGCGGGCTGCCAGTTCCAGGCTATCAGGCACATTGCAGTTCAATCCAAATTACTATAAATTATATAGCTAGCTATGCACACTAGACGGGGGCTACAGACCAATTTTATCGGAAACCCGGGTTCTGGCGCAGAACTATGCCACACAACTATGCCAAACTGCTGCATCACATCAATCAGGCTGCAACACCACCCGGCCCACCACGCGGCCCTGCGCCAAGTCATCGAGCGACCGGTTGACTGTGCTCATGGGACGCAGCTCGATGGGAATGGTGGGAAGGGTTACGGTCTGCGCCAACGCCACCAGCTCGCGCAGCAGCGGCAAGCCGGCGGTGTACGAGCCACAGACCGACAGCGACTTGAAGATGAACATGGGCAATGCCAATTTGAACTGGCCGCCAAACAGGCCCACGATCACCACCTGCCCGGCGCGGCGCACGATGTTCACCGCAAATGACGAGCTTGATTCGGCACCGACAAAATCCACCACGCCCGCGATGTTGCCGCCGCAAGCCTTGGCGATTTCTTTCAGTACGCCCGGCGCGTTGGGGTCAAACGCCAGCGACGCGCCGTGTTGGAGCGCGGCTACGCGTTTGGCCGGGTCGGGGTCAATGGCAACGATGCGCGCGGCCTGCGTGGCTACCAGCAGTGCCACCGCGGTCATCCCCACGCCACCGCAGCCCACCACGGCGACCCAGTCCTCGACCGTGGTGGCGGGCAGTTTGCGGATCGCGCCAAATGCGGTGATGCCGGCGCAGGCAAAGGTCGCTGCGCGGGCTGGGTCCAACGCGCCAAAGGGCACCAGGTAACGCTCATGGCGCACCCGCACCAGGTCGCCAAAGCCACCGGGCAGGCGCAGGCCCATGCTCAAGGAAGCCTTGTTGCACAACTGCTCGTCACCACTTGCGCACGTGGTGCACACGCCGCAGCCTTGCCATGGGTAGACGATGACGTGCTCACCCTTGTTTACGCCCAGAACATCTGGCCCGACATCCACAATCTCACCCACAATTTCATGGCCCATGGTCAATGGCAGCGTGCTGCCAGCGGCCTCCAGCGACGACAGCCTTCCACCGCCCATCTCAAACCCACCGGCCTGGATGTGCAGGTCGGAGTGGCAGATGCCGCAGTGCGTCACCCGCACCGTGACCTCATGCCCGCTGATGGGCTCAAACACTTCCTCAATCGGCTCCAGCGCGCCGCCCCAGGTCTTGAAGGCCCAGCGGTGGGCGCATTGGTAATTCATGGTGGTGTCCTTGTGTGTCACGTTTTTGTTGTTGTTACATCAGCAGGCGGCCGAAATCAGTTGCGATCTCATGGGCCGTTGACGGGCTGAGCTTGTCGCCCACAAAAGCCTCGACACCGCGCAGCAGGCGGCGCAGTTCCTCGGGGTTTTTGCAGCGGTCAATGGCTTCGCAAATGGGCACACCAGACGCGCCCAAATGTTGTGAAACATAGCGGGAAGCGTCATCCCGCACCTTGGCAAATTCTTCGGGGCTGGTGGCAGGGCGCGGCGCTTCGCTGGGGCGGGCCGCTGCATATCCCGGTTCTATCGGCAGGAGCAAGTCAACTTCCTGCAAGCCAGACTCGATCAGCCCAAGCGCCAGCAAGTGCTCCAGCGTGGCCTGTAGCTCACCCACGCGGACAAAGGCAGCCAGATCGTTGACGGCTTTTTTGCCGTCGACCATGATCAGCAGGCGCCGCTGCAGGGAATCTATCTTGCCACTGCGCGCAGTGATCTCCAGGCGGCCCTGATCGGTCTTGAAATAAATCGTTCCTGCCTTCATCAGCGCCATCCCCTATCGGTACAGCCAGATGCTGTAAGGTGATTATGCTTTGACCGTCGCCGCCTTGCGGTCAGCCAGCACTTTTTGTGCCGAGGGCCGCTCACCCACAAGCTTGACGTAGCCTTTGTAATCCAGGCCTTCGGCCAGCAGCAAATCTTCCCCATAAATGGCCTTGGTAGCCATGCCCACCAGCGGCAGACTGGCAAACGCAGCGCAGTCGGCCTGCGTGAAAGCGCTGCCCGCGACATAAGGAGAAAACTTGGCCATGCGCTTGAAGCCTGCAATGTTGGCAACCAGCTGCTTGCGGATGCGCGCCTTGCTGTCGTCGCTCAGCGCGGCTGCGCCGAAAAACGCCTGGCCATACAGCTCGCGGGCCACAATTTCAAGGTGCCAGTCAATGAACGTGATGAGCTCGCGCACCTTGGCCTGGCCGAAGGCGTCAGCAGGCATCAGCGGCGGGTTGGGCCAGGTGGTTTCGATGTACTCCATGATGGCCTGGCTCTCGCACAGGCCACCTTGCTCGGTGCGGATGAACGGAATTTTGCCCAAGGGCGACGCACTTAGCACGGCTTCATCAGTGCTTTTGGTCATCACTTTTTCTTCAACGAATGGCACGCCTTTCTCAAGCAGCGCGAGTTTGACTTTGTTGTAGTAGTTGGACACAGGAAAGCCGCAAAGGGTCAGCATGGTGAGAATCTCCGGGTTGGTGGTTGGACGCAGGATGAGAGTTTATTCGCGTAGCGGCAGGGCGGCTGAAACGCAGGGGACATAATCAAAACATGAAGCAACCCAAAGAACGCTCCTGCAATGGCAAAAACCAGTGAATGGGCCGCCAAGGTGCTGGCCGTGCTCAGGGCGGGCAATGCCGATGCGGCCATTGCGCAAATCAAGGTGGCCCCCAACGTGAAAGACCTCAAGGCCTTGCAAGCGGCGCTGGCGGCAGGCCCCTTGGCCTGTCGCTGGAAAGACGTGGACGCTGCGATTGATGACAACATCAGCGCGCTGTCGGCGCCCCGGCTGCACCGTTCGCCCTAGTTGGCATCTGCCGCAATTCCCACCAACTTGCCCATGAACCGACCCTTCGTCTGGGCAGCGCCTGTCGCGCAAGCCGCTGCGCGCGACCTGTGCACCGACTGCGGCATTTCCCGCTCGTCAGAGCCCAAGCACTGCGGCCTGGCATGCCAGTTCATCAAACCCGACTATGCGCGCTTGGAAGAGCGGGTGCATGGCTGCGCGCGCGACCCGCTGCGCACCGATGAGCAGTTTTGTGGCCCTTTCCAGAGCATGGGACCGGCGCGGCCCGGTGAAGGGTTTTCTGACCAATGTGCAGCGCGCCGCAGGTGGCTTACCACTGCGGCGCATGCCCGACTGGCTGCGTCCTGTCGTCGGTTGGCTAATGCCCAGAATTGGCCCCAAGGGTCTGGAATTTGCCCGTGCACGCGTGGAAATGAAAGCGGTCGAGACCATCGTGCACCTGCGCCGCGAGATGCCCGCCAAAATCAAAAACATGGTGCCACCGCACGTGTGGCCGCTGGTGCAACCGTATGGGTTGGTGCCTGCGGACGATGAACGCGCGGACGCACCGGCAGAGAAACGGCCTTGACTGTCCTGGGCCGCGCCCTGCCCTGTAGCTAGCTCCGCACCCTTGGATGCAGCGGGTAGGCCGGGTCGGTGTGGCCGGGCGTGGACGGATGGCCGGGCCTGACCAGGCTGTCCACCAGCGCCTCGTCTTCGGCTGTCACCACATAGTTCAGCGCGGGCAAATAATCCTGCCACTGCTTGAGCGTGCGTGGCCCGGCAATCACCGAGCTGACGGCTGCGTTGGCCAACACCCAGGCCGTGGCAAAGTGAGCCAGGGTCGTGTCTCTGGATTCCGCATGCCCCTTGAGCGTCTGCGCAATCACCAGTGACTCTTCGCGAAACTCAGTCTGGCTGATGCGTTTGTCACCCCGCCCGGCGCGCGTGCTGGGGTCTGGCGTTTGCCCCGGCGGGTATTTTCCGGTCAGCACGCCGCGCGCAATCGGACTGTAGGGGGTGACGCCAATGCCGTAGTGGGCGCAGGCGGGCAGAACCTCGACCTCGGGCATGCGGTTCAGCAGGTTGTAATACGGCTGGCACACCACCGGGCCCGGCATGCCAAGCTGCGTGGCAATGCGCACGGCTTCGGCAATGCGCCAGCCACGAAAGTTGGAGACACCCCAATAGCGAATCTTGCCGGCTCGCAGCATCAAATCCAGCGCACGCAGGGGCTCTTCCAGGTTCATGCCATTGTCGTCGCGGTGCATGTACAGAATATCGACGTAATCGGTTTGCAGGCGCGCCAGGCTGGCGTCTATTTCGCGCATCATCCAGGTTCTGGAGAACTGCCCTTCGTTCACCCGCTCTGACATTTTGTTGCCCAGCTTGGTGGCCACCACCCAGTCATGGCGCTGGCCTTTCAGCAGGTCGCCCAGCATGGCCTCAGACGTACCATGCGTGTAAACATCGGCGGTGTCGATGTAGTTGACACCGTTGGCATGCGCGTCGGAGACGATCAACGCCGCCTCTTCCCGCGCAGTCTGGTCGCCAAACATCATGGTGCCCAGGCACAGGGTTGAGACTTTGAGGTTGCTTTTGCCTAAATTTCGGTATTGCATGGGGGCCTGTCGGGTTGGAATCAGAAGCTTTGGAGTCTATGCCAGACCCATCAACCCTGGTATTCAAGCACGTGCATTCCCGCATTCCAGTCGCTGACATACATCAACCCTTCCGTGGTGACGTAGAGGTCAGCGGTTTTGGCATCCAGCCCAATGTTCGGACGCGGGTCGATCAGACGCTTTGGCATTGGCGGCACCCACGATGCGACCTCCTTCGGCGCAAACTGGTCCTTGATGTCGAACACCCGCACGCCGGCATTGTTGTAGGTGGCAAAAATCAGGTCTTCGCTCTGGAATGAGCCTGGGCGGTTTTCATGCAGGTTGTGCGGGCCAAACGTGCCGGGCGAGGCACAGTTGTCCCGGTCTCGGGGCGATGGCAAGGTGGAAATGGGCATCGGGTTTTCAGGCGAGCGCATGTCCAGCACAAAAGGTCTGAAACAGCCCTTTGGCGCACTTCTGGGCGTTGGCTTCGTCCAGGATGACGGCCAGCTTGCGCCCCGGCAGCGGCAGCGGCGTGTGCGTGCCGCCGGGAAAAGGCGGCGACCAGGTGATGCGCGACAGCAGCCTGACAGGCAAAGTACAACGGATTGTCTGCTTTTGCTCAGGCCCGCCCGGGCACTTGCATCCGTGCAGACCCCAAGTGCATGCCGCCATCCAGCAGCAACAGCTCGCCCGTCATGGTGCGTGCACCCGTCAGCAGCCAGACAATGGCCTGCGCCACGTCTTCGGGCGTGCTGGCCCGCTGCAGTGGCGCGTTGTGCTCGGTCAGCGCCTTGACCTTGTCGAACCCCTCCTGCCCCATGCCATCCACAAACCAGCGCGAGGTGATCAGGCCCGGACATACCGCATTCACCCGCACATCAGGGGCCATGGCGCGCGCCAGGTACAGCGTCATGGAATTCACCGCGCCTTTGGACGCAATGTAAGGCACCGATGAGCCAATGCCGAGAGACCCGGCAATGGAAGACACATTCACCACCGCGCCCTGCATCGCCTTCAGATGCGGCGCGCAGGCCCGCACCATCTGGAATGCGCCCACGGTGTTGACCGCAAAAATGCGCTGAAACGTGTCCATGTCCAGCACATCCCAGTTGGCGGCTCCGGTGAACGAGGTGATGCCCGCGTTGTTCACCAGCGCATCAATGCGCGCCCAGCGGGCCACTGCCCCTTGCACCATGGCCTTGCAGTCAGCATCATCGGCTACGTCGCCGCGCAGCAGCAGCGTGTCCGCCCCGGCGGCCTGGCAGGCCGCCTGAGACTGTCTGGCCTCTGCTTCACTGCGCGAATAGTTGATGACCAGGTTGTAGCCCTGCTGTGCGAGCAGAAGGGCGGTGGCCGCGCCAACCCCCGTGCCAGAGCCTGTGATGATGGCGACTTTGCGGGCTGTGGTGTCTGCTGTGTCTACATTGCCTGTGCTGTCTGTATTGCCTGTGACTGATGACATGAGGTCTCCTTGGGTTGTTTCGGATATTGTGCGTGCAATGTGGCCATGACGGGGACATTTCAGGACCGCAGCCTTGCCGCCGCGCCCGCATAATCAGGGTTTATTCCCCAACGCTGGAGCCCACTATGGGACCCGCTGCACAGAAGCCCGTTTTCACTGCCGCCGAATACCTGGTCTGGGAGGCCGGGCAAACCGGGCGCCATGAATTTGTTGATGGCGAAGTGTTTGCGATGGCCGGGGCCGAAGACCGGCATGTCACTGTTGCGTTGAACCTGGCTTTTGCGCTTCGCCAACACCTCACTGGCAGCCCCTGCCGCACCTACATGAGCGACATGAAAGTCAACGTGGCCGCCACCAACCAATACTTCTATCCCGACGTGCTGGTGACGTGCAGCCCGCTGGACCAGGCCAACGCCACCGTCAAATCCGAACCCAAGTTGATTGTGGCAGTGCTTTCACCCAGCACTGCAGCCTATGACCGTGGCCTGAAATTTGGGCTTTACCGAGCCCTGCCCAGCCTGCAGGAATATGTGCTGGTTGACATCGACACCCGCAGCACTGACTGCTACCGCAAAGGCGCAGACGGCCTGTGGGTGCTGCACCCTTTTGCCAAGGGTGAACTGGTGCTGCTGGCCAGTGTGGGGCTGGAAATCACCGCCACGCAATTGTTTGCAGAGGTGTCTGAATGAGTCAAACCTTCGGTATGGAAGCTCCGCGAGAGCACACCGGCACCCCACGCCGGCCACCAGCGCGCTACCTCGTCACCATTGACTCCGGCGGCTACAGGGTGGCGCGGCTGTTTCTGGAGAACCGCGAACAGGTCGGCGAGTTCGATGCCGCCGTCGAAGAAGTCGGGGCCATGATTAAAAACCTGGTGCCGCAAATGGGCGCGCTTGGCCCCGAGTGGGATCTGGCGTTGCGGGGGCACAGCACGGCCGAACGGGCCGGTGCCGAGGTGTATGCGCTTGACATTTAAAGTCAAAAAAGCCCGCTATTCAATTGCCACGCCGACAAGGCGCAAGCGTTCATGTGGGACGCCACCGCCGCCGGGCTGGGGCTGCGCACCACGCCCGCCGGGAAACCGGCCTATGTGTTCCAAAGCGTGTACCAGGGCAAAAACCTGCGCCTGACCATCGGCAACCCCGGCGCGTGGCGCATTGAGCAGGCCCGCGACAAGGCACGCGCCCTGCAACGCATGATTAACGATGGCAAAGACCCCCGCGACCTGAAACGTGACGCGCTGGCCCAGCAAGCCGAACGGGACGCCAGCGCCGCAGCCCAGGCGGAGGCCAACTAACTGGCAGCCCAGACCGTGGGCGAGGTGTGGGCCATGTACATTACCGAGCGCCGCCCGCACTGGGGCGATCTGCATTACCGTGACCATATCGACAAGGCCAAGGCTGGGGGCTTGCCGTCTGGCCGCCGTGGCGGTGGCAAGAAGCTGACCCAGCCGGGGCCGCTGGCCGCTTTGATGCCGCTGGCGCTGCGTGATCTTGACCAACCAACCATAGAGGCATGGGCGGCCAAAGAGGGCTTGACCCGCCCGTCGTCCGCCCGCCTTGCATGGCGGTTGCTGACCGTGTTTCTGACCTGGTGCGCAGAACAGCCCGCCTATGCCGCGCTACTACCGGCCAAAAACCCGGCCAAGACCAAGAAGGCCCGCGAAGCCTTGGGCAAGGCCGGCACCAAGAAGGACGTTCTGCAAAAGGGTCAATTGGCCGCGTGGTTTGCCGCCGTGCAACAGCTTCAAAACCCGGTCATTGCCGCCTGCATTCAAATGATGCTGCTGACCGGTGCCAGGCCCGGCGAAGTGCTGGCGCTGCGCTGGGAGGATGTGAACACGCAATGGAAGGGCATCAG
>JANYJD010000057.1 GCA_025358555.1 Rhodoferax sp.
GCCGCGCCGGGCCGCCCCAAGCAAGGCAGCGCCCCCGTGGGGCTGAGCTCTGCGGCTCCCGATGTGCCTGCGCACATCGGGACAGAGCGAAGGGCAAGCGCCTCTGGCGCGAGCACGTCCAGTGCAGTACACGAAGTGACAAGCGCGGGGATACCACCCGTACTTGAAGTTCGTGGCGAGGTCTACATGCGCCGCGATGACTTCGAGGCGTTGAACGAACGCCAGCGGGAGAAAATTGCAAAGGGCGTCAAAGGCGAAAAAACATTTGTCAACCCGCGCAATGCCGCAGCGGGCGCGGTGCGACAGCTAGACCCTGCCATTGCTGCGCAACGACCCTTGAGCTTCTTTGCTTACGGGCTCGGCGAGATCACGCCAAAAGAGCAGGGCGGGCCAGACTTCAAAACCCATTCGGACATACTGCAAACCTTAAAATCGTGGGGTTTTCCGGTTTCAGCCCTTGTAGATATTGCACAAGGCGCTTCTGAATTAATAGCGTATCACCAACGCGTGGGCCAGCAGCGCGATACCCTTGGGTTTGACATTGATGGTGTGGTCTACAAGGTTAACAGTCTGGCGCTGCAACGGCAAATGGGTTTTGTGACGCGTGAGCCGCGCTGGGCGGTGGCACATAAATACCCGGCGCAGGAGCAGATGACGATGGTGCTGGGCATTGATGTGCAGGTCGGGCGCACTGGCAAGCTCACACCGGTGGCCAAGCTGGCCCCCGTGTTTGTGGGTGGGGTGACGGTGACCAACGCCACCCTGCATAACGAAGACGAAGCCCGCCGCAAGGACGTGCGCGTGGGCGACACGGTGATCGTGCGCCGGGCGGGCGACGTGATTCCGGAGGTGGTGAGCGTTGTGCTTCCCGTTGTGCTTCATTCTGCCGCCGCTGAACCTCTTGAAGGTGCCGCCGCTGACCTGCTTGAGGTTGCCGCCGCTGGCCTAGCTGAGGTGCCTTCAACTACGACCTCGTCACCGCGTGGCCCCATCTTCACCATGCCCCGTCACTGCCCCGTCTGCGGCAGTGACGCCGTGCGCGAAGAGGGCGAGGCCGACTACCGCTGCACAGGCGGCCTGTTTTGCAGCGCCCAGCGCAAGCAGGCCATCCTGCATTTTGCCCAGCGCCGCGCGGTGGAAGTCGAAGGGCTGGGCGACAAGCTGGTGGAGCAATTGGTGGATGCGAACGTCATCAAGACCTTGCCCGATCTGTACCGGCTGGGCTTGGCATCGCTCGCGGCGCTTGACCGCATGGCCGAAAAGTCGGCACAGAACATCGTGGATGCGCTGCAAAAATCAAAGCAGACCACGTTGCCACGATTCCTGTTTGGCCTGGGGATCCGGCACGTTGGGGAGGCCACTGCCAAGGCGCTGGCCAAGCATTTTGGCAAGCTCGACAGCATCATGGACGCAACCGTGGAGCAACTGACTGCCGTTGCCGACGTCGGACCTATCGTCGCACTCAGCCTGCGTACTTTCTTTGACCAACCGCACAATCGCGAAGTGGTCGAGCAACTCCGCGCCTGTGGCCTGACCTGGAAAGAGGGCGAGCCCGTCGCAGTAACGCCCAAACCTCTGGCAGGCCAAACCTTCGTCATCACAGGCACCCTTCCCACACTGAGCCGCGACGAAGCCAAAGACCTTCTGGAAGCCGCTGGTGCCAAGGTGGCGGGGTCGGTCAGCAAAAAAACAAACTACCTGGTCGCGGGTGCCGAGGCGGGCAGCAAGCTGGACAAGGCGCGGGAGCTGGGCGTTGCGATACTCGATGAGGCGGGGTTGAACGCCCTTCTGGCCCGCGGTGCCGCGCCAAGTGGAAATCAAGACGAAACCAGTAAACTGCAACTATGAGCCGTCAAACGACACTTCAGCTTCTTGGAGAACACAAACCCTACCTCGCCAGCCAATTCGGCGTGGTCAAGCTGGCGCTTTTTGGCTCCACCGCGCGAGACAGCGCGACGCATACAAGCGACGTGGACGTGCTCGTCGGCTTTGACGGACCGGCTACTTCCGCCCGCTATTTTGGAGTTCAGTTTTATCTCGAAGATTTGCTGGGGCGCCATGTCGATCTGGTGACTGATAAAGCGCTTCGGGCGGAGCTCAGGCCGTTTATCGAACGGGAAGCCCTGCATGTCTGAAGCCCCGGTAGCCCGAGAATGGCGGTTTTACCTCGATGACATGATCGGGTTTTGCGAGAGGGTTGAAGTTTTTACCCGCGGCCTTGATCAGATTCGTTTTGTGGACGATGTCATGCGCTTTGATGCCACGATCCGTAATATTGAATTGATTGGTGAAGCGGCAACTCACGTTCCAGAGTCAGTCCGTTTGGCATCCCCCTACATTGCGTGGAGGAAAATCATCGCGACACGAAATCAACTCATCCATGGCTATTTGGGCATTGACAACGACACGCTTTGGAGCATCGTCAAAACCGATATTCCTGCACTGTTGTCTGCACTCCATCAGTTGAAAGCCACCTTGTCGGCATGACCGTCCGCGATATTCTAAAAATGGGCGACCAGCGCCTGCTGCGTGTGGCACAACCGGCGACGCAGTTCGATACCGACGAGTTGCATTTGCTGATCACCGACATGCTGGACACCATGCGCGCGGCCAATGGGGCGGGTCTGGCGGCGCCGCAGATTGGGGTGGATCTGCAGCTAGTGATCTTTGGCACCGACGCGGTCAACCCGCGTTACCCGGACGCGCCCGTGGTGCCGCGCACGGTGCTGATCAATCCGGTCATCACGCCCTTGCCGCCAATGGCCTTGGATGGCGGTGACGGCAGAGGCGACGTTGGAAGTCTAGGCAGCTTCGGGCCGGTGGAACAAGAAGACTGGGAAGGCTGCCTTTCGGTCCCCGGCCTGCGCGCTGTTGTGCCGCGCTGGCACCGCATCCGCTACACCGGGTTTGACCAGTATGGTGACCCGGTTGACCGCACGGTGGAGGGCTTTCACGCCCGCGTGGTGCAACACGAATGCGACCACCTGATTGGCAAGCTGTACCCGATGCGGGTGCGCGACTTCACGAAGTTCGGGTTTACCGAGGTGCTGTTTCCAGGGCTCGATGCGCTTCAGGACGATTGAAATCGGCCTGGTTTGATATCATCCTGATATCAAGGAGATTTCACATGTCCATCGCCACAGCCCCAGACGCGCTGCTCATGCGCTTTCAGCCCAAAGACACCGCGTCCAAGGTGTCGCGTGCAACGCTGTCGCGCCTTGCCAAGCAATTGGGTTACACGCGTGAATCCGAAGTGCTGCATTACGCAGTCCGCAAGCTGGCTGACGAAGTGCTGCCGAAGTACGAGGTGGATGACGGCCCGATCAACGCAAAACAGATGGCGGCCATCCGCAAAGCAGCGGGCCCGGCACGCGGCAAAAAAGTTGCCTCCAGCCTGTTTTAGGCCGTGCAGCCCAAGCTGTGGTGGCCCAAACCGCAAGCGGGGGAGATTGCCTGGTGCCATTTTCCCGAGCTTCCAGCGTTGCAGCCAGCCCCCAAGCCGCGTCCAGCCCTTGTGGTGCGGGTGTTTGAAGATGATTCACCCCACTTCCGCGTTATCGTGGCTTACGGCACCAGTCAGAAAACCCGGTCTTTGCGCCGTGGTGAGTTTTTGATAGCAAACAGCCTGGGCGACCCGTACCGGTTGTCTGGCCTCAGCGTTGACACCAAATTCAATTTGGCTGCGGTGGTGGAACTTGACTACAGCAACGAGTGGTTCAAGGTGCCGCCAGCCGCGCCATTTGGGCAGAAGCCCAAACTGGGGTTGCTGCATGCCAGTTTGATGCGGTCATTTCAGGCCGCGTGGACAGCGGTGAATTCGTGACCGCGTGGGCAGATTCGCATCACGCCAAGGTCACGCCTAGGTCACGTCAAGCTCAAGCCAGCGCCTCCAGCAGTTCCGTCTCAATCTCAATCTGCGCGCGGTTCTGCTGCAGCTCGGGGCCATCGATTAAAAACGTGTCGTCTACCCGCTCGCCCAGCGTGGCCACTTTGGCCAGTTGCAGGTTGATGCGGTGTTTGGCCAGTATGCGGGCCACGCTGTAAAGCAGGCCGACGCGGTCGCTGGCTGAGATGTTGAGCAGCCAGCGCTGGGCTTTTTCATCGGGGCGCAGGCTGACGCGGGGCGTGATTGGAAAGCTCTTGACGCGGCGCGACACGCGGCCTTTGCCGGGCGGGGGCAGTGGCCCGGTGCTGGCCACAGCCAATGCCAGGTTGTTCTCCAGCATGCTGGTGACTTCGCGGTATTCCTCCGGCAGGGCGGACGTGACCAGCTGGAAAGTGTCCAGCGCGTGGCCATCGCGGGCGGTGTGGATGCGCGCATCCAGAATGCTGAAGCCGTGCTGGTCAAAGTAGCCGCATATGCGCGCAAACAGGTCGGGCTGGTCGGGCGTGTAGACCAGCACCTGCAGGCCCTCGCCCGCAGGGGAACGGCGCGCCCGCACGATGGCTTTGCTGGAGCCCACGTGGCGTGACAGCTGCTTGGTGTGCCAGGCAATGTCCACGGCGTCATGGCGCATGAAATAGCCCACATCCAGCGTATCCCACAGCGGCTTGTGGGCTTCAAACGGCATGGCATACAGGGCCACCAGCACCAGCGCCTCGCGCTTGCGCAGCTCCACCTCGGCGTCGGGGTCGGGCGCGCGGCCGCCCAGGGCACGCAGGGTGTAGCGGTACAGGTCTTCCAGCAGTTTGCCTTTCCACGCGTTCCAGACCTTCGGGCTGGTGCCGCGGATGTCGGCCACGGTCAGCAGGTACAGGGCGGTCAGGTAGCGCTCGGTGCCCACGCGCTTGGCAAATGCGGCAATCACGTCGGGGTCGCTCAGGTCGGACTTTTGCGCAATGCGGCTCATTGTCAGGTGCTCCTGTACGAGAAACTCAATGAGCCGGGTGTCTTCCGCGTCGATACCGTGCTGGCGGCAAAAGCGCCGTGCGTCCACCGTGCCCAGCACCGAATGGTCGCCGCCGCGCCCCTTGGCAATGTCATGGAACAGCGCGGCCACGTACAGGATGTAAGGCTTGTCCCAGCCCGCGCCCAGTTGCGAGCAAAACGGGTACTCGTGCGCGTGCTCGGCCATAAAAAACCGCCGCACATTGCGCAGCACCATCAGGATGTGCTGGTCCACCGTGTAGACGTGGAACAGGTCATGCTGCATCTGGCCAACAATGCGCCGGAACACCCACAGGTAGCGCCCCAGCACCGAGGTCTGGTTCATCAGCCGCATGGCATGGGTGATGCCGTCATGCTGCATCAAAATCTGCCTGAAGGTGGTTCGGTTGACGGGGTCATTGCGGAACTTGCCATCCATCAGGCTGCGCGCGTTGTACAGCGCGCGCAGGGTGCGGGCCGACAGACCCTTCACGCCGACCGTGGTCTGGTAGAGCAGAAAAGTTTCCAGAATCGCATGCGGCTGGCGCTGGTACAGATCGTCGCTGGCCACCTCAATCATCCCGGCCTTGTCAAAAAACCGCTCATTGATTGGACGTGGTGCATGGGTCTGAGGATCCAGCCGCTCCTCAATGTTCATCAGCAAAATCTGGTTGAGTTGCGTGACGGCTTTGGCGGCCCAGTAGTAGCGGCGCATCAATGCTTCGCTGGGACGGACCGTCGAATTTGCCGGAGAAGCCCGTTTTGCCGACGGGCCGCCCCTAGGCAAAACAGCCCCCTCGGGGGGCAGCGCAGTACGCGAAGCGACAAGCGTGGGGGCCACATATCCAAAGGAATCTGCCACTGCCGTCTGCAAATCAAACACCAGCCTGTCTTCACGCCGTTGCGCAATCAGGTGCAGCCGCGCGCGGATCAGGCGCAGCAGTGCCTCGTTGCGCTTGATCTGCTTCACCTCAAACGCGGTGGCCAGGCCATTGCGCGCCAGCTCGTCCCAATTTTTGCCAAAGCCTGCCGCCTTGGCCACCCACAGGATGATCTGCAAATCGCGCAGGCCGCCGGGGGATTCCTTGCAATTGGGCTCCAGCGAATAGGGTGTGTTTTCAAACTTGTTGTGGCGCTGTCGCATCTCAAGCGTCTTGGCCACAAAAAACGCGTTGTCGTCCATGTTGGCGGTGAACCGCGCCATGAAGTGGTTGAACAGCCGCGCATCGCCCACGATCAGGCGTGACTCCAGCAGCGACGTCTGCACCGTCACATCTTTGGCCGCCTCGGCCAGACATTCGGACACCGTTCGCACGCTGGAGCCAATCTCGAGCCCGGCGTCCCAGCAGTTGCCGATGAAGGTCTCAATCTGGCTTTTCAGCGTCGCATTGCTGTCGGGCGACTGGTCGTCCGGCAGCAGCAGCAGCACGTCCACGTCAGAGTGCGGAAACAGCTCTTCGCGCCCAAAACCGCCTACTGCCACCAGTGCGAATGGCTCGGCAAGACCGCTCTCTTGCCACAGCGTGCGCAGTGTCGCGTCAGTCAGCTTTGATATCTGCTGCAGGCCCGAGCGCACGCCCCGGGTGGACGGCCCGCTGGACGCGATGGTTTGCATCAACGCGGTCTTATGGGCGCGGTACTGCTCCCGCAGCGCGTGAGGCGTGGTCATGGTGCGCGGGGCGGTTTGCCGTCGCTGGCCGTTCAGGCGGGGGCGTCCGCTGCCACCTGTGCAGACACTTGTGGTTGCGCAGAAAGCTGGACAGGTACAAAAGCGGGCGTGGGCAAACTGCCAGCCGAGAGCGTCAGCACCTCATACCCGGTCTCGGTCACCAGCACCGTGTGCTCCCACTGCGCCGAGAGCGAATGGTCTTTGGTTACGATGGTCCAGCCGTCTTTCTCGGGCCCGTCCTTGATCTCCTTGCGTCCGGCGTTGATCATCGGCTCGATGGTGAAGGTCATGCCCACCTTCAGCTCGTCCAGCGTGCCGGGCTTGCCATAGTGCAGCACCTGCGGTTCTTCATGGAACACGCGGCCAATGCCGTGCCCGCAAAACTCGCGCACCACGCTGAAGCCCTGGCTCTCGGCAAATTTCTGGATCGCCCAGCCCACGTCGCCCAGCCGTGCGCCGGGCTTGACCATCTTGATGCCGTGCCACATCGCGTCATACGTGATGCTGCAAAGGCGCTTGGCGGCAATGGAGGTGTCGCCCACGATGAACATGCGGCTGGTGTCGCCGTGCCAGCCGTCCTTGATCACCGTCACGTCGATGTTGACGATGTCGCCCTTTTTGAGCTGCTTGTCGCTGGGGATGCCATGGCACACCTGGTTGTTGACCGAGGTGCAGATGGACTTGGGGTAAGGAATATTGCCGCTGCCCCGGTAATTAAGTGGCGCGGGGATGCCGCCCTGCACTTCGGTGATGAAGTCAAACGCCAGCTTGTCCAGCGCATTGGTGGTGACGCCGGGCTGCACGTGCGACGTCAAAAAATCCAGCACTTCAGAGGCCAGTTTGCCCGCGATGCGCATGCCGCGCACGCCTTCGGCGTCTTTGTAGGTAATCGTCATGCTGGCAATTATCCCAGAGGGCAGGGCGGCATGCTGTCGAAGGTAAAATTGGCCGAGCGCCCATCACCGCAGCCTATCGCTTGGGACCACCGTTTCAGCCACCGTTTCAGCCACCATTTCAGACCCCCCACGTGACCCTGCACATCACCCAATTTGAGGGCGGCAGCGCCCTCGGCAGCTTTCGCGCTTTGCAACTGCTGCCCCGCCTGCAAGCCATCCACGAGCGCATTGCCTCTGTTTCGGCCCGGTTTGTCCATTTGGTGACGTCGGATGATGCGCCGGCTGACACACTCCAGAATCAGCTTGCCGCATTGCTCACGTATGGCGAACCCCATAGCGGCCCTAGTGGTGCGTCAGAGCTGGCTTCTGGCAAGGCCAATGACGCCGCACTCATCGTGGTGACGCCGCGTTTTGGCACGGTGTCGCCCTGGGCCTCCAAGGCGACCGACATCGCGCACAACTGCGGCCTGGCCGTGCGCCGGGTGGAGCGCATTGTGGAATACCGCCTCGCTCTCAAACAGCCCCTGCTGGGCAAGGCCACGCTCAGCCCCGCGCAATTGAATCAGGCCGCAGCCCTGCTGCACGACCGCATGACCGAGAGCGTGATGTTTGAGCGCGCGCACGCGCTGCAACTGTTCACAGAATTGCAGCCCGCCCCGATGGCCCACGTGGACGTGCTGGGCGGCGGCAAATCAGCGCTGCAGGCCGCCAACAGCGAGTTTGGCCTGGCCCTGGCACGTGACGAGATCGATTACCTGGTGCAGGCCTTCACGCAGTTGAATCGCAACCCCACCGATGTGGAGCTGATGATGTTCGCCCAGGCCAACAGCGAGCATTGCCGCCACAAGATTTTCAACGCCCAGTTCACGGTTGACGGCGTGGCGCAAACGCACACCCTGTTTGGCATGATCCGCCACACGCACCAGGTCAACCCGCAGCACATGCTGGTGGCGTATTCGGACAATGCGTCGGTGATGCAGGGCAACCTGGTGGAACGCTTCGTTGCCAAGGCCCAGGGCGCTCTTTTTGCCTCTCAAGTGCCAAAAAATGCTGATTTAGGAGCTAAATATGCCTCTAGCCCCCGTCCACAGTGCATAAGTAGCTACAAAAAATATAGTGAGATGAGCCACGTGCTGATGAAGGTGGAAACCCACAACCACCCCACCGCCATCTCCCCTTTCCCCGGCGCATCCACCGGCGCAGGCGGTGAGATACGTGACGAAGGGGCAACCGGGCGCGGCTCGAAACCCAAGGCCGGCTTGACCGGTTTTACCGTCTCAAAAATTAATTGGGGTCAGATTCCAATTAATTCAGATGCGATCGGAATTGAAGCACCAACTGACGTTCAAGCGGCCTATGGCAAGCCAGAGCACATCGCCAGCCCGCTGCAAATCATGATCGAAGGCCCTTTGGGAGGCGCTGCCTTCAATAACGAATTTGGCCGCCCCAATCTCCTGGGCTATTTCCGCGAATACGAGCAGACCATTTCGCACACTACCGCAGAGGGCGAAGTGCACGAGCAGCGCGGCTACCACAAGCCCATCATGATCGCCGGGGGCCTGGGCGTAATTGACGCCACGCAGACCCACAAGATCGAGTTTCCCGCAGGCAGTTTGCTGATCCAGCTCGGCGGCCCCGGCATGCGCATTGGCATGGGCGGCAGCGCAGCCAGCTCCATGGCCACCGGGGCGAACGCGGCCCAGCTTGACTTTGATTCGGTGCAGCGCGGCAACCCCGAGATTGAGCGGCGTGCGCAGGAGGTCATTAACCATTGCTGGGCACTTGGGAATGGCGAGCGCCCCTCCGGTAGCGATGGCAGCGGCTCCACCGGTGTCAGCAACCCCATCCTCGCCATTCACGACGTAGGCGCCGGTGGCCTGAGCAATGCCTTCCCCGAGCTGACCAACGACGCAGGGCGGGGCGCCCGGTTTGACCTGCGCGCGGTGCCGCTTGAAGAGTCCGGCCTGGCGCCCAAGGAAATCTGGTGCAATGAAAGCCAGGAGCGCTACGTGCTGGCCATTGCGCCTGAATCACTTGAATTGTTCCAGGCTTTGTGTGAACGTGAGCGATGCCCGTTTGCGGTGGTGGGGGTGGCGACCGAGGAACGCCAGCTGGTGCTGGCCGATGCGGCGGACGCGGAAGATTCACCGGTCCACATGCCCATGAATGTTTTGCTGGGCAAGCCGCCCAAAATGCTGCGCGATGTAACAACCGTCACTCGGCAATTCAAACCGATTGACCTGACCGGCGTTGACCTGCAACAAGCCGCCATCAACGTGCTGGCGCACCCCACGGTGGCGTCAAAACGCTTTCTCATCACCATTGGCGACCGCACGGTGGGGGGCCTGAGCCATCGCGACCAAATGGTCGGTCCTTGGCAGGTGCCGGTGGCCGATTGCGCTGTCACGCTGGCCGATTACAAGGGCTTTGCGGGCGAGGCCATGAGCATGGGCGAGCGCACGCCGCTGGCCAGCATCGACGCGCCCGCCTCGGGCCGCATGGCCGTGGCTGAAGCCATCACCAACCTGCTGGCTGCGCCCATCGAGCTGGACCGCGTCAAGCTATCGGCCAACTGGATGGCCGCGTGTGGCGAGCCGGGCGAAGACGCGGCGCTTTACGCCACGGTGAAAGCCGTGGGGCTGGAACTGTGCCCGGCGCTGGGTGTGTCCATTCCCGTGGGCAAGGATTCCCTGTCGATGAGAACGCAGTGGAAAGACGAGGGAACAGATAAAAAAGTCACCTCCCCCGTCAGCCTGATCGTCAGCGCCTTCGCCACCCTGGCCGATGTGCGCGGCACGCTCACACCGCAGCTCAATGCGACCGAGCCCGACACCACCTTGGTGCTTGTTGACTTGGGCCGCGGCAAGAACCGCATGGGCGGCAGCATCCTGGCGCAAACGCTGGGCCAGTTGGGCAATGAAGCGCCTGATCTGGACGACCCGAAAGACCTCGTCAACCTGGTCAAGGCGGTCAACCGGCTCAGGCGTGAAAGCAAGCTGCTGGCCTACCACGACCGCAGCGATGGCGGCCTGTTTGTCACGGTGTGTGAGATGGCGTTTGCAGGGCACGTGGGCGTGGCGTTGAATGTGGACATGCTCATCACGCTGGGCGATGGCATCAGCGACAGCCAGGCCGAGTATGGTGATAGCAAAAACTGGGCGGGCCAGGTCAGCGCCCGGCGCGGAGAACTCACGCTCAAAGCGCTGTTCAACGAAGAGCTGGGTGTCGTGCTGCAGGTGCGCACGGCAGAGCGCAATGAAGTGATGCAGACGCTGCGCGAGCACGGCCTGAGCAAGCACAGCCATTTTGTCGGCAAAGTGCAAAGCAACGCGTGGCCGCATGCGGCCCCACGTGGCCCAGGCAATGCCCCTGCAACGGCAGGCGACGGCCAAGTGCAGGTGTGGCGCGACGCCAAAGCTGTCTTCACCGCCCCACTGCAAGACCTGCACCAGGTGTGGGACAGCACCAGTTGGAAGATTTGCCAACTGCGCGACAACCCCGCCTGCGCCGATGCGGAACACGCGGCAGCGGGCGATCCGCAGGACCCAGGCTTGCATGTGCATCTCAACCCCGGTTTCGCCTCGATTTGGGAGAAAAGTAAGGCTGTAGCCCTCGTCCACAGTGCACAAGCAGCTATAAAACTAGAAGCAATTGCATCCAGCCCGGCGCTGATGCTCTCCCGCCCCCGCGTGGCCGTGCTGCGCGAGCAGGGCGTCAACTCCCACGTGGAAATGGCTTATGCCTTCACCGAGGCGGGCTTTGAAGCCTTCGACGTGCATATGA